>JAFRYQ010000141.1 GCA_017437565.1 Bacillota bacterium
ATTTCCTCGGGAAAATCCTGCTTGACGGCGAGGATGATAGGTTTGGGTGTTTTCTCGATGGCCTTCAGGATGTCGACAAAGCCTAGCTTGCTGCCGAAGGAGTCCGGCATGCCGTAGACGACCGTCACCACATGGCCGACCCGGGCGCCGTGTTCCGGAAACATGCAGCGGATCCGCTCGTCCGTATACCAGTTGACGGTCCAGGGATTGTAGAGCGCCAGACAGGTGTCCTGGTCCGGAAAGGTGCCGATGATATTGGAAATGGTCGCGGTGTCGTAATTTTCCAATTCACGAAGAATTTGGGAATCTGTATTCATTGTAAGAACCTCATCATTAACGGACGAGCTTTTCGTCGGCGTAAGATTTAATCTTTTTAAACCCTTCCAGGAGGAAGTCGATATCGAATTTCTGGATATTGATGCCCAGGCGGTCCGCGAACAGATCGCACATATCGGGGCCGGCGTGGAGCGCGAACAGCTTGCCGTGCGCGTCGCAGGCATCGGCGACCCGGGCAATGGCGTCCAGTTCGATCTGGTTCTTCACTTCACCGGGGATGCCTAAGGAGATGGAAAGGTCGTTCGGACCGACCAGCAGCACGTCGACGCCCTCCACGGCGGCGATTTCATAGGCGTTCTCCACGCCGAGCCTGGTTTCGATTTGCGCGATGACTACCGTATTGGCGTTGCGGTTTTCCATCATCTCCACATGTTTGACTTTCTGGTAGTTGGTATTGGCGGTGTTGGCGGAGAATCCCCGGGAACCGACCGGCGGGTATTTGCAGTAATCGACGATCTGACGGGCCTGCTCGGCCGTTTCCACCATCGGTACCTGGATGCCTTCCAGGCCGGCTTCCAGCATGCGGGAGACATATTCTTCCCGCAGGCAGGGGATGCGAGCCATGACCGAGACGCCGAGCGCGCGGGCGGTGAGGGCGACGTCGTGAATGGTTTCCAGCGAATAGTTGGAGTGCTCACAGTCAAACATGATAAAGTCGATGCCGGCCTGTTCGGCGAGATAGGCGATGGCCGGATTGCGGACGACACGGAGCATCGTCCCGGTGACCATCCGGCCCTGGGCGATTTTTTCTTTGATTGTCATAGGGGAATCCTTTCTGATGAAATGAGAGACCAGGCGCGATTCAGCGTTCGCTTCGCGTTGGCGAGAACGATGTCAGGATCCTCACCCGGCTGCGGTCGGACTTCGAAGGTGAGAGGGTAGGGGGAATCCTCACAGAAGAATCCTTCCCGGCCCAGTACCGATAAAAAGTGCAGTAACTCTTTCACGTCGTTTTCACTGGCGGGATAACCGAAGCGGGGATGGTTGTCCCCGTAAGAGGGCATTCCTTCCCGGATTACAATATTACCCATGTGGAAGTGGGTGATATAGGGTCGTAGGGTGCGGAGGATAAAGCAGGAATCTTCTCCGATGGCTGGAAAGTGGCTCAGATCAACGAGAAGCCCGAAATTCGGAACGCTTTCCCGCACGTTAGCCGCTAGCTCCGCTGCTAAGGGCGCCGGGCCGATCAAGCCGCATTTATCCAGATCGTAATCGAAGAGCTCCAGTTCCACACGCATGCCGTAAGGCTCAGCCTTTTGGCTCAGAGCGATTAGAGTACGGGAGAGCTGCCGGAGACCGTCCGCGCGGTCCCGGATGTCACAGGGCCCCGGGGGCAACGTAAACGCTTCCGCGCCGAAGCGGTGCGCTTCTTCCACCGCATTCAGCAGGCGGGTTTCGGCAGCCCGACGTCTGTCCTCATCCAGATCGCACGGATTATTCCCGCTGAACGCAACGCTGTGTGCGTTATAGCAGAGGCTCAGATGGCCGGGACGGAGGTAACGGGTGAGCGCTTCCGCATGCCGGGAGCACAGCTCGTGATCTAATTCAAGATAGCTGAAGTAATCATCAGCCCCTAAGCGTCTGATTACTTCAGCCATATTCGCGGATCCGGGAAAACTTACCGAGGGAATGGTACCGACGCGGAAGTATTTCTGGATCGTATCAATCATTCGATGATCCCTTTTGCGCGCAGATAATCGTCCAGGCCCGGACGGATGATCTCGCCGCGTTCGATACCGGCGATGCGGGCTTCGTCTTGAGCCTTTTTCTTGGCGGCGTTGGCCATAGTCTCTTCGATATCCTCTTTCGGAACGCAGACGACGCCATTCTCGTCGCCGAAGATTAGGTCGCCGGGGTTGACCACGATGCCGCCACAAGCGATGGGGAAGTTCACTTCGCCAGGTCCGTCCTTATGGCCGGAGCCACAGACGGTGCCGCGCGCGAAGACCGGAAGGCCCATATTACGGACGTTTTCAATGTCACGGATGCAGCCATCCACGATCAGGCCGGCTACGCCGAGCTTGAGCATGATGCTGATCATGATATCGCCGCAGACCGCGTAGCCAAACCCGCGCTGGGTTTCCACGACTAGGACGTCGCCCGGCTTCACGTATTCGAAGGATTTATGTAGGGCCAGGTTGTCTGCAGAGCGGCATTTTACGGTTACCGCAGGACCCGCCATCTTCGGGGCGATGAAGAGCTGGTGAATGCCCATATCCATCGTATAGAGCTTATTCATCCCATCCGAAAGATAAGGGGTGCTGTAATCTTCTTCCATCAGCTTTTTCACCCACTTGGGATCCGGTCTCTCAATCTCCGGACGGAAGCGGAAGCCCATTTTTCCGACATAATCTTTTGCCATTTCAGTTACCTCTTTCTTTTATTTTATATATAAAACACTATTCTTCCACCGGCATATCGGCGCTGTAGCAGATCCCGATGCCCTCCGCGTCCAAGGCGTCTTTCATCTTTTTCGCGAAGATCAAAGCTTTCGGCTGGTCGCCATGGATCAGGATGCGCTTCGGTGGCGCGATGTCGATGTCCTTCCCGGTTACCGCGACAACCTTGTTCTCCTTGATGGCGCGGATGACGCGGGCCAGGGCCACATCTTCGTCTTCGATCATGGCCTGGGGGGTGCCGCGCGGTACCAGGGCCAGGTCTTCTTCATAATTGCGGTCAACGTGGAACATATTCCCGATCACGCCCATGCCATACTGCTCGGCGTATTTCACCATGCAGGAAGAAGCGCGGGGCGCGGCGATCAGCAGGGACGGATCAAAGTCATGAGCCGCTTTTACGATGGCATGCGCGACCTTCTCATCCTTATGGGAGAGGTTGCCAAGTGCGCCGTGCCCGTTCACGTGGCGGATGCGGGTGCCGTGGATGCGCGTAAAGGCTTCCAGGGCGCCCAGCTGGTAAAGGGTAAAGTTGTAGATTTCATCAAAGGTCAGATCCATCTTGCGGCGGCCGAAGCCCTGCAGGTCCGGATAGCCGACATGCGCTCCGATGACCACGCCCTTTTCGACGCATTTAGCGACGGTCTGATTCATGACCATCGGATCGCCAGCATGGAAGCCGCAAGCGAGGTTGGCGGAAGAGATGATGTCCAGGATGGCATCCGTATTCTCCAGCTTATAATTGCCGAAGCTCTCGCCAAGATCCGAATTGAGATCGATGTACTTCATGGGTAACTCCTTTCCATTGATACTGTGATTTATTGTTGATAGGGTAATTCACTTAAATCCTTCGTGACGACTTCGCGCTGATAGCGGTTGGCCAGGAATTCCGCTTCGATGGCTTCGAACTCGTCCTTTTCGACTTCGCGGAATTTCACCCATTGGCCGGGATGCACCAGGAAGGGATCTTCTGGGCGGTTGGGATTATAGGACGCGGCGGGAACCTGCCCCAGGAAGTTCCAGCCCGACTGTGAGTGGAAGGGGCTGATAGTCGTATGCGTCGACCAGATTTGGATGCTGCTGGCGTAGGGTTTCGGAACGGGCGTGGCCTTGCGCGGGATGGTAAAACTGCCCGCCGGCGCGCTGAGATAAGCGGTGCCGGGCGCGACGCCCATCATGAAGCAGTAGTGATAGCGACCGGTATGGATCCGGACGACTTCATCTGCCGTCATGTGCTCGTATTCCGCGATCCGGTCAAGCTCTGTCTTCGGGCAGCGGTAGAAGATCGGTACGACGACGACTTCATTAGACGGCTTGAGCGCGTCCCATTCCACATGTTCCATCGCCACTTTCAGTTCCCGGACCAGGTCCGCATAGCGGATTCTGAGCGGGTTGTAATGAATCATCTCCGACCGATAGGTGGGGACGGTTTCCACAATCCCCGGAATCGGATTGGCCTTCAGGACTTCATCGAGTTCCCGCACCATGAGATTGGTCTTGATTTCCGCCACTTCACCGAACTGAATGGTGAGAGCACTGTCTCCGCAGGTCAGGAATTGTATCTGATTCTCCATCTGTGCTCCCTCCTTATTCGATTTCTTCGATGGTGATGACATAGGCGTGGTTGTTGACGGTGGCCCGGTAGGTATGCGGTCCGGAGGCAGTCAGCTTCTCTTTTAAAGCGGCGAAGAAAGCGGCTTCTTCCGCGACGAGGTCTTGGGCTTCCTCCACGGAAACCGTGGTGAAATGGATGCGGGATCCCGGCATGGCTTGGCCGATCTTGGGAAGATCAACGGTAATGACGTTGCCGATCTTGGCGTAACCGCCTGTGCTTTGACGCTCGCTGAGCAGAACGAGAGGCTGCTCATTGGGCGGAATCTGAATCGCGCCCTTGGCGATGCCGTCCGAGACGATGCTGCCTTTTTTCTTTAGCTCCACCTTTGGGCCTTCCAGACGATAGCCCTGCCGGTTTGCCAGGTCGGAGACCTTGAATCCGTCCGGATTCAGCAGGTTTTCCAGGCCGCCTTCCGTAAAGAGATAGTCCTGGGGGCCGAGGATGATGCGCAGAAGAACGTCGTCGCCTTTGATGATTTCTTTTTCGCAGCGGCGGGCACCCAGGTTCGGAAGCGTCCCTTTCGGAGCGCGGAATCCATAGGACTCGCCGGCTTTCAAAGCGTGATTCACCGGGCCGATATTGATGCGCAACCAGGTGGAACGGCTCCCGTAAAGAGGCTCCACGTCGAGGCCGCCGGCAAAAGCGATATAGGCGCGGCAGCCATATTTCCTGGTCCCAAAGCGGAGGCTTTGACCGCTCTTCACGGCGTAAGCCTGATACATCGGAAGCGGCTGGCCATCGATGGTCGGAGAGAGATCCGCGCCGGTCACGGCAATCACCTCGTCGGTCTGAAAGACTAGCTCGGGCCCCATGATCGTCACTTCCAGGCCAGCCTCATCCATGTCGTTATCGACTAGGAGGTTGGCGATGCGCAGCGCCCGCATATCCATCGCCCCGGAAGGGCACATGCCGCTCCACTGATAGCCAAAGCGCCCCTGGTCCTGGATGCTGGTCTGCATGCCTGGAGATTTTACATAAAGATCGTTCATTTGCTTCCTCTTCTGTCTGTCAGCTCAGACGCGCGAGCGCCCTCTCGATCCGGTCAAAGGCTTCTTTCAGATTTTCCATAGAATTGGAATAGGAGAAACGGATCTTTCCTTCGATGTTATAAGCTTCGCCGGGAACCGTGGAAATCAGTTCCTTGCTGAGCAGGTACTCGCTTAAATCATAGCCGTTGTTAATGACCCAGTCGCCGTCCCGTTTGCCAAGGAAGGCCTTGATATCGGCCAGCACATAGAAAGCGCCGTGCGGTTCGGGGCAGAACATGCCGGGGATGGCCGCGATGCGGGAGCAGACATACTCTTTACGGCGGATGAATTCTTCCACCATTTTGCCCAGGTCGTCCTGGGGGCCGGTGAGAGCCGCCACCGCTGCCTTCTGGGTGATGGAGCAGTTAGAGGAGTTGATCTGGCTCTGCAGGGACATGACCGCCTTAATGATGTCCTTCCTGGCGCAGAGATAACCGATGCGCCAGCCGGTCATGGCGTAAGCCTTGGAAAAGCCGTTGATGGTGAGCGTATGCTCCCAGACCTCCTGGGAGATGGAAGCGATGCTGAAATGCTCGTAACCGTCGTAAATGAGCTTCTCGTAGATTTCATCCACGATGATAAAGAAATCATGTTCCACCGCCAGTTCGGCGAGACGGGTCAACGTTTCCTTGCTGTAAACTGCGCCGGTCGGATTATTCGGCGTGCAGATGATGATGGCCCGGGTTTTTTCGGTAATGGCTGCTTCGATTGCCGCCAGATCTAAATCGTAATTTTCCTGGCAGGGGACTAGGACCGGGGTCGCGCCGGCGAGCTTGGCCATCTCCGTATAGCTGACCCAGCAGGGGATAGGGATGATGACCTCATCGCCTTCATAGCAGGTGACCATGAGGCTGCTGTAGACAGCCTGCTTGGCGCCTACCGCGATGCAGATATTGTCCGGCGTGCAGGGAATATGGTTGTCTTTGTTTAGTTTGTCAGAGATGGCTTCCCGGAGTTCATAGATACCGTTTCCGGGCGTGTATTTGGTAAAACCGTCAGCAATGGCCTTAATGCCGCCGACTCTGACATAATCCGGGGTGGTGAA
>JAFRYQ010000142.1 GCA_017437565.1 Bacillota bacterium
GACCTTCGATTTCTTCGGGGAGCGCAGCCATCCGGATTATATGGGGATCACGGAAGAACAGTACGCGAACCGCATGCTCCTGCGGGAGGTCATGATGCGGCACGGCTTCGAACCGCTGGAGACGGAATGGTGGCATTTCACGCTGGCCGGGGAACCTTATCCGGATACCTATTTCACCTTCCCGGTGAACAGCGAAGCCCTGGAGCAGGAGGACGAGGCAGCGTAAGCCGGGGCGGCATGAAGAGACCGCGAGAGATGCGGAGTGTGAATGCATATTTCTCGCTCGATCTGTTATAAAAATCTTGCGGTACAGGGGCATAATAAGGTATAATTTTTTGCGTGTTTTAATTGATAATCAAGTCTGTTCAGGAGCGATCCTGAAGGATTGAAGGAGGTAAACATATGGCTGATTCCGTTAGAGCTGTGGGAACCGTTTCCCGGGGTATTCGCTGTCCGATCATCCGGGAAGGGGACGATCTTGCCACAATTATTACCGAGAGCGTGCTTACCGCGTCAAAGGACGAGGAATGGGGCTTCAAGCTTCATGACCGGGACGTGGTCGCGATCACCGAATCGATCGTTGCCCGCGCTCAGGGCAATTACTGCACGGTAGACGATATCGCTGCCGACGTAAAAGCAAAACTGGGTGGCGAAACGGTCGGCGTTATCTTCCCGATCCTTTCCCGTAACCGCTTCGCGATATGCCTGCGCGGCATCGCTAAGGGCGCCAAGAAGATCGTGCTCATGCTGAGCTATCCGTCCGATGAAGTAGGAAACGAACTCGTTTCCCTCGATAAACTGGATGCAGCCGGTGTCGATCCTTATGCGGACGTCCTGACGCTGGAAAAATACCGTGAACTCTTCGGGGTAAACGCGCATCCGTTCACCGGCGTCGATTATGTCGACTATTATGGGAAGCTGATCGAAGGTTGCGGCGCGGAATGCGAGATCATTTTCGCCAATCATCCACAGGCGATCCTGAACTATACCAAGAACGTGTTGACCTGCGATATCCACACCCGTGCCCGCTCCAAACGCTTGCTGAAAGCAGCCGGCGCCGAGAAGGTCTGCGGACTGGATGATATCCTGAACGCGCCGGTCGTGCGCGCAGATGGCAGCCAGAGCGGTTGCAATGAAAAATACGGCCTTCTTGGTTCCAATAAGTCTACCGAAGACAAGGTAAAACTGTTCCCGAACGACGGACAGGGTCTGGTGGAAGAGATCGCCGCCCGTCTGAAAGCCGAGACCGGCAAGAACGTGGAAGTCATGGTCTATGGTGACGGCGCCTTTAAAGATCCGCAGGGCAAGATTTGGGAACTTGCCGATCCGGTCGTATCTCCCTTCCACACGGCAGGACTCATCGGTACGCCGAACGAACTGAAACTGAAATACCTGGCGGATAACGACTATAAGGACCTTTCCGGAGAAGAACTGAAAGAGGCTATTAAAACCTCCATCAAGTCCAAGGGCGACAATCTGGTTGGCAATATGGCGTCCCAGGGCACGACCCCGCGGCAGCTGACCGACCTGATCGGTTCCCTCTGCGACCTGACCAGTGGTTCCGGGGATAAGGGAACGCCCGTCGTCCTGGTCCAGGGGTATTTTGATAACTATACGAACTAAGGGAGGATCTTATGGTATACGAAAGACGTCCTGACGATATGGTCAGAATCACGACCCCGGAACTCGCGAACGCGTTTATCGCTGAGCAGATCGAAGCGATCCAGGAGCAGGTCGGTAATAAGAAGGTTTTGCTGGCTCTTTCCGGCGGCGTTGACAGTTCGGTCGTAGCCGCGCTCCTCATCAAAGCCATCGGCGACCAGCTCACCTGCGTGCACGTGAACCACGGCCTCCTCCGCAAAGGAGAGCCGGAACAGGTCATCCAGGTCTTCCGTGATGAGATGAAGGCCAACCTCATCTACGTCGACGCGGTCGACCGCTTCCTGGATAAATTAGCCGGCGTTACCGATCCGGAAGAGAAGCGCCACATCATCGGCGGCGAATTCATCGAAGTCTTCGCGGAAGAAGCCCGCAAGCTGGAAGGCATCGAATTCCTGGCGCAGGGCACGATTTATCCGGACATTCTGGAATCCGGTCCGGTGAAATCCCATCACAATGTTGGCGGTCTGCCGGAAGATATCCATTTCGAAGGACTTGTCGAACCGCTCAAGCTGCTCTTCAAGGATGAGGTCCGGATGGTCGGCAAGACCCTTGGTTTGCCAGACAGCATGGTATATCGCCAGCCCTTCCCGGGTCCGGGCTTGGGTGTTCGCTGC
>JAFRYQ010000143.1 GCA_017437565.1 Bacillota bacterium
CGAGAACATCACCGGCATCCGCGTCGTCAAGGCCCTCTCCAAAAAGGATTACGAGGAAAAACGTTTTGACGATGCCAACGAAGCCATGTTCCGCAGCAATACCAGGGCCTCCACGATCATGGCGCTGCCCGGCCCCGTCATGAATATCTGCCTGAATATCGGCCTGTCCCTGGTCGTCTACGTCGGCGCGACCCGCGTCAATTCCGGCGCCATGAAACCCGGTGTCATCCTGGGCAGCCTTACCTATTTCAACATCATCCTCATGAGCGTCATGGGCTTAAACCGCATCTTTATGATGATGAGCAAGGCCTCCGCCTCCGCGAAGCGGATCGAAGAAGTCGTGAAGACGCCTGAGGATCAGCCCGTACTGCCGCCCGAAGAATGCCTCACGCCCGAAGGAAACGAGCTCATCCGCATGGAGCACGTTAACTTCCGCTACCAGGAAGGCGACTCGGATGCCAAGACCATTGACGGGCAGGAGCGTACACTGGCGCTTTCGGATCTCTCCTTTGCCGTAAAGCAGGGCGAGAGCCTCGGCATCATCGGTCCGACCGGCGCCGGCAAATCCACGATCATCCAGCTGCTCATGCGCTTCTATGACGTGAAGGACGGCGGCGTGTTCATCGACGGCAGGGACGTC
Organism: Bacillota bacterium; assembly: GCA_017437565.1. Classification (GTDB taxonomy): domain Bacteria; phylum Bacillota; class Clostridia; order Peptostreptococcales; family Anaerovoracaceae; genus Eubacterium_B. The sequence continues at coordinate 641 of JAFRYQ010000143.1, forward strand.
CGCGGCTATGAAAAGGACGAGCTCCGCCGTCAGTTCGGCGTGGTCTTCCAGAACGATATCATCTTCAACGATACCCTGTTCAACAACGTGGACTTCGGCCGGTCCTTAAGCCGGGGCCAGGTCGACGCCGCCGTGAAGGACGCGATGGCCGCCGAATTCGTCTACGGCTTAAAGGGCGGCCTGGACTTTGTCGCGGAGATCAAGGGCGCCAACCTTTCCGGCGGTCAGAAGCAGCGCATGCTGATCGCCCGGAGCCTGGCCGGCAAGCCCCGCATCCTGATCCTGGACGATTCCTCTTCCGCCCTGGACTACCGCACCGACGCCGAGCTGCGCAAGACCCTGGGAAAGCACTATCAGGATTCCACACTGATCATGATCGCGCAGCGCGTCAGTTCCATCCGCAGCTTAAGTCACATCCTGGTGCTCCGGGACGGCGAGACCATCGGCTACGGCACACATGACGAACTGATGGAATCCTGCCCGTACTACCGCGATATTGCTCACGCCCAGATGGGCGCTTTGGAATAAGGAGGTGCCGCCATGCCGCCCGGAGGACAACCCAGAAACGGTAAACTGGAAAAGCCCAAGGATGTCAGGCAGGCCCTGGCCCGGATCTTAAGCTATCTGGCCCGGTACCGCGTCGCCCTGGCGATCATTATCCTCTTCTCTCTGCTCTCGAATGCAGGCAACCTGATGGGGCCCAAGCTGGCCGGCAAGGCCATCCATGAAGCGGAAGCCGGGATCGGTCAGGTCAACTTCGAGCGCGTGGGCCACTATGCCCTCGCCATGCTGCTGGTCTATGCGGCCAGCGGCCTGATCACGCTCACGGTCAACATCTGCATGATGCGGATCAGCCGCCGCGTCGGGTACCAGATGCGCAAGGATGTTTTCCACAAGCTTCTGTCGATGCCTGTCAAGTATTTCGACCGGAACCTGGCCGGCGACATCATCAGCCGCGTCTCCTATGACATCGACGTACTGACGACCTCACTCGCGACGGATCTGGTTCAGATCCTGACCAGTGCGGTAACGGTCGCGGGATCCCTGATCATGATGATCTCGATCTCCCGCTGGCTGTCCCTGTCCACCCTGATCACGATCCCGCTCGCGGTCATCATCACCAAGACCCGCGGGAACATCTCCCGGCCGCTGTTTGCGAAACGCAGCGCAGCCTACGGGCGCATGAACGGCTTTGTGGAAGAAAAATTCAGCGGCCAGAAGACAATCCTGGCCTACGCCTATGAAAACGGCGTCTGCGAAGACTTCCGCCATATCAACGGGGCAGCAGCCGATGCCTACTCCAACGCTCAGTCCGTCGCCATGACGGCCGGTCCGCTGGTCGGCTTCGTCAACAACCTCGGGCTGGCCCTGGTCAGTCTGGGCGGCGGCGCCCTGTATATCCTCGGGATGGCCAACCTGGAGGTTATTTCCTCCTTCGTGCTCTACTCCCGCAAATTCTCCGGCCCGATCAACGAGATTGCCAACATCTTCAACGAGATCATCTCGGCCCTGGCAGCTGCCGAACGCGTTTTCCGTTTCCTGGATGAAGAGGAGGAAACGGCGGATCAGGAAGACGCCCTGGTGCTGGAGGATGTGAAGGGCAAGGTCGAGTGCCGGGATGTCAGCTTCGGCTACGTGCCGGGCCAGCCGGTCTTAAAGCGCTTCAATCTGGAAGCGGATGCGGGCAAAACGATCGCTATCGTCGGCCACACCGGCGCCGGTAAAACGACGATCATCAACCTGCTCATGCGTTTCTATGACGTCGACAGCGGCCAGATCCTGATCGACGGCCACGAGGTCCGCGCCGTGACCCGCGATTCCCTGCGCCGCAGCTTCGCGATGGTCCTGCAGGACACCTGGCTCTTTAACGGAACGATCTTCGACAACATTGCCTACGGCAAGGAAGGTGCCACGATGGACGAGGTCGTGGCTGCCGCCAAGGCCGCCCGCATTCACAATACGATCATGCAGCTGCCGCAGGGCTACGGCACCGTGATTACCGAGGACGGCGGCAACATCTCCAAGGGCCAGAAGCAGCTGCTGACCATCGCCCGGGCCATGCTCTATGACGCCCGCATGCTGATCCTGGACGAGGCTACCTCCAACGTGGATACCGAGACCGAAAAGGAAGTGCAGGTCGCGATCCGCCGCCTGATGGCCGGCAAGACCTCCTTCGTCATTGCCCACCGCTTAAGCACGATCGAAAAAGCAGACAAGATCCTTGTCGTCGAACACGGCGACGTGGTCGAGGAAGGCCGTCACGAAGAGCTGATGAAAGCCCGCGGCGCCTACTACAAGCTCTACGCCGCCCAGTTTGAATAAATACGAATCCAAAGGAATTAACAGCCCATGTCGGATAACCAGTCTGAAAAGAACCTGTCTCCGGACGATGAAAAGCGCCG
>JAFRYQ010000010.1 GCA_017437565.1 Bacillota bacterium
ACAGCGAGACTCGTCCACAGCCTCCGAGGAGAATACAAACTAAAGGACATTCTAGCAGTAGTAGGACTTCCAAAAGCCTCGTATATGTACTGGCAGAAGCGCTTTGATCGAGAAGATCCTGATGCTGAGCTTCTGCAGATCATGAGAGACATCAGAGAAGCACACAAAGACTACGGCTATCGCCGGATCCACGGAGAGCTTAGGAAGCAAGGCATCAAGATCAACAAGAAGCGTGTCCATCGCATAGTCCAAAAGTACGGCATGCAGGTCACATCCTACACCAGAAAGAGCCGCAGATTCAGCACATACAAGGGTGTCGTTGGAAGGATCGCTCCTAACAGAGTGAATAGAAGATTCAAGACAAGCGTGCCTCATCAGAAGATCACCACAGATACTACTGAGTTCAAGTACTATGAGCCTGATGACAAAGGCAGAGTATCCATCAAGAAGCTCTATCTTGATCCTTTCATGGATATGTGGAATCTGGAAATCCTCAGTTACGGCATTTCAGAGCGTCCATCTGCACAGAGTATTATGGCAGCTCTTAGCGAAGCAATCGATGTGACGAACGACTGTAAGTTCAGACGCACATTCCACTCTGACCGTGGCTGGGCATACCAGATGAATGCCTATCGCCATGAACTGAAGAAGAACAGCATTTTTCAGAGCATGTCCCGTAAAGGCAATTGTTACGACAATTCACCTATGGAGAATTTCTTTGGGCTCATGAAGCAGGAAATGTACTATGGCCAGGTATACAACAGTTTCGATGACCTCAAAGAGGCGATAGATAAATATATACGTTATTACAACCAAAAACGCAGTAAGGCATCTCTTGGGTACCGAAGTCCGGTTGAATACCGAGAAGAGATGTTAGCTGCATAGAAAAACTCCAGCGATTCCTCGCTGGAGCAAAAGTCTAACTTTTGGGGGTCGCCTCAATTCCCGGGGCGTTTTGTTTTAAGCAGGGAAAATATCAGTACAATCAAAAGGTTGTGAATTGTAAAAAAATAAAAATGTTTTTTGGCTAGCCGGCATCGTGCTATGCTATGAATAGGAAACTGCAATTTAAAAGGTTTCAATGGTTTCAAGGAGGGACGTATGATTCAACTGATCGATCACGGAGTTTATCTGGTAGACGGTAAGGTTCAGGACACGGCACCGGTTGCCGCGGAAGAAGCCCGCAAGGGAACGCTCGCCTGGAAGATCATGCAGGCGCATAACCAGTCCGACGACCCCGCCAATCTGAAGGTGCGGTTTGACGCCATGGCTTCACACGATATCACCTACGTCGGCATCATTCAGCAGGCACGTTTCTCGGGGATGAAAGAATTCCCGATGCCCTACGCGCTGACCAACTGCCACAACAGCCTATGCGCGGTGGGCGGCACCATCAATGAAGACGACCACATGTACGGCCTGTCCGCGGCCAAAAAATACGGCGGCATCTATGTGCCGGCCAATCAAAGCGTCATTCACTCTTACGCCCGGGAACAGCTCGCGAAATGCGGCGCCATGATCCTCGGCTCCGACTCCCATACCCGTTACGGGGCCCTGGGCACGATGGCGGTCGGCGAAGGCGGACCGGAACTGGCCAAACAGTTGCTGAAGAACACCTGGGACGTGCCGATGCCGAAAGTCGTCCTGGTCTACCTGACCGGAAAACCTCGGAAGGGCGTCGGCCCGCACGACGTAGCCATCGCCCTGGTAAAGGCGACCTTTGCTTCGAAATTCGTCAATAATATGGTCCTGGAATTCGTCGGCCCCGGCATCAAGGAGCTGCCGATCGATTTCCGGAACGGCATCGACGTCATGACCACCGAGACGACCTGCCTCTCCTCCATTTGGGAGACCGATGAAGTGACGCGCGGCTTCTATGAGACGCATCAGAGACCGGAAGACTATCAGGAACTGCATCCGGAAGCGGTCGCCTATTATGATAAGATGATCACTATCGAGCTCGATAAGGTCGAACCGATGATCGCGCTGCCTTTCCATCCCTCCAACGCCTATACGATCAAGGAATTCCTGGCCAACGCTGAGGAGATCCTGGCCGGCGTGGAAGCGGATGCCCGCAAGCGCTATCCGAAGGCGGACGTCCATCTGACCAACAAGATCCACGACGGCGGCGTCTACGCCGACCAGGGCGTCATCGCCGGCTGCAGCGGCGGCCTCTTTGACAATATCACGGAAGCGGCTGATATCATCCGCGGCGGCAGCACCGGCTCCGGCGCCTTCAGCTTCTCCGTCTATCCGACTTCGACCCCGGTCGCCATGGAGCTCATGAAGATCGGCGCGACGGCCGACCTCTTAAGCGCCGGCGCTATCATCAAACCGAGCTTCTGCGGGCCTTGCTTCGGGGCGGGCGACGTACCGGCCAACAACGGGCTCTCGCTGCGTCACGCGACGCGGAACTTCCCGAACCGGGAAGGTTCCAAACCGGGTGAAGGACAGTTCGCGGCGGTCTGCCTGATGGATTCCCGTTCCATCGCCGCCACGGCTTTGAATGGCGGCCGCATCACGCCGGCCACCGACGTCGATTACGAACCCGTCCACCACGAATACCACTTTGATAAATCCATCTACGATAAGCGTTGCTACTACGGATTCGGGAAAGCCGACCCCTCCGTCGAGCTGGTCATGGGCCCGAATATCACCGACTGGCCGCCGATGTATGAGCTGACCGAAAACCTCCTGGTCGAACTGGCCGCGGTCATCCACGACGAAGTGACGACCACCGACGAGCTGATCCCCTCCGGCGAGACGTCCTCCTACCGCAGCAACCCGGTGCGCATGGCGGAATTCACGCTCTCGCGCCGCGTTCCGGACTACGTCCCGCGGGCGAAAGAGATCGCCAAGCAGGAAGCGGCCCGCCGCGCGGGAGAAGCGCCGGCCCGCGTCCTGGAAGCGCTGGCCAAGGTGGGCGACGCGGAAACGCTGGCGGCCAATACCCAGTTCGGTTCCTGCGTCTTCGCCAACCGGCCCGGCGACGGCTCCGCCCGCGAACAAGCGGCGTCCTGCCAGAAGGTGCTCGGCGGCTTTGCCAATATCTGCTACGAGTACGCGACCAAACGCTATCGCTCCAACTGCATCAACTGGGGCATCCTGCCCTTCACCATCGACGAAGGCACCGATTTCCCCTATGAGCCGGGCGATATGGTCTTCGTACCGGGCGTGCGCCAGGCGATCACGACGGGCACCCCGGATATCCCAGCTAAGGTCATCAAAGCGGATGGCAGCGTCTGCGACCTGCTGCTCCACGTACGCGGGCTGACGGAAGACGAAAAAGCCATCCTGGCCGACGGCTGCCTGATGAACTACTACGCGGCGCGCCAGTAAGCGCTTCTGACACCCAAGAGAGGAGTAAAAAATGGAAAAGATCCGTATGACCACCCCGCTCGTCGAGATGGACGGCGACGAAATGACCCGTATCCTCTGGCAGATGATCAAGGATGAACTGATCCTGCCTTTCGTGGATCTGAAGACCGAATACTACGACCTGGGGCTCCTGTCCCGTAACGACACCAAGGACCAGATCACCGTGGACGCGGCCAACGCTACCAAGAAATACGGGGTCGCCGTAAAATGCGCGACGATCACCCCGAATAAGAAGCGGATGGAAGAATACCCGCAGCTGACCGAGATGTGGAAGAGCCCGAACGGCACCATCCGTTCCATCCTGGACGGCACCGTTTTCCGCGCGCCGATCCTCTTCGAGCACATCCATCCGGTGGTGAAGAACTGGAAGAAACCGATCACCATCGCCCGTCACGCCTATGGCGACGTGTATAAGAGCGTGGACATGTACACCACCGAGCCCGGGACCTGCACCATGACTTTTAAGGGCGAATCCGGCGAAGAGAAGACCCTGCTCGTCCAGAAGGTAGACGGACCGGCGGTCTGGCAGGGCGCCCACAATAAGGAGAAGAGCATCCGCTCCTTCGCCCGCGCCTGCTTCCAGTACGCGATCGATACCAAGCAGGATCTCTGGTTCTCGACCAAGGACACCATCTCCAAGACCTACGATCATAACTTCAAGGATATCTTCGCAGATATGTACGAGAAGGAGTATAAGGAGAAGTTCGAGAAGGCAGG
>JAFRYQ010000144.1 GCA_017437565.1 Bacillota bacterium
AAATCAAAGGAGTTCGCAAAATTGGTGCTTTTTTAGACCGCAGAAGCAAAATCGTGTCCTCAAACTTCCTAATGATGCTGATTTTCAGCTGGATGAGGGCACGAAATCAAAGAAGTTCGCAAAATTGGTGCTTTTTTAGACCGCAGAAGCAGAATCGTGTCCTCGGGCAAGCGGGAGCAACCAGTGGTAATTGAAGACACTGTGGTTGAATATGCAGTAATCGAGGTTGCGGTGATTGAAGATGCTGCGATCGAAGTTCTGGAGTAATACGCTAATGATGGGGAGCAATGCGCCAACGACGGGGAAGAGATATTCCGATGATGAGGAGGAATGCGCCAAACAATGCGAAAGAGTATTCCGATGACGCGGATGAATGATCCGACGACGGGAAGGAACGCATTGATGACTAAAAAACAACGGGCTCCTGTCCGGAAGCCCGTTTCGAGAGTTTTTATCGCCATCTGTCGCCTTGCAGAAAAACTGCCTATTCCGGCAGATAGGTAAGATCGTGCGCCACCGGCTCGTAGAAGAGCGCTTTGATGTGGGAGTGGCTGAGGCCTTCCTGTGCCAATAGCCAGCAAGCCTTGGCATAGGCCGCTTCCAGGGTCATGTCATAGGTCTCGAGTAGGCCGAAGTCTTCTTTTACGTCGTGCCCGACGCGGTAGACCGTCATGTCGCTGCCCTCTTCCGCGACCTGGGTGGCGATGATCACCAGCGTGTCGTGCAACATCATCTGCCGGCGGAATTCTCCCATCAGATAGGACGGCAGGCCGCCGACCCCGAAGCTCTCCACGATGATGCAATCGTAACGTTCGAACAGCACAGGCAGGATCGCCGGATCCGTACCCGGCGCGATCTTCAGGATGAAGACCCGTTCGCTCACCCCGTGGGCAAACTGCACGGGTCCGGTCACTTCGTCCCGGATGTAACGGATGACCCCCGTCTCCCGCACCACGGCCAGGTTCGGGAAATTGATGCTGCTAAAGGCGTTATAGCTCTTGCTGCGCTCCTTCTTGGCACGCGTCCCGGCGATGACCTTGCCGTCGAAAACGATCGCCACCTGATGCTGGCCCTCGTCACAGGCGCAGATCAGGCTGTCCCTTAAATTCTTGCGGGCGTCGGTATCGCGGGCGTCGATTGGTTTCTGCGCCCCGGTGATGATGATCGGTTTCACGGAATTCCGCACCAGATAGGAAAGCGCCGCCGCGGTATAGGCCAGCGTATCCGTGCCGTGGCAGATCACAAAACCGTCGAAATCCTCATAACGCCGTTCAATGGCCGCCGCGAAAGCCAGCCAATCGGATGGTCTGACGTCGGTGCTGTCCAGATTGCAGATCTGCTCCGTCTCGATCTCACAAAGCCCCGCCGCCTCCGGCACGAAGCTGATCAGCTCTTCCGCCGTGATCATCGGAGCCAGGCCCGACTTAGTCTCTTTGCAGGCGATGGTGCCGCCCGTCCCCAGAAGCAAGATTCTTTTCTTCATTTTCTTGCCCTTCCTTTCCCGCATTTACAGTCCTATTCTACCACAGAAGCAGCAGGTTTTAAGAATGAACTTTCAGAAGGACCGCAGGACCACGCTGCTCCCCGTCATGCGCATTCACTTCCTTGGGGCCGTTTGGGGACGAGCCGGCGCTTTTCAGCCCCCTTTTTGCCGTCAGAGGACCATGATCTGGGGCTTTTTTCGCCAAAAATTGGCTTTTTGAGAATAATTGTGTATAATAGAGGGTAATCAACCACAACATCTTGATTTCGGAGGTATTTACTTGGGTTTCTTAGAATTTATCAAAGCCATCATCTACGGGATCGTGGAAGGGATCACCGAGTGGCTTCCGGTCAGCAGTACCGGCCACCTGATCCTCTTGAACGATCTCATTCCGATGAAGGTCAGCGAGGAATTCTGGAATATGTTCCTCGTTGTGGTGCAGCTCGGCGCTATCCTCGCCGTGATCGTGCAGTTCTGGAATAAAATCTGGCCGTTCAATACGGCGGTGAAAAACAAACCGTTTATCCGCTACGACGTCATGAATCTCTGGTGCAAGATCATCGTCGCTTGTCTGCCGGCGGCCGTCGTCGGCCTCCTGTTGGATGACTGGGTCGACGCGCACCTCTATAAATCGACGGTAGTTGCCATCATGCTGATCCTGGTCGGCATCGCCTTTATCGTCATCGAAAACCAGAACCGCGACCTGCCCCCCTACATCACATCCTTACGCGGCATCGGCTATCGGGAAGCGATCATCATCGGACTCTTCCAGGTCATCGCGGCGGTGCTGCCGGGCACTTCCCGTTCCGGCGCCACCATCATCGGCGGCCTGCTCCTGGGCATCAGCCGCTCGGTCGCCGCGGAGTTCACCTTCTTCCTGGCGATCCCGGTCATGGCCGGGGCCAGCCTGCTGAAACTGGTGAAATTCGGGCTGGCTTTCTCGGTCGGCGAACTCATCATCCTGCTGATCGGTTGCGCGGTCGCTTTCGGCGTCTCCCTGGCCTCGATCAAGTTCCTCATGAATTACGTGAAGAAGAATGATTTTAAGATCTTCGGCTACTACCGCATCGGGCTGGGCGCCCTGGTCCTGCTCTACTTCCTGATCCGCCACTGACCAGAATGTGAATCGGAGCGGTATTCCGCGTAAAAAAGCGTTTGCCCTGGGACAAACGCTTTTTTATGTTGAAAACCAGTGGCCGCAAGACGAGCGGCTTGCTTTGATCCTACTTCATGTAGAAAGGCTGGAGGTAGGCCGGCAGGCCGTCCGCGCCAAAGATCTGGTCGGGTTCGCCCTTAATGAGGGGGCGGAAATATTCCAGTCCGGCTTCGGAAATGCCCATATAGTTCGGAAGGATCCATTCCTTCGGGAAGGCCTTTACCTTATTCGCGACTTCCGAAGCAGGCACGGTGATGAACTGGGCGTCGTAATAGGGAACGACAGCCCGGCGCTTGATGCCGACCATCATGCCGGTAAAGCTGGGATCCATGGAATGCATGTGGGCGCTCATGCCGAGGCGGAGCGACTCCTTCACATCGGCGAGCGACTGGCAGCTGGCACAGGCTCTCTGCAGGGTGGCCAGATCCTGGACTTTCGCCCGTTCCGTCACGCCGGAGCTTTCCAGGATATTCTTCAGCGCCATGCCGGCGCCGCCCAGTTTGGCATGACCGAAGCCGTCGTTCTTCGCTTCCGCCGCGGCCAGATAGGTGCCGTCCGCGTAGCGGGCGCCTTCGGAGATGACGATATAGCACTTGTTCGTGCGGCCTACCTGCTCCCGCACCAGATCGATGAAGTGCTCTTTATCAAAAGGTTCTTCCGGCAGGATCAGGAAATCCACCTTGCCGGTCACGCAGGAAGAGGCTGCCAGCCAGCCGGCATCGCGACCCATCGTTTCCAGGATGAAGATCTCTCGCCGGGTGTAGACGTTCATGTCCAGCCAGGTTTGCTGTACGGTGGTGGCGATGAATTTCGCCGCCGAAGGGAAGCCAGGCGTATGATCCGTGACGACGAGGTCGTTATCGATCGTCTTGGGGCAACCGACAAAGCGCCGGTTCGCGATCCCGTTCGCTTTCGCGTATTCGTCCAACGCATAGACGGTATCCATGGAATCGTTGCCGCCGATATAGAACATCGTATCGATATCGTACTTCTCCAAAACCTTAAAGATCGTTTCGAAATCCGCGACCTTATCGCGTTTCAGTTTGTAGCGGCAGCTTCCCAGCGCGCTGGACGGCGTCTGCTGCAACAGTTTATTGTCGTAGTCCGACATGGCAGTCAGGTCGACCAGGCGTTCTTTCATTATGCCCTCGATCCCGTTCAAGCCCCCGTAGACCCGGTCATAGATCGGGTTCAACTGATTAGCTTTCACGATCCCGGCCAGCGTCGCGTTGATGACAGCAGTCGGTCCGCCGGATTGCGCTATTAAACAGTTTCCCATTTTAAACCTCGCGTTTCTTATCCTTTTGACAGCTTTTTCTTTGGTGTTTCTTTTTCTTTCGGTATTTCTTTCCGGGGATAGCCCCACTCGTGTTTATTGTACCATATACGCTGCGGCCATGCCACGCAGAATCATGCTGCTAAGGCCCTTTCCGGCAGAAAAAATGGTCTTGCCGGTATTTCCCTTTCGAACCGCCGGCGATCTCATGCTATAATAAGAAAAAGCGGAAGGAGGTTTCTTATGTACGATCTGGACCGTTTTAAGAAGGCGCAAGCCTGGGATTACGACACGGCGCTGGCGGAGATCCGCAGCGGCTATAAGCGTTCGCACTGGATCTGGTATATCTTCCCGCAGATTGCCGGCCTTGGTTCCAGTCCGACCGCGCAGCATTACGCCATTCAGGATCTCGCGGAAGCGAAAGCCTATCTCGCGGATCCGCTGCTCAGGACCCGTCTTCTGGAGATCACCGGTGCCCTGCTGGCTTTGCCATCGAAAGACGCGACCCGCGTGATGGGCTATCCCGACGATCTGAAACTTCGCTCTTCCATGACGCTCTTCCGGGAAGCCGCGCCCGGAGAACCGCTTTTCCAGCAGGTGCTCGATCAATACTTCGGCGGCGAGCCGGACGCGAAAACGCTGAAGATCCTGCAGGAAAAGAAATAGCCTGCCCGGGGACGGACAGGCCTTCACCGGCTTTGGTTTCAGTCGGCTTTACTCTGCTTATTCGTGCAACAGGCGCTCTTTTTCGAGCGCTTCTTTTTTTCCGTGCATGCGGCCCAAGCCGTACATAAGGACGGTCGCGCAGACCAAGTTCAGCCAGCCAATGCGGCTCCCATTGAAGGAATTCATCAGCCCGATCAGCAGGTTCGCGCCACCGACGAGCACCAGCATGTGCCCGATGCGGTTCAGATGGTCGATACGGGAATCGATATCGGAATAAACGTCGAAGGACCCGAACTCGCTTCTCTTGCGGCTATAGATCCACTGGAACCAGCGTCCTACGTATTCCGCGCCGGTCTCTTGCAGAAAACTGATGTAGCCGGGATCCGCGCCGCGGAGTTCCAACCGGACCTGGTATTCCCCCGGTTCCGTCCGCTCGAAGGTGTATTTACAGAAACCAACCGCGACCAGCGCCCAGCCATTCATCGCCATCTCGTTCAGCCAGGCTTCTTCCTTTTCAAAATCCCAGACCCAGAACCATTTCCAAATCGTCCTTCTCTCTTTCATCTCGCTTCTCCTTCCGTCAGCCGGTATTCCGTTCCTTCGTTCGTTTCTCCCAAAATGCGCATGCCGTTATCCGTCAGTTCCAGCAAGCGGTCCAGTTCTTTCTCCAGGATCGCCCGGCCGCGCTCGGTGATCCGGTAGTCCTTGCGGCGGCTGCCCAGTTCTACCGGCAGCTGGATGATCCAGCCTTTGTCGCACATGCCGCTTAACGCGCCGTAAAGGGTTCCGGCTGCCAGGCGGATCCGTCCCCGCGACATCTCTTCCACCTGCTGCATGATCCCGTATCCGTGCTGCGGTTTCAACAGTGCCAGCAGAATGTAGTACGTCGTTTCCGTCAATGCGATCGTTTCGTTCATATCTATCGGCCCTCTTTCTATCGTTTCTCGTTATATCGGCGTTCGATATAACGTAGCTTGATTATATCGGAACCCGATATAGTTGTCAAGCCCTATTTTAAAAAAGCTTTTGATAAGCAAAAATAACCCTTCGCCTCCCGCAGATACGAGAAACGAAGGGTTTCTGTTTTAATAAAAGGGATCCTCGGGAATCACTTCATGCTCAAAACCGCTTTTACGGTCGCATCCTGCAGACTCCCGGTTCCGCCGTAGACCGTAACCTTAAAGGCTTCTCCTGTCTTGGCATAGCTTGCCGCTTTGCTATAGATGCCGGCGACATCGTCGGTCAGGATCAGGGGACCGCCGCGTTTGACAGCCAGCGGGCCACCACAAAGACCGTCCGCATGGTTTCTGCCGCTGGCAAGATTGATGTGGCGTTGCACACCGGAGAAATACTTCCTGGCGACCGCGATCGAACGGTCATATACGGTGCTGCCACCGATGCGGGTGACCGTTGCAAATCCCTTCAGCTCGTTCTCGATGCCTGCCGGTACCTCTTTCACACTGCCAATGATCGTGAAGCTCTTGGCTTTCACACCTTTCAGATAGTTCTTTTGCTCATCGGTCAGCTTGGTCCCGCCGACCAGCAGGATCGGTTTTCCGGTCGCGGAAGCAGACAGCGCGTCGCCGAACTCCTGTCCGGTACAGACGATGAAGTCCATCCCGGCTTTTACCTTGGCTCCTTCCAAAATGGCCAGGTTCGAGAGGTAACGGTTCTGCCCCCATAACCGGATGACTTTATACTCCTTGCTTAAGGTCGTTTCGAAGCTCTTATCAACGGACCCGGGTCCGCCAATGATGTAGACCAGTCCGCCTTTTTTCACGTTCTTCCTGATGTAAGCGATCGTCTCCTGATTATCCTTTGCCGCCGGAGCCGCTCCGTTGATCGTGACGATCGGCGCATCCTTTACCGAGGCGAAGTAAGCACCCGCCAGCGCATCCGGGAAATTATAGCCGTCCGCCAGGATGATCGTGGAGAATCGCGTGACACCGAGCTGCTTTTTATAGGCATCGGCGATTGCGCGCGCCGTCTGGTACCTGTTCTGGCCCCAAAGACGTTCGATGCGGGCAGCGGGATCCTTCACCGCGGTGATCTTAAAGGTTTTCGTGATCGTCCCGGTGTAGTTTCCTTTCCCTTTGATGGTGAGCGTCGCCGTACCCGGCTCGAGATTCCTGGCATAGGATACGCTGTAATCAGTCCCTGCCTTCAAGGTGACGGTTTTTCCTCCCAGGCTGAGTTTTACCGTCGGTTTTGGCTCGACCGGTTCCATGCTTTCCGGATAGCTCGCTTTGATCCCGGAAACCGTAGCCTTGGCGATGTCTGCCGCCCCGATCTTGAAGGTTACGGTCTTGGTCCCTTGAAAATTCTTGACGCCCTTTATGGTAAGGGTAGCAGTCCCCGTCTTTATATTGTTGGCATAGGTGACCGTGTAATCCGCATTCGCCTTCAGGGTCCTGGTCTGGCCGCCTATCGCCAGCTTGACAGTCGGCGCCGGCTTGATGGCATAGCCGGTCCTTGTGTAGGAAGCCTTGATCCCACTGATCTTTGCCTTACCGATACTGGCTGGGCTGATCTGGAAAGTCTTTTCCAGTTCCCCGTCGTAATCTCCTTTGCCCGTGACCGTGATCGTCGCGGTCCCGGCATTGACATTATTGACGTATTTGATCGTATAGTCTTTATCCTTGGTGAGGATCTTCGCCTTGTCCGGGCTCTTTCCTCCGTACACCGTGACAGTGGGTGTGATCGGTTTCCCCGTGTATACCGCCGTGCCATCAAACGTCATCTCCGTAAGGCCGGGGGATGCCTCAAAGGTGTAAGTGAACGTCCTCGCTTTGGTGATCTTCGCGGTGGCGGGATCCGCATTCCACGCACCGTCTTCATAGCCATCAGCAGGTTTCATACCGGTCGGTACTTTGGCAGGCTTTGATCCCTCGGTCACGGTCTCCCGCTTGTCTTTCGTGGTACCGTCCGACCAGGTGCCGTTTACCACCTTATAAGTCACCGTATAGGTCGCGGGCGGGACCGCCGTAAAGGTGTAGATGAACGCCCGGTCATCGAGGATCTCGACGGTGGCCGGATCCGTGTCCCACGCGCCGCCTTCATAGCCGCCGGCAGCTTTCATACCGGTCGGGATCCGTGCGGGATAATCCCCTCTGATCACGACCTCCGTTTTATCCTTCACGGTGCCGTCCGACCAGGTGCCGTTTACCACCTTATAAGTCACCGTATAGGTCGCGGGCGGGACCGCCGTAAAGGTGTAGATGAACGCCCG
>JAFRYQ010000145.1 GCA_017437565.1 Bacillota bacterium
AAGGCTGGCCGGGTAGGAGTCGCGCTTCTCGGAGAGGCCGACGATCTCCAGCAGTTCTTCCGCCTTTTTCTCGGCCTCGGCTTTGCTCATGCCCTTAACGTGGATGGGGGCGACCGTGATATTGCCGAGGACCGTCAGGTGGTTGAAAAGATTGAAGTTCTGGAAGACCATGGCCGTCTTTTCGCGGACTTCGATGATATTCTGTTCGGTGATCGGCTCGCCGTCGATGTAGATGGTGCCGGAATCGGGCGTCTCCAGGCGGTTGATGCAGCGCAGCAGGGTGCTCTTCCCGGAACCGGAAGAGCCGATGATGGAGAGCACCTCGCCGTCCTCGACGCGGAAGCTCACGTCGTCGACGGCTTTTAAGGGGCCAAACGATTTTACGATATTCTTTCCTTCGATCATGGGAACGTCTCCTTCCGCGCTTACTGGTTATAGGCTTTTGACAACTTCTTTTCGATGAGGCCGACCAGCTTGGAAAGCGGGAAGGTCAGCATCAGGTAGACGATGGCGGCGCCGATATAGCCTTCAAAGGTATTATAGGTAGCCGCGATCCAGAGCTGGGAACTGCGCAGGAGCTCGATGACGCCGACGTAAGCGAGGACGGCGGTCTCCTTGATCATGGTGACGAACTCGTTACCAAAGGCCGGAATGGCGATACGGATCGCCTGCGGGATGACGATGAGTTTATTGATCTGGCCGCGGGTCATGCCCAGGGAGAGGGCGGCCTCGCGCTGGCCGATGTCGACTGCTTGCAGGCCGCCACGGATGACTTCCGCCATATAGGCGGCGCTGTTCAGGCCGCAGACGAGCAGCGCGGGGAGGATGAGCGAGGGCCATTTAAAAGGCACGCCCAGTTTCTGGAGCAGCATCGGCAGACCATAGGCGGCAACGAGTGCCTGCACGATCATCGGCGTGCCGCGGACGACTTCGATGTAGATGCTGACGAGTGTCTTTAAAAACTTGTTGTTGGAAGTCCGGATGAGCGCCAGCAGCATGCCGAACAGGATGCCGACCATGAGGGCGAAGATGCTGACGACGATGGTCATCGGGACGCCCTTCAGGGCGATCTGGATACCTTTTAAATAGAGTGCCATGAATAAATCTCTCCTTATACCGGCGGATGATCTGCCGTTTCATATCTGTCGACGGAGCTAACGCCCCCGTCCGGCGTAAGTGTTATTATACTATCTTATAAATAATTATGCAAGAAGATTTATAAATATTTTTCGCGGTGTGCGGTTGGGTTTTTCGCATCGTTCATCCCAGAGATATGATTTTATGGTATTATTAAAAAATTCGATCCTTTTGATCCTGATTCCGCATGCATCTGGCGGCAACTGATGTATACTTATAATATTAAGGCTCGAAAGATTTTCATATGGAACAGGTATAGTGTTTAACCGGAGGAAACAATGATGAGGAAATTGAGACGGCTTGGCTGTCTCCTGTTCATGGCAGCCCTGCTATTCACACTGATTCCGAAGCTGCCATTCATGGAGAGTATGGATGTTTACGCATCCGCGTATGACGCCTTCATCAACGACAGCCGATGGAAGCACGGCACCGCTTGGAATGGCAGTCAGCGGCCGAAGTTAGCTCCGTCTGCGCAATGGTGGGGTTGCGCTGCCTACGCGTACGATTTCGCCAAGTATAATTTCGGAGCAGCCCATCCGCGAGCCGGGACCGCTTTCTATAATGTAAGTGAGATCCGTGCGGGGGACGTTCTTACGGTCGGCAACCAGAGCGATGGTTCCGGACATTGGTTCTGCGTGCTGGAGCGGAGTGGGAACAAGCTGTATACTGCGGAAGGAAATTACAGCAGCAAGGTCCGGGTCGGCTGGAACTATACTATCAGTGGCAATAAGTTTGCGGAAGACAGTCGGTCCTTCACGTGTGGCTACCATTTCGCGCCGGCTTCTTATGTCTTGGACGTAAACGGCCGCTTGGACGGAACCGTCACCGGGAACACGAGCGGCTACGGCACCTTTGATATCTATATCAACGGCAGCCTGGCCGGCAACGACGTGAGCGATTATTATAACGCGAGTGCGAAACCCGGTACGACCTGGGAGATCAAGGATATCAAGGTCGCGAACGGAAAGTCCTTTAACGGGTTCCCCGTTGGCAGCCGTAAAGGAACGCTCAGTGGGGATATGAAGATCCAGCTGCAGTTTACGACGATCCCGGCCTCCCTGGAAAGCAGTGTAGCGACTACGACCGGAGTCTATAACGGGCATACATATATCTATGTCGAGCGGCTCTCCACCTGGTATGCCGCCAAGCAGTTCTCCGAGAGCCTGGGTGGCCATCTGGTGACGGTCACCAGCGCCGGCGAGGATAGCTTTATCAAAGAGCTGACCGGCGGCACGGCCGTCTGGATCGGACTTTCCGATAAGGCCTCCGAAGGCAGCTGGCAGTGGCTGACCGGAGAGGGCTACTCCTATAATAACTGGAACAGCGGCGAGCCGAACGACAGCGCCGGCGATGAGGGCGAAGAAGACTACGTCCATTATGCCGACGGCGGCAACTGGAACGATAACGGCGGTTACAAGACCTATCATTTCGTCTGCGAGATCGATAAGGCCTATTCCGTAAAATACAACGCCAATGGCGGCACAGGCGCGCCGGCTTCGCAGGCCAAGGGTTACGGCGTCACCCTGCGGCTCTCGCCCAAAGCGCCGACCCGGGACTGTCATACCTTCGTGGGCTGGGCGACCAGCCCGACCGCGACGGCCGCGAATTATAAGGCCGGCGCTACCTACAGCCGGAACGCCAACGTGACGCTTTACGCGGTCTGGAAGGAAGGCCAGTACACCGACTGGAGCACCACCAAACCGACCGGTGTCGATACCTCCCTCATCGAGACCAAGACCCAATACCGTTACGCGACCCTCCAGAGCTCGGCCTGGAAGCAGAGCAGCACGAGCACGCTCGATTACGTAAAGAGCTGGCCGGGCGGTTTCTATACCGGGCACAGCCTCTACGGACAGTATCATAAGACGCCGGTCAGCGCTTCCGAGACGGCGACCGCCAAGACCACGGTCTCCGAAAACCTGGTCGGCTACATCTATTGGCACTGGTGCTACGGTACGTATGCCTACGGGCCGATCAACCGCAAGATCTCCGATGTAAAGACCTCCACGTTCCCGACCTTCCACGCCTTCTTCAGCACGCAGAACGCGGGCCATGTCAATCCGGAAGGAAGGGACGGCGGCGTTCCCTACTATCCGAACAGCGGTGTCTGCAAGGATACTTACTGGTATTTCCAGACCCCGGTTTACCGGCAGACGATCGTGAACTACACCCGGGACGCGGCGCAGGATACCTGGAGTAGCTGGTCGTCCTGGAGCGATTTCCGGTTGATAGAGACCAGCACCCACAAAGTGCAGACCCGTACCCTCTACCGCTACCTGAATAAGGATTGCCATAAATGGGATGCCGGTAAGGTCACCAAGAAGGCGACGACCACCAGCACGGGCGTGAAGACCTATACCTGCACGCTCTGCGGCAAGACGAAAAAAGAGACCATCGCCAAGCTGCCCGCCAATAAACCATCCTACGTCCGCATCTACGGCGCCGACCGCTACGCGACGAGCCTGCAGATCGCCGACGCGTATAAGAAGGCCCTCGGCGTCTCCAAGTTCAGCGCGGTCTGCGTAGCCGACGGGCAGAACTTCCCGGACGCTTTAGCCGGAGCCTACTTCGCCTCGCAGAACAAAGCCCCGATCATCGACGTCCGTTCCAACGCCCCGGCTGGGACGCAGACGATGAATGCCATCAATTACATCAAAAAGAATTTGAAGACAGGCGGCACCATCTACATCTTGGGCGGGCCCGGTTCGGTCCCGGCTTCGGTGCAGACGTCGCTGAAGAAGGCCGGTTTCAAGGTCCAGCGCCTCTGGGGACAGAACCGCTATCTCTCCAATATCGAGATCCTGAAGGCGGCGAAAGTGAAGGCCGGGACGGAATTCATCATCACGACCGGCACCACGTTCGCGGACGCTCTCACGGCGAGCGCCACCGGGAAACCGGTGCTGCTGGTGGCCGGGAACGCTTTGACCAAGGAGCAGAAGGCGTATCTTGCGAAGGCGGGAGCCAAGAAATTCACTATCGTCGGTTCGACGAAGGAAGTCAGCGTTGGCATTGAGAACCAGCTGAAGAAATACGCGTCCGTCAGTCGCATCTCCGGCGCGAATGCCTATGAGCGCTCGATCGCCGTGGCCAAGAAGTACTTCCCGGGCACGAGAAGCCATGTCAATATCGCCGACGGGCGTAACTTCCCGGACGCGCTGTGTGCCGGGCCCCTGGCCATCAAGAAGGGCGGACCGCTCTTCCTGACTGACGGTTCCACGACCGTGAATGCCAAGATCCGCGCCTACACGAAGGCGGCCAAGACCATGAAAGCCACCGTCTACGGCGGCCCGGCTTCCGTCAGTGACGCCACGGCGAAGACAATACTCGGCATCAATTAGTCGTACTGTGATTCGGAATGCGTTTTGAAATCCCGGAGGTAGATCCGAACCTTGGGGCGTTAAACCCTAAAAACCCGGTCCAGTCCAAGCTAGGCCGGGTTTTCGGGGCAAAACACCACTAAAGTGGCGATCCGGTGCTAAAAAAAACGGTCACGCCAGCCGGTTTAGGTTTATAATTATCTAAATATTATATCTTTCATTTCTAATCTAATGTAACCACAGTTCAGAACAGGAGCAGAACGTATGAGAAAACTTAGACGGCTTGGCTGTCTGCTGCTCATGGCAGCCTTGTTATTCACCCTGATCCCGAAGCTGCCATTCACGGAGAGCATGGATGTTTACGCTTCGGCGTATGACACGTTTATCAACGACAGCCGTTGGCAGAACGGTACCTACTGGGGCAACAACCAGCAGCCGAAGTTGGCCCCGTCTGCGCTATGGTGGGGCTGCGCTGCCTACGCGTACGATTTCGCTAAGTATCACTTCGGAGCCAGTGACCCAAGGGCAGGGACCGCTTTCTATGATGTAAATGAGATCCGTGCCGGCGACGTCCTCACGGTCGGCAACCAGACTGACGGAACCGGGCATTGGTTCTGCGTGCTGGAGCGGAATGGGAACAGACTTTACACCGCGGAAGGCAATTACAGCAGCCACGTCCGGATCGGTTGGAATTACACCATCAGCGGCAACAAGTTCGCGGAGGACAGCCGACCCTTCACTTGCGGCTACCATTATGGAAACCAGGCAATCGCCGCGACGACGAACAAAGGCGCGGAGGCTACCTTTGTCACGAACGAGACCGTACAGCTGAGCGTTTCTCCGGATGCTTACAGTTATTACGTTCTGAAGATCTATTACACACCGGTTGGCGGTAAAACTTCGCTTTATTGGGAAGGACAGGTTCCCGCAGCCAAGTCCATGTCGTTTTCCAAACCGGGGTATTACAGCTGCACCTTTTTAGGGAACAATTCCGTTGAAAGCAAATGGGTCGGCTGGCGTGTTGTCGAAGCGACAGCCCCAACGGTCACCGTTTCCACCCAGGATAAGACCGCTACGGTCAATTGGACGGATGTCAAAGCAAACAGCTATTACTTCTATGTTCTGGATCTGGATGATAATACCACTCATTTTGGCGCCAACAATGGGAAATGGTTCAACACCCAGGTAAAACTCGATGATGGACGTTATCGCGCGTACGTTACCGCTGTGTATTCTTCTACGATCATGAAATCGGGCTCCTGCGATTTTACGATCAATACGGCGGCTCAGAATATCTACTCGATCCATTACGATGCCAATGGCGGTTTCGGGAAAATGGCTGATACACAGGTGACTTACGGAGCCAGTTTCCAGCCGCGGGCGAATGCCTTTACCCGGAATTGCTACAACTTCGTCGGTTGGGCGACCAGGCCGGATGCGAAGACCGCAACCTATAAGGCGGGCACTACCTACACCTATAGCCGGAACGGCGGCCTGACTCTCTACGCGGTCTGGGAAGAAGGAGCCCACAAGTGGGATGCGGGCAAGGTCACCAAGAAAGCGACGACGACCAGCACCGGTGTGAAGACCTATACCTGCACGCTCTGCGGCAAGACGAAGACCGAAACCATCGCCAAGCTATCTGTGAAACCTTCCTACGTCCGCATCTACGGCGCCGACCGCTACGCGACGAGTCTGAAGATCGCCGACGCGTACAAGAAAGCCCTCGGCGTATCCAAGTTCAGTGCGGTCTGCGTGGCCGACGGGCAGAACTTCCCGGACGCTTTAGCCGGTGCCTATTTCGCTTCCAAGAACAAAGCCCCGATCATCGATATCCGTTCCAATGTCCCGACCGGGCAGCAGACGAAGAACGCCCTCAATTACATCAAGAAGAATTTGAAGGCGGGTGGCAAGGTCTATATCCTGGGCGGTCCCGGCTCCGTACCGGATTCCGTGGCGAGCAATCTGATGAATGCTGGGTTTCAGGTAACGCGCCTGTGGGGACAGAATCGCTACACTTCTAATTTGGAGATCCTGAAGGCGGCGAAGGTAAAAGCCGGGACGGAATTCATCGTCACGACTGGCGCCACGTTCGCGGACGCCCTGACGGCGAGCGCTACGGGGAAACCGGTTCTGCTGGTAACGGGGAATGCTTTGACCAAGGAGCAGAAGGCATATCTTTCGAAGGCGGGCGCCAAGAAGTTCACCATCGTCGGTACCACGAAGGAGGTCAGCGCGGGTATCGCGAACCAGCTGAAGACCTACGCGTCCGTCAGCCGCATCTCCGGCACGAATGCCTACGAGCGCTCGATCGCGGTAGCCAAGAAGTACTTCCCGGGCACGAGGAACCATGTCAATATCGCCGATGGGCGGAACTTCCCGGACGCGCTCTGTGCCGGGCCGCTGGCCATCAAGAAGGGCGGTCCGCTCTTCCTAACCGACGGTTCCACGACCGTGAACGCCAAGATCCGCGCCTACACGAAGGCCGCGAATACCACCAAAGCCACCGTCTACGGCGGACCGGCTTCGGTCAGTGACGCCACGGCGAAGAAGATACTCGGGATCAATTAGTCATCCTGTGATCCGGGATGCATTCTGAAATCCCGGAAGCATATCCGAACTTTGGGGCGTTGATCCCTGAAAACCCGGTCCAGCCCAGGCTAGGCCGGGTTTTTGCGTGGAAACGCCCCAACATAAAACACCACCAAAGTGGCGGCCCGGCACAGAAAAAAACGGCCACGACCGCCGGTTTTGGTTTATAATTATCTAAATATTATATTTTTCCTTTCTAAGGCGATCACAGTTAAGAACAGGAGCGAAACGTATGAGAAAACTGAGACGGCTTGGCTGTCTGCTGTTCATAGCAGCCCTGCTAGTTATGCTGGTCCCGATGCTACCGTTTGCGGAGGGCACAGCAGAGGCTTATTCTACTGGCGATGATTATCCGGCCGAATATAAGAACAAACCGAAAGACGCTGTCGTCGACCGCTGGAACTTCTATAACCGCGAGTGTACTTCTTTCGCGGCTTGGTGTTTAAACAGCCGGAACGGCGTCGCGTTCACCAATCAGTACCTCGGCGCGTCCCGTTGGGGTCATGCGAAGACTTGGGGGACCGTGGCTCAAAGCCTCGGTGTCACCGTAAATAATACCCCGGCGGTAGGCGCCATCGCCTGGTGGAATAATGGAGATTACGGACACGTGGCCTGGGTCAAATCCGTTTCCGGAAGCAGCGTCGTGATCGAAGAATACAACTGGAACTATGATGGCAAATTCCACACCCGGACGATCAGCAGTTCCGACCCGGCCGGATTTATCCATATCCGCGATATCAATCCGACTTTTGCCCTGGACGTGAACGGCCTGCTGGACGGGACCGTCACCGGGAATACGAGCGGCTATGGGACCTTTGATATCTATATCAACGGCAGCCTGGCCGGCAACGACGTGAGCGATTACTATAACGCGAGCGCGAAACCCGGTACGACCTGGGAGATCAAAGATATCAAAGTCGCGAATGGCAAGTCCTTTAACGGGATTGCCGCCGGCAGCCGGACGGGCACCCTCAGCGGGGATATGAAGATCCAGCTGCAGTTCACAACGATCCCGGCCTCCCTGGAAAGCAGTGTAGCGACTACGACCAGAGTCTATAACGGGCACACGTATATCTATGTGGAGCGGCTTTCCACCTGGTATGCGGCCAAGCAGTTCTCCGAGAGCCTGGGCGGTCATCTGGTGACGGTCACCAGCGCCGGTGAAGACAACTTCATTAAAAATCTGACCGGCGGCAAAGCTGTCTGGATCGGACTTTCCGATAAGGCCTCAGAAGGAAACTGGCAGTGGCTTTCCGGGGAAAGCTATTCCTATAATAACTGGAACAGCGGCGAGCCGAACGACAGCGCCGGCGATGAGGGCGAAGAGGACTACGTCCATTATTCAGACGGCGGCAACTGGAACGATAACGGCGGCTATAAGACCTATCATTTCGTCTGCGAGATCGATAAGGCCTATACCGTAAAATACAACGCCAACGGCGGCACCGGCGCGCCGGCCGCGCAGACCAAGGGCTACGGCGTAACTTTGCGACTCTCGTCCAAAGCGCCGACCAAGGACTGCCATACCTTCGTCGGCTGGGCGACCAGCCCCGACGCGCAGACCGCGAATTATAAAGCAGGCGCCATCTACGGCCGCAATGCCAACGTGACGCTCTACGCGGTCTGGAAAGAAGGCAAGTACACCGACTGGAGCACCACCAAACCGACGGGCGTTGACAGTTCCCTGATCGAGACCAAGACCCAATACCGCTACGCGGATCTGAAGAGCTCGGCCTGGAAGCAGAGCAGTACGAGCACGCTCGATTACGTGAAGAGTTGGCCGGGCGGCTTCAATACGGGGCACAGCCTCTATGGGCAGTATCACAAGACGCCGGTCAGCGCTTCCGAAACAGCGACGGCCAAAACCACGGTTTCCGAAGGTGTGGTCGGCTATATCTACTGGCACTGGTGCTACGGAACGTACAATTACGGGCCGATCAACCGGAAGATCTCT
>JAFRYQ010000146.1 GCA_017437565.1 Bacillota bacterium
GGGCTGCGGGATCCGCCAGGTCAGCCGCGACAGTCTGCGCGGCTGACGCCGCAGCTCCTGCCCGGTCCGCTGGCCCCGGCTGACCGGCTGACGCCGCCTTGGGCGTAGCTGTGGCAAGGCGCCGCTCGGTCTCCGCCGTCGGCGCCTTCTTTTTCCGTCCGAATTTCAGGATCATTCTTTGATGATCTGTACGCCCTGCGGCGTATCCTTCAAGGTGATACCGCGCGCCTTCAGCTCGTCCCGGATAGCATCCGCGCGGGCGAAATCACGCGCCTTGCGCGCCGCCTGGCGCTCATCGACCAGTTTCTGGATCTCTTCGTCGATCCCCTCATCCGCCGTCTGCTCCAGCAGGCCCAGCACACCGGTGAGTTCCTTCAGGGCAGCCAGCGACTTTTCGGCGTAGGCTTTTGTCGGCTTACCGCGCAGGCCGGTGTTGATCGCCGTTACCAGCTCGAAAACAGCCGTGATGGCGTCCGCCGTATTGAGGTCGTCATCCATGGCTTCGATGAAAGCGTCCCGATAAGCGCCGAAACCGGCAACGGTCGCAACTTCAGCTTCCGTCATTTCCCCGTCGGCGCCGTTGGCTTTGATGAAAGAGGCGTCCTTCGCGCAGTTGGCGATGCGTTCCAGTCCCGCCCTGGCCTGGGCCATATGCTCGGGGCTGAAATCGATCGGGCCGCGGTACTGGCCGGCCAGCAGGAAGAAACGGATCTCCTCGCCGCTGAAGGATTTCCGGATGTCGCGCACGGTGAAGAAATTCCCTTTGGACTTGCTCATCTTCTCCTTATCGATGGTGATGAAGCCGTTATGCATCCAGTAATGCGCGAAAGGCACGCCGTTGCAGCACTCGGACTGCGCGATCTCATTCTCGTGATGTGGGAACTGCAGGTCCTCGCCGCCGGCGTGGATATCGATGGTGGCGCCTAAATGCTTCCTGGCCATGGTCGAGCACTCGATGTGCCAGCCCGGACGGCCTTTCCCCCAGGGGGAATTCCAGGCGATCTCGTCTTCGCTCTTCTGTGCTTTCCACAGCGCGAAATCAAGCGGGTCTTCCTTCACTTCGCCGATGGCGATACGGGCGCCGGCTTCCAGATCGTCGATGTTCTGGCCGGAGAGTTTGCCGTATTCGGGGAACTTCCGCGTGGAGAAATAGACGTCGCCGTCCGCCTCGTAGGCATAACCCTTCTCGATCAGCGTCTTCACGAATTTAATGATGTCGCCGATATGCTGGGAGACCTTGGGGTGCACGTCCGCCCGGCGCACGTTCAGCGCGTCGGCGTCGTCAAAGTATTCCTTGATGAAGCGCTCGGAGATCTCCGGCGCCGTAACGCCCTCTTCACGCGCTTTGTTGATGATCTTATCGTCCACGTCGGTGAAATTCTGTACGTATTTCACCTGGTAGCCGCGGAACTCCAGATAGCGCCGCAGCGTATCGAAAACGACCATCGGGCGGGCATTGCCGATGTGGATGAAATTGTAGACGGTCGGTCCGCAGATGTAGATGAGGGCCTTTCCCTCTTCGATCGGAACGAATTCTTCTTTTCTGCGGGTCAGGGTGTTATAGATCTTCATTCGACGGTCACCTTCTTCATGACGACAGGGGTCAGCGGCTTATCATGCCAGTCGCGACGGCTTTTCACGATCGTCTGCGCGACGTCCATGCCTTCCGTGATCTTGCCGAAGGCGGCATACTGGCCATCCAGATGCGGGGCGTCCGCGACCATGATGAAGAACTGAGAGCCGGCGGAATTCGGATCCATGGCGCGCGCCATGGAGAGAACGCCAGTCGTATGCTTCAGGTCGTTCTTCACGCCGTTGGCGGAGAATTCGCCTTTAATGTTGTAACCCGGGCCGCCGGTGCCGTTGCCGCGCGGGCAGCCGCCCTGGATCATGAAGCCCGGAATGACGCGGTGGAAGGTCAGTCCGTTGTAAAAGCCGCTGTTGGCCAGTTTTTCGAAATTGGCTACCGTGATCGGCGCGATGTCTTCATAGAGTTCGCCGGTCATGATGCCGCCATTTTCCATCTCGATCGTTACTTTTTTCATCTTTCTCTCCTTTATCAAAGCGTAGCTAAGCGCTTTCAGATGCCGCGGATCTCAGCTTTCACGAGCGCGTCGGCTCTGGCGATGGCTTCTTCTACCGTCAGATCTTCTTTTTCCTCTTCCCGGCGCAACTTGTATTCCACGACGCCTTCCGCCGCGCGCTTGCCGACCGTGATGCGGATCGGCATGACTAAGAGGTCCGCGTCGTTGAATTTTACGCCCGGGCGCTCGTTACGGTCATCCAACAACACGTCGACGCCGCGGGCGGTCAGTTCCTGGTAGATCTGTTCCGCTACGGTGGCCTGTGCTTCATCCTGCGGTTTCACCAGGGTGATGATCACGTGGTAAGGCGCGACCGACACCGGCCAGATGATACCCTTCTCATCGTGATGCTGCTCGATGATCGCCGCCATGGTACGGGTCACGCCGATGCCGTAACAGCCCATATAAATGGGATGCTCCTGCTGCTTCTCATCCTTATACGTCGCGCCCATCGACTGCGAATACTTGGTGCGCAGTTTGAAGACCTGGCCGACTTCGATGCCGCGGGTGTGGCGGACCGGCGCGCCGCAGACCGGACAAGCGTCGCCTTCCTTCAGTACCTTCAGGTCGGTGACGATATCCGCCTGGTAGTCGCGGCCGTAATTGACGTTGACCAGATGATGGTCGACCTTACAGGCGCCGGCGCACATATTCTTCAGGCCCGGCAGTTCGCTGTCGACCACGATCGTGCAGTCGTGCAGGCCGCAGGGGCCGGTGAACCCGCCGACGCTGCCCGTCGCCTGTCCCATCTTATCCTCATCGGCAAAAGCGATGGCGAATTCCGGGATATTGAGGGCATTGACCAGCTTGGTCATGTTCAGTTCGCGGTCGCCGCGGATGAAAGCCGCGACGTAACCGTCTTCCTTACCGTCCTCATCGTATTTCTGGAAGAGAAGCGCTTTGATGGTCTTCTCTTTCGGCAGCCCGAGGAAACCGGCGACCTCTTCGATGGTCTTGGTTCCCGGCGTATGGACTTCTTCCAGGGGGAGCAGCGCTTCGTCCGTCGGCGAAGGATCGCAGTCACGGCACTCGGCGCGCTCGATATTAGCGGCCATCTCGCAGTTCTCACAGTATGCGATCTCCGATTCACCGATTTCGGTAAAAGCGGTGAATTCGTGGGAACCCTTGCCGCCGATGGCGCCGCTGTCCGCTTCCACCGGCCGGAAAGTAAGTCCGCAGCGGGTGAAGATGCGGCTATAGGCGTCGTACATGGTCTGATAGCTCACGTCCAGCCCTTCTTCCCCAAGGTCGAAGGAGTAGGCGTCCTTCATGACGAATTCGCGGCTTCTCAGCAGTCCGAAACGGGGCCGGGCTTCATCGCGGTATTTGGTCTGGATCTGATAGAGCGTCACCGGCAACTGGCGGTAGGACGAGACGCCATCGCGGATGATGTCGGTGAAGATCTCCTCATGGGTCGGCCCCAGGCAGAAATCGCGCCCGTTGCGGTCCTTAATGCGCCAAAGCTCCGGTCCGTAGGCTTTCCAGCGTCCGGTCTCTTCCCAGAGCTCCGCCGGCTGGATCGCCGACATCAGGATCTCCTGGGCGCCGGTGGCGTCCATCTCTTCGCGGACGATCTCTTCGACTTTGCGCAGGCAGCGCCAGCCCAGCGGCATAAAGCCGTAAACGCCCGATACGAGCTTGCGGATCATACCGGCCCGCAGCATCAGGATATGGCTGGGTACCTCGGCTTCCGTCGGCACCTCGCGCAGGGTTCTCACGTAGGTTTTCGAAAATCTCATGCTGTAACTTCTCCTTATCGTTCTTCTTATTGTGATTCTGATCGTTCTTCTTTAAGGTTCTTTAAAGCTCTTCCAACAGGCAGACCGCTTCGGCGGCGATCCCCTCGCCGCGGCCGGTGAAGCCGAGCTTCTCGGTAGTCGTGCCCTTCACGTTGATACAGGCCGGATCGACGCCCAGCGCCGCCGCCGTTTGCCGGCACATCTCTTCCGTATAGGGAGCGATCTTCGGCCGCTCGCAGATCACAGTGGCGTCGATATTACCGATCCGGTAGCCGGCGGCCGCGAGCTTTTCCGCCACCCGGCGCGTCAGTTCCAGGCTGGAGATGCCCTCGTAAGCCGGATCGCGGTCCGGGAACAGCTTGCCGATATCCGGCAGTCCGGCCGCCCCGAGCAAAGCGTCCATGATGGCATGGAGCAGCACGTCGGCATCCGAATGGCCGGCGAGCCCTAGCGCAAAGGGGATCTCCACGCCGCCAAGTATCAGTTTTCTGCCTTCTACGAGCCGGTGCACGTCGAATCCGGTTCCGATCCTCATTCTGTCTCTCTCCTGCTTGTTTCCCTTACTGCTCCGCGCGGTTGATCCGTCCGAAAATCATGCGGCCGGCCGCCGTCTGCAGCACGCTCGTCACGTTGATCTCCGTGGTCTTGCCGATCATCTTACGGCCGTCTTCCAGCACCACCATGGTACCGTCGTCCAGATAGGCGATGGCCTGGCTGGGATCCTTTCCTTCCTTCACCGGCGTCACCGTCATCCGTTCGCCCGGCAGGACGACCGGCTTCAGGGTATTGGCCAGTTCGTTGATGTTCAGGACGTCGACGCCGTTGATGGACGCGACCTTATTCAGGTTGTAGTCGTTGGTGACGACCTTGCCGTTCATGATCTGGGCCAGCTTCAGCAGCTTGACGTCCACTTCCGGGATGTTCTTCAGCGACTTCTCGTTATCCGTGTTGTAGATCTCGATGCCGTACTCCTCCTGGATCCCGTTCAGGATGTCCAGGCCGCGACGGCCTCTGGTCCGTTTCAGCGAATCGGAAGAATCCGCGATGTGCCGGAGTTCCACCAGCACGAATTCCGGAATGACGATCGGTCCTTCCAGGAAACCGGTCTTCATGATCTCGGCGATACGCCCGTCGATGATGACGCTGGTATCCAAGATCTTCGGAGTGGCGCCGGATTGTTTTTTCTTATTGCGGCCGCCGATCTTGAGCGGCGAAGCCGTTTCTTTCGGCGCGCTTTCCCCGCTTTGATCGGATTGCCGGCGTTGGGCGAAGATCTGGGAGAAGATCTCCTTACCTTTCTTATTCGCCACCACGACGCCTAAATAGCCCATCACCACGTAGATGATCAGGTTGACCACCGCGTTCAGATAGGTATTGGTGATCCCGGAGAAGATTTGGGTGATGAGCAGCGCGATGATCAGACCGAAGATCAGGCCGATCACGCCCGACAGGAGATCGTTTCCCGATACGCCCTGCAGGTCGCGGCCGATGTCGTTGGCCACACGGCGCCCCTGTCTGGCGAAAAGTGGCGTGAGCCAAAAGAAAATAAATCCGAATAAAATAACCAGGACAGCTGCCAGCGCGATGGTCTGCATCTGCGTCAGGGTGACGACAGCCGGTTTGATATAGCGCAGCAGCAGGAATACCCCGTATCCCGCGACGCCGCCGATCAAAGCCGCGATCAGTCTCAACAGTTTCTGTAACATTTGTTTCACCTCCTTCCAAATGCGCATAGATACGCACAATATATCAATATAGTATAGTTTAGCAAGCCCGCTTCTGTCAAGCGGGCGGAGCGTTTCCCCCTACCGGGAACACGCACTGTTTTCAGACTCTCTTTATTCAATCATCAAATTGTGGTAATATAATGGATAACAAGAAAAAGATTTGCAGAATCTCTGTCACCGGGAGGTAATGAATGTATAAACTCTTAGTCGTCGACGACGAACAAGGCATCCGCGAAGTCATTCGCGAATACGCGGAATTTAACGGATATGAAGTCACCGAGGCCGAAGACGGCATGAGCGCCGTCGGGCTTTGTAAGCTGAATAAATATGATCTCGTGATCCTGGACATCATGATGCCCAAGCTCGACGGGTTCTCCGCCTGCAAGGAGATCAAGAAGATCCAGGACGTCCCCATCATCATGCTCTCCGCCCGCGGCGAGGAATATGATAAGCTGTTCGGTTTCGAACTGGGCATCGACGATTACGTCGTGAAACCCTTCAGCCCGAAAGAGCTGATGGCCCGCGTGAACGTGGTCCTGGAGCGCCGCAACACCGCTAAGAAGGATAGCACCGGCGTCCTGGAATTCGGCGGCCTCTCCATCAATATCGCCGCCCGCACCGTCACCGTCGACGGCGAGCGGGTCGAGCTCACACCGAAGGAATATGAACTGCTCTTCTATCTGATCAAGAATAAGAACATCGCCCTGTCCCGTGACAAACTGCTCTCGGATATCTGGGGCTACGATTTCTTTGGCGACGACCGCACGATCGACACGCATATCAAGAATCTGCGGAACAACCTCGGTCCTTATCGCAATTATATCGTGACCCTGCGCGGCGTGGGTTATAAGTTTGAATATGAAGAATGATGCCCGTACCCACAGCATCCGTTCCCGTCTGTTTACCTATTTCCTGGGCTTTGCCCTGATCATCGTCGCCCTCATCTGGCTGCTGCAGGTCTTCTTCCTCGACACCTATTACGAGGACATGAAACTGCGCGAGTCCGACCGCATGGCGAAAGCTTTGGTGCAGGAGTACAGCGAGAACCACAGCGTGATCTCCCTGGCGGATAAGATCAGCGAGCTCACCAGCGGCAGCGATACCTATATCCGCGTGGAGACCGGCGACGGCCGGGTCATGATTACGCCGGACTATTTAGGTTACCGCCAGATCTTTTTATACCGTCTGCAGTCCGCCAATCTGCGCGCCCAGCTCATCGAGACCGGTTTCCCCTCCTACTCCGAGATCAGCGAAACGGAGCCGGACAGCGATACCAAGACACTTTCCTACGTTTCCTTCCTGTATAAGAAAACGCTGGAAGACGGGGTGACGGTCGATTATGCCGGCAGCTACCTGCTCTATATGTTCACGCCGCTCTACCCGGTCAGTTCCACGGTCTCCATCCTGCGCACCCAGCTTCTCTATATCACGGCCATCGCGCTGTTGCTGGCGCTTTCCATGGCCTTCTATCTCGCCACCCACATCAGCCGTCCGATCAAGAACATCACCGAATCGGCAGCGGAAATGGGCCAGGGCAATTACGGCGTCCAGTTCCACGGTGGCCACTATACCGAGATCACCGAGCTGGCCGAAACTTTGACCAACGCCTCGCGGGAACTGGAGAAGACCGATAATTATCAAAAAGACCTGATCGCGAACGTCAGCCACGATCTGAAGACCCCACTGACGATGATCAAGTCTTATGCGGAGATGATCCGCGACCTCTCGGGCAACGACCCGGTCAAACGCGAGAAACATCTCTCGGTGATTATTGAAGAAACGGATCGCCTGAACGCCCTGGTCAACGACATGCTCGACATGTCCCGCATGCAGCGCCGCACCATCGAGCTGGAGAAGAGCGACTTTGATCTTTCCGATACGATCGCCCAGCTGCTCCCCTCCTATGGCCTGCTCGCCGAACAGGAAGGCTACGACATCCGCTTTGAGGACGGCGGCGCCTTCTGGGTGAACGGCGATGAAGCCCGGATCAAACAGGTGATCTCCAACCTGGTGAACAACGCGGTGAAATACTGCGGGACCGATAAGGAGATCATCATCCGCACCGTCAAAGCTGGCAAGAAGGTGCGCCTGGAAGTCGCCGACCACGGCGAAGGGATCGCCCCCGACGAGATCAGCCACATCTGGGAGCGCTACTATAAGTCCAGTACCCACCACGTCCGCCAGACGGAAGGGACCGGTCTGGGCCTTTCCATCGTGAAAGAGATCCTTTCCCTCCATAAGGCCGCTTACGGCGTGGAGAGCGAGCTCGGTGAAGGCAGCACCTTCTGGTTCGAGATGGACCTCGTGAAAAAACGCTGAATCATTCCTTCGGCGGCGTATAGAAGTTCCCACCGACCCGCTCGGTCTTCACCAGATTGATGAAGGCGTGCGGGTCTTCTTCATGGACGGCTTTAATGACTTTCGCGGCTTCATCGCTGCCGACTACGGAATAGATCATCTTCCGCTCTTCCCCCGCGTAGCCGCCGATGCCCTTAAAGACCGTAACCCCGTGATTGGTCAGGATGTGGATCTTCTCATAGATCTCATTCGTCTTCTCGGTGACGATGAAGAGCGTCTGCTTCTGGTAGCGCCGGTAAAGCAGCTGGATGACCTGGGTCGAGACGTAAGAGTAGACGATCGAATAGAGCGATTTTTCGAATCCGAAGAGCGCGCCGGCGATGGTGAGCAGGATGATATTCCCGATCAGGATATAATTCCAACAGTCGATCCCCTTCCGCTCCGAGAAGAAGATGGAGATGAAATCGATGCCGCCGCCGGAGGCGCCGGCCTGCAGGCAGATGACGACGCCGATCCCGGAAAGCAGTCCGCCGAAGATGGAGATGAGCAGCGTATCATAGGTGATGGAAAGGCTCGGCAGAAGGTCGGTCAGGAAGCTGGAGCAGAAGATCACGTAGATCGAATAGATCGTGAACGTCTTACCCAGGTATTTCAGGCCGATGTAGATCGGAATGATATTCAGCGGCAGGTAAAGGAAGGAGTAGGCCACCTTCACACCGACGTATTTCGCCATGCACCGCTGGATGAGGATCGCGATCCCGGAAAGCCCGGACGGGAACAGTCCGCCGATATTGACGAAGGTATTAACGTTGATTGCGAAGATCAGCGAAGCCAGCGTCACAATGAGCAGTCTGGCCCCTTCTTTCAGGATCGGGTTTTTAATTTCAGTCAGCATCTTCTCCTCCTCATACCCCTGCGGAACTTCCCGCATCTGCAACATCTGCGGCATCTGTGGTGCAGTCGCCGTCGTGCGCGCGCCAGAAAGCCCGCTCTTTCTCCTTATAAACTTCCCCGGCTACCACGAACGAGAGCCCGTGGATGGCACCCGGGACGGTCATCAGTTCCTTCTCCGCGGTGCAGGCCTCGTAATTGGCGCGGCTCATCCAGACCGGCACGAAACGGTCGGCTTCCCCGTGGAAGAGCAGCACCGGCACTTTGGCATTCGCCAGGGCATCCGTAGTCCGCAAGGCATCCGCCCGCCAGCCGGTTTTCCGGGCAAAGATCCGGTTGATCGCCACCCGAGCCAGCGGATAGGGAACCGGCACGGACTTCCGGGCGACTTCCCGGAAGATCTCGTCTGCGGAAGTGAATCCGCAATCCGCCATGATGCCTTTCACCCGCGCTGGCAGATCCAGATCCGCGCAGAGCAGCACGGTCGTCGCCCCCATGGAGATCCCGGCCAGATAGATTGGCAATTCTTCCGGCGTATTCTGCACGAGCCAGTCCAGCCAGTCCAGGCAGTCCAGGCGCTCGAGCGTGCCAAAAGCCATACAGCTCCCGCCGCTGTCTCCCTGCCCGCGCTGCTCGATATAGAGCACGCTGCAGTCCTCTTCCGCCCAGAAACTGGCCGCGCCGCTGAAATCCCGGTACCAGGACGACC
>JAFRYQ010000011.1 GCA_017437565.1 Bacillota bacterium
TGATACAGAGACTGCTTATCTTCTTTGTTTGCGAGTAGCTCAAGCTCATCAGGCAGAAGACCATTGTCAATGGGAAAAGAAAAAATAAGGGAAAGACCAGTAAAGCGAGCGCCAGATACATCAAATCAAAAGTCTCTGCCTCTAGAGGAATCCAGTCAGTCCCGACCCCAAATAATCGAAAGACGACTCCAAGTACGAGGGGATAAAACACAATTTCCAGGCCAGCCTTAACTTGAAGACAGAAAGCCATCGTCGTGACTACAGTCCTTTTTAACGCTTTCTGGCTCTTTACATCGGACTTTGTTTTCATAGGTTGCCCCTAATCATTCCTCACTTCAACCCGTTCAGATCCCAGTTGCCGGCGCCGCCTTTCAGGAGAGAATAACCGGAAGAACTCTCGTGCGGCGTATCCAGCTGCACGATCACATAGGAGAAACCGGCGAATTCGGGATTCGCGAAGAGCGCCTCCGCCTCGTCCGAGCCGAGCAACAGGACCGTCGTCGCCAAAGCGTCGCAATCGGCGGAAGCATCGGCGGGACCGATCACAGTCACCCCGTCCATATCTGTCGGCACCGGATAACCAGTCCGGGCATCCAGGATGTGGTGATAGAAAACGCCGTCCTTTTCGAAATGCCGCTCATAGGTACCGGACGTCACACAGCTGGCGTCGTGCAATGAAGTCGTGCCGATGAGATCCGAGAGACTGCTGCCGAAGGGTTTGCGGATCCCGACCCGGATCTCTGTTTCTTTCCCGTCCTTATACCCGAGCACCGTGATATTGCCGCCCAGATCGATGACCGCGCCGGTAACACCGGCATCTGCCAACTGCTCCGTCAGGCGGTCGGCGATATAACCCTTGGCGATCCCGCCCAGATCGAGCTGCGCCGCGGGATCGGCAAGCGTCACTTCGTTCCCTTCGATCTGGATGCCGCGATAATCCACGTGCGACAGCGCTTCCGCCAACACCGTCTCATCCGGGACCTGCGGCGTGCCGACGCCGTGGAAATCCCACAGGTCCGTCACCGCACCGATGGTGATATCAAAGCGTCCTTCGGAAAGCTCCCCGTAATGGATTCCCTTCTCGATGAGTTCCACAGTGCGCGGGTCACAGGGGACGGGCGCGCCATCCGCGTGGTTGACCTTCCAGACGTCAGACCCCTCGCGGGTCTTGCTGAGGAGCGCCTCGTATTCCGCGCAGGACGCGAAGGCTTCCGTCAGGATCGTTTCCGCTTTCTCCTCACTCCAGTCCTCCATCGCGTACAAGGTGATGGTACAGACCGTATCCAGATAAAAGCCGTCCTGGGATACGGGTTCCTGCTTTTTCCCGCACCCGGTCTGTGATATAATCAGACCGGCGATGAGAAGAAACAGCAAAACAACGCGCCGAAACGCTTGCCGGCCCGCGCCGGGCTTCCTGCTGATCGGACACGCTCTTCTTTTTTTCGCTTGATCCATCATTACACGCATATTATCGATAGGAATCCATGTCCAAAATCATTCGTAAAGCTGATCTCATCCTGTTCGTCATCCTGCTCCTGCTCGGAGTCGGTCTTTCCGTGCTGTCCTATGCCGCCGGCTCCGGGAGCGCCCGGACGGTGGTCATCACGGTCGCCGGCGAAGTCTATGGGACTTATGATCTGGCAGAGGACCGCGAGATCCTGATCGAGCGGGACGGACACACGAATAAGGTTATCATAAATCAAGGCCATGTGCAAATGGAGAGCGCCAACTGCCACAACCAGCTCTGCGTCAACCAGGGACAGATCACGAAGACCGGCGAGGCGATCATCTGCCTGCCGAACCGGGTCGTGGTACGGATCACCGGAAAGGAGGCGGACGTCGATGTCTACTCCGGCTGAACGCGCGCCTGACCCGCGCACGCCCTCTGGCAGCCCGTCAGTTCCAAATACGCCCTCCGGCAGTGCCTCCGGGAAGCGCATCGCCTTCACTGCTTTATTGGCGGCGGTAGCCCTGATCTTCTCCTATGTCGAGGTCCTCATTCCACTTCCGGTCGGCATTCCGGGCGTCAAGCTCGGCATTGCGAATCTGGTGGTCCTGATCGCGCTCTATGAATACGGAATGAAACCGGCCCTCGCCGTCAATCTCATCCGCATCCTGGTCGCCGGGCTCTTGTTTACCGGGCTGTTCGGCGCCGTCTATTCACTGGCCGGGGCCGCCCTCAGCTTGCTGGTCATGGCACTTCTGAAGCGCACCGGCCTCTTCAGCGTGGTCGGCGTCAGCATGGCCGGCGGCGTCGCCCACAATATCGGCCAGCTGCTCGTGGCCGCCGCTTTGATCAGCGACCTGCGCATCTTCCTCTACCTGCCGGTCCTGATGTTCTCCGGGCTGGTGAGCGGCATCCTTATCGGTTTTCTTTGCTGGTACGTCCTGCGGGCCCTGGCTCCGGCGCTCCGGCATATCAATACAGACATCAAAGCATAAAGGAGGTAATCCCTTGAAAAAAGAACTGTCCGCCCTGCGCGACCTCATGGCGATCCGCGGCATCGACTGCTATCTCGTCACCACCGGTGATTTCCATTGTTCCGAATACATCCACGACTATTTCAAGACCAGGCGTTATGTCTCCGGCTTCACCGGCTCCGCCGGCATCCTCATGGTCACGGCCGATGACGCCCGGCTTTGGACGGACAGCCGCTATTTCATCCAGGCTGCCCGGCAGATCGCCGGCAGCGGCATCTCCCTCATGAAACAGGGCGAGGATCAGGATCTGAAGGATTTCCTGAAGGAACACCTGCAGGCCGGGCAGACGTTCGGCTTTGATGGACGCATCCTGGCCGCCGACGACGGGGAAGATTACGAGAAGATCGCCCGGGAAGCCGGCGCGACCCTCGTCTACGACGTCGACCTGGCCGGCGAGATCTGGATGGACCGGCCGGCGCTCACCGGCTCGCCGATCTGGAAGATGCCGGATAGTTCGACCGGCTGCAGCTACAGCCAGAAGATCGCCGAAGTCCGTCGGCAGATGGCCGAACGCGGTGCGACACACCATCTCATCACTGACCTGATGGAGAACGCCTACCTGTATAACCTGCGCGGTGACGACGTCCTGGATACGCCGGTCTTCTTCTCCTTTACGCTCATTACGCCGGATTCCGTCTTCCTGTATATGTTCGATGAAGCCTTCGCCGGCAACGACCCGGCGGAATTCATTCCCTGCGGCGTGCA
>JAFRYQ010000147.1 GCA_017437565.1 Bacillota bacterium
CCGAAGCTTACAGTCCAACCGTTGCCGGAAAGCTGTTCCTCCGGCGTGTCCTGCGTGACGACCAGCTGATCGCCGTCCGAGCCGGTGATCATCACCGTGCCGGAAACCGCGGCGTAGGCCGGTTCGGCTAAGGAGAATCCGCCCCCGCTGCCACCGCCGGCAAGCAGAAAGCCGAGGCCGGGAAGGATCACCAGCAGCAAGAGTAACAGGATCGGAATCAGGAAAAAGCTCTTTTTCATCACAAAACTCCTCTATTAAAAATGGAAATTACCACGTTTCAGCACAGCTGACCGACATGAAAGATGCTGATTTATTTTATCAGAAAATTCAACGCCAGGCAATATCGGCACCGGCCTCAGAGACGGCACCTGTTCTTTTACAGAGCGGAACCATCCGTTCCGACTTATTGAAAGAACTGCTGAAAACCGCCTGTTTTCATTGCATATGCATTAAAATCAAAGTCATTTTCAACAAACCGGATCGCCGCCGGGCGTGCGGCAGGCTTATTGGCTGCCGCCTCTTTTGAAAAATCGGCAGCGCGCGCCGAAAAAAACCGTCACCAAACGGCGCGGGATAGTGTATCATTTTAGTAGAAACGGAAATACGGGAGGAAAAAGGATGAACGATGACCGCGTCTTGAAACCGGAAGACTATGTGGAGCCGGCTTGTGTGCTCTGCGGGGAACCCTATGGAGCCGCCCCCACCGTCAAAGCGATCCCCCAGCAGCGCATCATCGAGAAGATGAATGAATATATGTCCCGCCGTGATTATGCCGGTGCCGAACGGCACCTTCTCTACTGGCTGGAGGAAGCCCGGCTGGGTCGCGACCAGGGCGGGGAACTGATGCTCCGGAACGAACTGGTCGGCCATTACCGCAAGGTCGGTAACCGGGAGCAGGCCTTCCTGCACGCAAAAAAAGCTTTGCGCCTGGTGGGCGAGCTGGGCTTTGCGGGGACGGTCAGCGCCGGCACCACTTATACCAACGTGGCGACGGCCTATAACGCGTTCGGGGCGAATGAAGAGGCGCTCGTGATTTTCCAGAAGGCGAAGGAGGCTTATGAGGCGAGTCCGCATACAGCGCCGGAGCTCCTGGGCGGTCTCTATAACAATATGGCGCTGGTGCTGGTCGCCGCGGGACGGTTCCCTGAGGCGGATGCACTCTATGAAAAAGCGCTTTCCGTGATGGCGGACGTCCCGGGCGGCTGCCTGGAGCAGGCCATCACTTATCTGAATATGGCCGACGCCCGGACGGCGGAATACGGTCCGGAGGAGGCGGAAGGAGCTGTGAACGACTGCCTGGAGAAGGCTTCCGCGCTGCTCCTTACCGGCGACGCGCCGCACGATGGGTATTACGCCTTCGTCTGCGAGAAATGCGCGCCGACTTTCTCCTATTACGGCTGGTTCCTGGACGCGGAGGAGCTGAACCGGCGGGCGGAGACCATTTATCGTGAGAACGGTGAAGCCGCCGCGCGCGACGTGGAAAGGAGCGTCTGATGAAGGGGCTGGAGCTGGCGCGGCAGTATTATGAAAACTATGGGCAACCGATGCTCGCGGAACAGTTCCCGGAGCTCCTGCCGCTCGTGGCAGTGGGGCTTTGCGGGAGCGGCTCGGAATGCTTCGGCTGGGACGATGACGTATCGCGGGACCACGATTTTGAACCGGGCTTCTGTCTTTTCCTGCCCGGCGAGGACGTGGTGGACCGGAAGACAGCTTTCCAACTGGAACGGGCTTACGCCAAGTTGCCGAAAGAATTTGGCGGGATCACGCGCGGCCTGATGCAGCCGGTCGGCGGCGCGCGCCGCGGCGTGCTGCGCATCGCGGAGTGGTGCGCGGAGAAAACGGGTACGCCCGACGGCATCCTGACGCCGGCGGCATGGCTTTCCCTTCCCGAACAAAGCCTGGCGGAAACGGTAAACGGGGAGATCTTCTGCGACGCTTATGGGGAACTCACGGCTTTGCGGGAACGGCTCCATTATTTCCCGGAGGACGTGCGGAGAAAAAAACTGGCCGGAAATCTCCTCCTCATGGCCCAGTCCGGGCAGTATAATTATCAGAGATGCCTCGCCCACGGCGAGCAGGCAGCGGCACAACTGGCGGTCTGTGAATTCAGCCGGGCGGCCATCAGCGCCATCTTCCTGCTGAACCGCATATATCAGCCCTATTACAAATGGAGCTTCCGTGCCTTACGGGCACTGCCGGTGCTTTCCTTCGAAGCGGAGCTGCTGGAATACCTGCTGACGACGGATAACGAGCCGGAGACGGCGGCCGAGAAGTACGACGTGATCGAAGGCATCGCCGCCGATCTGATCGACTGCCTGATCGATGAGGAACTGACGAAAGCCAATTGCGGCGATCTGGAGAAGCACGCCTATTCCGTAAACGACGGCATCGCGGACGGCCAGGTCCGCAACCTGCACATCCTGGCCGCTGTCTGACGGAACCAAGCGGAAAAGCTTGCGGTAAAATAGAGTGGAGTAAGATGAAAATACATGGATTACAAAAGATGACGCTCCTCGATTTCCCGGGACGTGTCGCTTGTACGGTCTTTTTAGGCGGCTGCGATTTCCGCTGCCCCTTCTGTCACAATTTTGAACTGATCGACGGCACCGAAGCGCCGATCATGGACGATGAGGAACTCCTGGCTTTCCTGTCCAAGCGGAAGGGCCTTCTGGACGGCGTGGCCATCACCGGCGGCGAGCCCTGCCTGCATCAGGGCCTGCGGGAGCTCCTCCCGAAGATCCGGGAACTGGGCTTTGCTGTGAAGCTGGATACCAACGGCTATCATCCGGAGTTCCTGAGAGAGCTCTTGGCAGCCGGCTTCGTGGATTACGTGGCCATGGATATTAAGAACAGCCCGGCGAAATACGCGATGACCTGCGGGATGGAAGCAGGGGGAAGGGATCAAGCGCCGGCGCACGGTGAGACGGATCCGGACGGCCTGGACCTGGCGCCGATCCGGCAGAGCATCGCGACGATCATGGAACTGGCTCCGGATTACGAATTTCGCACCACGGTCGTGAAACCGCTGCATGAAGAGGGGGATTTCCCGGCTATCGGGGAATTGATCCGGGGTGCCAAACAGTATTTCCTGCAATGCTTCACCGACCGCGATTCCGTCCCCTTCGAGGGACTTGCTCCGCCCAGCGCGGAGGAACTGAAGCGCTACGCAGAGATCATGAGAATATACACCAGGGAAGTTAGTATACGAGGCATATGAACCTGACAGAAGAAACAGACGAATCTTTATACAGCCGTTTTCTCACCGCGGGCGATGAAGAGGATCTGCGGATCCTGCTGCTGCGGCACCGGGAGGCTCTGACCTTCTTCTTATACAGCTATGTGCGGAATGCGGAAGACGCGGAAGAACTGATGCTGGACAGCTTCGCGGAAGTGGCGGCCGGGCGGACGATGTTCGCGGGCCGGAGCTCTTTCAAGACCTGGCTGTTCGCGATCGCGCGCAATAAAGCCCGCATGTTCCTGCGGAAACACCGCCCGGTCACGGTTCCCTTGGATGAGCTTCCCGAGCAGGCGGCCGGACCGAAAGCGGATCCGCTCGGCGAACTGATCGCGGATGAGCGGAAACAGAGCCTGTACCGGGCGATGCGGGAATTGAACCCGGAGGAACGGGAGCTTCTCCATCTTGTTTACCTGGATGAGATGAGCTATGAAGAAGCCGCCCGGGTCTTAGGGAAAAGCAGAAAACAGATCTACCGCCTGGCAGAACGCGGACGGGAGAAAATGAAAAAACGGATGGCAGACCCGGAGGGCGCCCGATGAAAACAATCGATGAACAACTTGCGGAAATCCTGCGTCGTTCGGACGGGGTAAAAGAGAAGTGGGCGCTCCGCCGGAAGATCACGCGCGACCTGATCTCGCTCAGTTTTTGCGCGGTGCTGCTTCTCGTGACCGGGCTCCTGATCCCCCGGGTAGAGATGACGTCGTCCTTTGGAACAGCCGGCAGTTACGGCAGCCTGATCCTCGGCACGGCTTATACGGGTTATGTAGTGATCGGGGTATTCGCTTTCCTGGCGGGCATCTGTGTTACGGTCCTGAGCCAGCATTATCGGAAATGGAAGGAACTGAACCGGAAGGAGGAAGACGGCAGGCCATGACATTCCCGGCGCTTCATAGTATACTAATCCTCATACAGCTCGTTGTGCTTTGTTTTTCAATCGGTTTCTCAGCAAAAAGGTTCCAGCGGGACCCGGCATGCCTGACAGCTTTGTTCTTTGCGTTTGCCCTGATCTGCCTACTTTTGAGCGATTGCTACTGGA
Source organism: Bacillota bacterium (assembly GCA_017437565.1). Lineage (GTDB taxonomy): Bacteria > Bacillota > Clostridia > Peptostreptococcales > Anaerovoracaceae > Eubacterium_B. The sequence continues at coordinate 4,275 of JAFRYQ010000147.1, forward strand.
TCGCTTACGAGGTGATCCGGCCGGACTTCCGCATGCCTTTCGCAGCCAATGAGATCGGGGAGTGGGCATTTTTCCTTTTACTGGCAACCGCGTTGGCGACGACGGTGAGCGGTAAGGGCTGGGAGCCCGTGTCGATACGCCGGGATCTGCTCCCGGCCTTGTTCTTCGTCGGCGCGAGTACCGCGCTCTGGATCGCCTGGTCAGGGGAATGGGTCCAGGACATCCTGACGGGGATCGTGCTGACCTATTTCTTCACGATCACCCTGCATGCGTTACGTGTCACCGGGGCTTTGCGCCGGGAGGAGTGGATCGTGCTCGCGCTTCTCGCGGCCGGTCTGATCGGCGGTCAGGCCCTGACCTTCGCGGTTCCGGAGAAGAGCAGAGCGGTCCTGGATGCCGGCTGCTATATCCTGATGTTTATCGGGATCGTCCTGGCTTTTATCAAAACGCTCCGGGCCTGGCGCCGGGAAGCGCCGGAAACGCTGTTCAGCCTTTGCTGCGGGGCGTTCTGTTGGGTCATCAGTTGTTTGTATATGAGCGCGGATCCGCTGTATTATGCGGTGGGCGTCGCAGTGACGGGAATCATTGTCTTCCAGACAGGCGCAGTTGGAAAGGTGGCGGACCGGAATGATCTATGCTGAAAACATCCTGATCTGTATCGCGATCCCGCTGTTCATCGCCCTGCTCTTTACGCGGGGGAAAACGAGGCAGTTCCTGACCTCCTTCCTCCTGGGGATGGGCGCTTGCCTGCTGGCCGCTTATATCAGCGGTTTTATCGGCGCGGCCAGCGGTACGGAAGCACGGGATACGGCGATCTTCATTTCGCCAATGATCGAAGAAGCCATGAAGATGCTGCCGCTCCTCTTCTATCTTTTCCTGCTGGAACCTTCCGGACCGGATCTGGTCCACGCGGCCTGCGGGATCGGCACCGGTTTCGCGATTTACGAGAACTGCTGCTATATCCTTTACATGGGCGCAGGGAGCCTTACTTATATCATGATCCGGGGCCTGGCGGTGGGCGTTATGCACATCGTCAGTATCTTAGCCCTGGCGCTGGGCTTGGTCCAGGTGCGCCGGTTCCGGGCTTTTTCGGCCGGCGGCATCCTGGGAGCGCTCGCGCTCTCCATGACTTTCCACGGCTTGTATAACCTGCTGGTCTCGGCGCCCGGGTTAACTTCCTATATCGGTTATGGGATGCCCTTGGTTGCGGCGGCGCTCCTCTACCTGCCTTACCGCCGGCTGCGTTCCGAAGCGGAGTAGAGAGCCCGCGGCCAGAGAATACGGACTCTCCTTTTGATCTCTTCCAACCGGAAGAGTTTTTTTATATGGGGAGGGGGAATTTTCGCGGGAACCCGCAACTAATCTGTAAAGAGATCAAAGCGTGCGGAGGTGGTGCGGTTGAGATATGAAGAAAATGAAGCGGTAAGGGAGATCCTGAGGCGGAGCCGTGGGATCCGGAAGAAGCGGGAAGAGAAGGCCTTGCGCCTGCTTTCCCTTTTGTCTGTCGTGCTGGTCGGCGCGCTGACTGCTTTGATCGCCTCTTTCACGGAAGACGGCAGCCAGGCTGCCGGGCAAACGGTCATGGGATCCTTCCTGATGCCGGAACACGCCGGCGGCTATATCCTGGTCGCCGTGATCGCTTTTACTGCAGGCTCAATATTAGCAACATTAGCGCTTCGTTATCGTAACCGGAATAGAAAATGACGGAGGTTTTTAGAGATGAGAAAGAAAGGAACGGCGGTCTTTCTGGCCCTACTGCTTACGGCGCTCCTGGTCGCCGGCATGATCCCCGGAAAGGGACAGGCGGTCTACGCGGCGGAAACCGGAAACGGCGCCCGGCTGTATGAATTGATCGTGAACAGCATGGCGGCAGCTCCGCCGACTTCTTACGGGACGAGCGACGATCCTTACGGATTCGGGACGAACGTTCCCTTTACCATGAGCCCGGCTAACGAACTGATCCTGGCCGGAAGCAGGGAAGCCTACGCGGTGCCGGATGCTTATGATAGCTTTGAACAGCTCACTTATCATAGCGAGGCGGGTTATGATTTCCTCGGGTCCGGCACGGTAAACAAAACCTATCCGGTCTGTCGGGAGGAACTGTGGCCCGGTTCGTACCAGAAAGAGGTCGTGAACGCGCCGCAGGCCGTTTCCTTCGATCCGACCGGATCGGGCCGGAAGGATCATTGGGCCGAGCTGGGCGTGCAATTTGGGGGCGAGGCCGCGAGCCTGGTGCTGTTCGTTCACGATAAGAACGGGGTCGCCAGCGCGCCTTACCGCCTGGGCACGCTGAACTGGATGTATGATAATACCGGGGTCGATTATTATAACGTTAAGAACTTCTATTCTGTCACGGCCGGGGATTATGACGGCGACGGTAAGGACAGTCTTGTCATCTACGGCTGCCTGGACGGCTGGAACCTGGGCCTTTATGAAGTAAAGGTGACGTCCGCCGGCGGCAATATCTCTTTCACGAAAGTGAATACCAGTCCCGCTTACCAGATGCTGTCGCTGGAATACAGCAATGGAAAGGCGGGCGTCAGCTATTTCTATGTCGGGACGGTCAATGGCTGGATAGACGGGACTGACGTCAACAAGAAGCTTTGCGGCCAGGTCGCGACCGGCGATTTCAACGGCGACCGGGTGGACGACCTGGCTGTCGTCACCTGGCACGGCGGGGCGTTTATCGGTTCCTATAACGAATCGTCCCCGAGTTCGCCTTATCTGGCGGTCAATTACGGGAAGAAAGCCTCCGGCTACCGGATCCTGAGTGAAAAAGCGGCTGGTACTTATACGCGGAAGACATGCCAGGACGATAACAAGTATGATTATGACTCACTCGCGGCGCCGGGCCTGGCTGCCGGCGATGTGAACGGCGACGGCCGGGACGATGTGATCGCGGCCGGATATCTGAAGAAGGTCAGGGACGGGGATCCGGGGGATGGCAGCCAGAGTGTGAACGCTGCCAAGACGGCGATCCTGACTTATATGGTCACGGACGAGGGCTTCGTGGAAGGTCCGAACAAGATGGACCTGGAGACGACCGACCTGATGCGGATGGGCTTCTATACGGGAGATGCCTGCATGAATCATTCAACCGTAGAAGCGGTCGGGCTGGACGGGAAGGGTAACCCCTCTTATGTATTTGTGAACGGGCTGCTGGCGAAGGTGAACGGACAGTCTTTCGACATCTATACGCGGGCAACGGATTTTGATTCCCAGTACGGCGGGAGCTACTATAACGCGCGGAAATCCGGCTTTTCCAACCGCTGGATCGACTCCGCGGCCGTCGGCAATTTTGACGGGGATCTCGCCGGTACGGAGGAGATCGTCTTCTCGATCGGCTACAAGACCTCCGGAAAAGACAAGTTCCAGTTCGATATGGGCGAGATCTTCGGGCAGTGGCAGGACGGTGCCGCGACCCAGAGGCTCGATTTTCCGATGGCCAATACGGAAGGTGGCCTGGTGACCGGCGGCAACGCCCAGCTCGCGCTGACCTTTGTGAGCGTGGATAACGATAACGACGGTATCGTGGCGCGCTATAAGGATAAGGGCTATGTCTATTCCGATCCGGAAGTCATGGCCGTATTGCAGGCGGCCCCCTATTTTGATGAACTGCAGGACTACCTCGTCGATACAAACGATACCACTTACAGCATCTCGGAATCCTTTGAACTGGAAAAGGGCTCTTCCAATTCCGTTTCCTTCGGCGCCGGCTTTACTCACAATCTGGAAGGTACACTGGGCGGCTACGAAGTGACGGCCGGCTACGCCATGGAATGGTCGGAAGAATTCTCCGAAAGTCAGACGACGTCCACGACCTACAGCTGGGCCGCGAACTTTGACGATTCGGTCGTCGTCTACCGGACGCCGGTCGTGCTGTACCGCTATGAGATCATGCAGCCGGACGGAAGCTTTGACGCCGATCACGCGCTGACCATTGCCGTCCCGGGCGTTGCCGCCTACCAGGTCCTGCCGGTAGACGACTATAACGACTTCGTGGATTACTACAACACCTATAATGCGGAAAGAGCCGCCGCCGCGACTCCGCGGATCACGACGGGCATCCCGCGTCTTGAAAAGATCACCGACTCCTATCTCCAGCATGAGGGCGATCCGCTGCGGTACCGGAAGACGACGGATGCCGGCTACAAGCTGCTGCAGACGCAGCCGCAGAGCCTCAGCATCGGCTCTTCGTCCACCGGCTTTGATTATTCCAAGGAGGCCGCGTTCTCCACGACCGAGTCCATGTCGCATGGTTTCAGCTTTGAACTCACCATCAGCTTCGGGTTGAACATCCCGGGCTTCGTGGAATCCGGGGCCGGCGGCTATACGTCCCTGGAATACATGCACGGGAACTCCGTCACCCGGACCCGCGCCAACGGGAAGGGCGTTTCCTGTACGGTCTTTAACGTCGAAAGAGGTCCGCTGACCGCGGCCGGGATCGATCTCGCGACGGCGGGTGAATATGGCTTCAATTACCAGATGGCGTCCTGGGATTCCAATCTGACCCAGACCAACAGCTCCCAGGCGCACGTGCCCATCTATGGGTTCGTTCTCTCCCGCGTCCGTGCCGGCGCTCCGATCGTCACCGATCTGGAAGGCGAATGGAACGAAGATGAGTCTGAGATCCGTTTAAGCTGGAGTTCGCCGGCAACGACCTGGCGGCCGGTCGGCGGATATGGCCTCTACGTCGATAAGGGCAATGGTTGGGAACAGGCGGCTGAATTACCGGCTTCCGCCTCCGCCTATACCTATGCGGCCCTGGAAGGTAAGAACGACTACGACTTCCTTATCAAAGCCAAGTCGTCCGCCGGCTCCGCGATCGAAGGCATCGCGTCCGACCCGGTGCATCTGCATACGGATCACCCCTGGCCGCACAGCATCGCCAAGGCGAAGGTCACGGCCACCGATCGCGTTTACGACGGGAAGGATACCCTCCCGCAGATCAGCGTTACGCTCGCTGGCAAGCAGCTGCAAGCGGGGACCGATTATGAACTGAAGTTCGCCACCGGCACCGACCGCGTACAAGCCGGGGAGGTCCGCTTCACGGTTGCCGGTAAAGGAAAATATAAGGGCACGGTAACGGGCTCTTATGCCATCCAGCCGGCCAAGGTGAAAAAGCCGGTCGCGAAGACCGGACTCGTCTATAACGGCAAGACCCAGACCGGCGTCGCCGCCAGCTCTCTCTATACGGTGAAGAACGGCAGCGGCAAGGGCTCTTTGACGGAAGATACGACCTATACCGCTATCGTTAGCCTGAAGGATAAAGCGAATTACACCTGGACGGACGGGAAGACCGCGGATCTTAAGATCCCCTGGACCATCGCCCGGGAAACGACCGAGATCGCGCCGGCTAAGGTGACCGGCATCACGGCAAAAACGTACACCGGCAAGGCTTTGACGCAAAGCGGGCTGAAAGTCGTGCTGACGGTAGACGGGAAACCCCTGACTCTTAAAGAGGAAACGGATTATACCCTCAGCTATAAGAACAATAAACTGGCCGGTAAGGCGACCCTTACCATTACCGGAACCGGCGCGTATGCCGGCACGATCACCAAGACTTTCACGATCAGGCCGGCGAAGGTCGCGGTACCGGTAGCGAAGACGGGGCTCGCGTATAACGGCGCCGCGCAGACCGGCGTGGCGGCCGGCAAAGGATATACGGTAACCGGCGGCGCGGCGACCAAGGCGGGAACGTATACGGCGAAAGCCAGCCTGAAGGACGCGAAGAACTACACCTGGGCGGATGGAACGACCGCCGCGAAGTCCCTGAAGTGGACGATCGCGAAGGCAAATCTGAAGTCGGCTGCGGTAACCGCGATCCAGGAGCAGGATTTCACCGGGGCAGCGGTCAAACCGGCGCCGACGGTGAAGCTGACAGTGACGCAGGGCAGTGGCCAGCAAGCGGTGAAGAAGACCCTGACCCTGAAGAGCGGGACCGATTATACGGTCAGCTATAAGAACAATGTGGATCCGGGCACGGCAAGCCTGACCATCACCGGCAAAGGAAACTTTACCGGCACCCTGGCCAGGACCTTCAAGATCGTGAAGGCGAAACCGGCTTATGAACGCCTGGCAGGCGATAACCGCTTCCTGACCAGCTACGCGATCGTCGATGCTTACCGGAAGGCCTTGGGTGGCGCCAAGCTCGGCACCCTGGTCATCGCGGACGGCTTCAACTTCCCGGACGCCCTGGCCGGCGCTTATCTGGCCGCTGCCAAGAAGGCTCCGATCATGGCTACCGCCGCGGCGCAGACGGAGAATACGCTGGCCTATGCCAGGAACAACCTGAAGGCGGGCGGGCAGGTCTATATCCTCGGCGGCACCGGTTCCGTTTCCGCCGATCTGGAGAATAAGCTGAAAGCATCCGGTTTCCAGGTGACACGTCTCGGCGGCGCCAACCGCTATCTGACCAATCTGTTGGTCCTGAAAGCGGCGAACGTGAAGGCCGGACAGGAATTCATCGTCACGACCGGCGCGGATTTTGCCGACGCGCTTTCCGCTTCGGCAACCGGTAAGCCCCTACTGCTGGTAGCCGGAAACGGGTTGACGGCAGATCAGAAGGCTTATCTGTCCGCAGTGAAACCGAGCCGCTTCACGATCGTGGGGACCACGGCCGAGGTTTCCGAAGGTGTGCAGAAAGATCTGGCCGCCTTCGCTACCGTCCGCCGTATTGCAGGCGCCGACGCCTATGTCCGTTCAGTCAATGTGGCGAAGACCTTCTTCCCCGGGGCGCAGGCCCATATCAACCTGGCCAGCGGGCAGAATTCCGCCGACGGTCTCTGCGGCGGGCCGATGGCCGTCCTGGAAGGCGGACCGCTGATCCTGACGGATAATTCGGCTGCGGTCAATACCCGCATCGCCGCTTACGTCAAAGCTGCTGGTACCACCCGCGCCTCGATCTTCGGCGGCCCCGGCTCGGTAACCGAGGAAACCGTGAAACAGATCCTGGCGATCAACTAAGAAAGACTTACACTTCATCGATCTGTTGACCTGATCGTAATGGACCGGGCCCCTGGCGGGGCCCGGCTTTTCTATTTTTACAAATAAGCATTGGAAAAGCAGCGGTTGACCGATATAATTGAATTATCCGATATATAGTGCAAAAGAGGAAGACAAGCATGAACAGGGAAATACCGTACGAAGGAAAATCTATACGCGCCTGGCGCTGTCTGGCAGGAGTTCTGATCCTGCTGACTCTACTGGCAGTGAGCCTGGGCTTGGCGACAGAGCGGGTCGCCGCGGAGGAAACGATCGGCATCTGGGTAGGCGGCGTGGAAGTTACGGAGGCGAATGCTGCTGACGTCCTGGGGGACGGCGGCAGTGTCGTCTGGGACAACGATGCCGGCCTACTGACCCTGACCAATGCCCATATTCAAGCCGCGCCGGTGCTGGACGAGTTCGAGGAATTGTCATCCGAAGGCATCTACGCGCAGCGGCAGCTGAATATCGTCCTGAAGGGTGAGAATACGATAGAAAATGCTCCGGGAACTTGGGCGTACGAGGGTTTCCCCTGGTTTGACGGCATCGCGACGGGGACCGGTTTCGACCTGGCCATCAGCGGCGACCGGGATGCGTCGCTAACGATCCACGTGCAGGAAACGACCGGCGCCGCCAATATGGTAAACGGGATCTTCGCCGGCGGAAATTGCGTGATCTATGGAACGACGTTGGACATCAATGTCGAAGCCCAAAATACAGGTTCACTTAACCGGGCGAACGGCATTTTCATAAACGGCGGGGATCACGGGACCCTGACCCTTGCGAATAGCAATATTGAGATCGACGTGCAGGTGCCGGCGGGTGAAGACGGCTATGGTATCGATCTCATACACGGGGGCGAGATCTACGATACGGATCTCGCCGTCGGGGTTGTCGGCGGGGCCGGCAGCCGTTTGATCGGAATCGACAATATGAACGATTCCTTGCGGATTAATCGGTCCGCGGACGTAGGCATCACCATCTCCACCAGCGAGGGCCAGGCGGAGATCGCTACCGGCATTTCCACACAAGGCGTCCTGCAGCTGGCTGAAAATGCCCGGCTGATAGCAGAAGGCGGCAAGGACCCGGCGGGAGACGCGAATCTGGGCATCTCCGGACCGCTGACCCTGAGCGACTACGCTTCGGCTTACGTCTACGGGGCCTTTTCCGCGATCGCTCCCGGGAGCGGCACCTTAACGATCAACGATAGCGGCAGCCTGACTGCCGTCAGTGAAGGGGAAGCCATCTATGGCAGCGTCAGCTTAGGCTCTTCCATGCCGCAGCGGACGGCAAAAGTCGGCAGCGCCCTGGACGGGTCCGACGCGGTCGAGTGGGACGGCGCGAGGGCCCTCGGCTATAAAGGGGAGCGGGAAAACCCCAATCACTACGTCAAGATCCCCGGCGCGACGCGCTACCCGGTATATGTGCAGGGCGTCCAGATCACAGAGGATAACGCAGCGGACGTCCTGGGGGACGGCACGGTGTCCTATGACGACGAGCGGAAAACGCTGGCCTTAAATGGCGCAGATCTCACCATCACGAAAGTCAATGAGATCACTTATGGCGCGATCGATTGTGATTATGGAGAACTCACCATCGCACTGAGCGGCGCCAACTACATCCGGCCGGGTGAGGGGATCAGCACCGATTGGTATTGCAATGGCATCATGGCCGATGGCGATGTGACCATCAAAGGCAAGGGGAGCCTGGATATCGAAGTCCTGAATGCTGATTATAGCGCAGAAGGAATCTCTTGCGATCACGATATCACGATCGAGGACGCGCGCCTGGCCATCCGCCTCGCCGAAGGAAACCGCGCGGGAGTGGGGATGGACGGTGGCAGCGTCACTCTGAAAAACGCGCAAGTCACGATGGAGTTTCCGGCTACGGTTGAATGGTCAGGAGGCATCAACGCAGGCGGGAACATCCGGCTCGTGGGAGGCTCTTTCACGTTCACTTCCCAAGCGACGACTGTGGCTCTCGAAAGCAGCGGGGATGTCTTTATCACGGACAACGCGAACGTCAGCCTGACAGGCAGCGGGGAAACGGTTGCCACCTTTGTTGGTGTCAACGTGAATAACCGCACTATCTATATTCAGGATGAGAGTTCCGTGGTCATCGACGGTGAAGCAGGAACGAACGGCGCCTATGGCCTTTATGCGGGAGATATCGATATCAGCGGGAACGCAACACTCGACGCTACCTGCCGTTCCGCAAGCGGTAACGGGATCGCCTGCTATGGCTATGGCGACGATGCGACTCTCGCGGTAGCGGATAACGCTGTGATGGTCCTGCGCGGTTCTACGGCCGCCCTCTCCAGTCTGGCGGTCGATTTAACAGCTTACAGCGATCCCGCGGCGGGCGCCTGCGTTTCCATCGATGACCTGACCGGCGCGAATGCCGCGCCTTGGGATGGCGAGACGGCTTTGACCGGTTATCAGTATGTCCGCATTCCGGCACCGAAGAAGATAGCGGTCAGCTTTGATGCCAACGGCGGGACGCTGACGGATGCCGCGACGCAGGAAGTGTGGGACGGAAGCTGTCTCACCGCGCCGCAAGATCCGGTCTATGAACCGTTCACCTTTACTGGCTGGTACCGGGATAAGAACCTGGTGACTCCTTACGATTTCACGCAGCCGGTCACGAAAGCGCTGACGCTCTATGCCGGCTGGGAAGGAGATCTCACGAAAGCGGAAGTTTCCTGTAAGGACGCGGTTTACGACGGACAGAAGAAGACCCCGGCTGTTTCGGTCAGCCTGAATGGGACCAAACTGAAAGCGGGAACGGATTATGTGCTCAAAATGCCGGCAGGCGCCGATCTGGTGAACGCGGGCAGCATTTCCTTCAGCCTGACCGGGCGCGGTTTCTGGAAGGGAAGCGCAACAGGCCGCTTTACGATCCAGCCGGCTCCGCTCACCGGCGCCTCCGTAGAGGCCCCCGATCAGGTGTACAGCGGGAAGGCTTTGACGCCGCAGCCGGTCGTTACGCTCCAGCTGGCCGGCAAGACCGTGACGTTGCGGGCGGGCACCGACTACGAACCCGCCGGCTATCAAAGCAATACCAAGGTCGGCACGGCTACGGTCACCGTCCGCGGCAAAGGCAATTTCACAGGCACCGCGAAAGGAACCTTCCGCATCGCCAAGGCCAGCCTGGCCCAGGCCAAGGTCACGGTCGGCGGTACCTATACCTATACCGGGAAAGCCATCGTACCCGCGGATAAAGACCTGAAGGTCGTCCTGAACGGTAAGACGCTGGCGAAGGGCACCGACTACACGGTGAAATATACGAAGAATACCGCTGCCGGTACGGCCACGGTCACGATCACCGGCGCGGGAGCTTATGGCGGTACGGCGTCCGGCAGCTTCACCATTAGCCCGGCCAAGGTTGCCATCCCCAAGGCCAAGAGCGGCCTCACCTACAACGGGGCGGCGCAGTCCGGGGTCGCATCCGGCGCGAAGTATACGGTCACGGGCGGCATGGCGACAAAAGCCGGTACTTATACTGCTAAAGCTACTTTGAAGGATGTGAAGAATTACGTCTGGTCGGACGGGAAGACTGCAGCTAAAACGATTAAATGGACGATTGCTAAAGCAAATGTTAAATCTGCTGTAGTGGCGACGATCAAAAGCCAGACTTTCACTGGAACAGCTTTGGAACCGGAACCGGTCGTGAAGATGACTTTAAATAAGAAGTCCGTGACACTGAGAGCCGGAACCGATTATAAGATCGCGTATAAGAACAATATCAATCCGGGTACGGCGACGGTGATGATTACGGGAACCGGAAACTTCACCGGGACGGTGACTAAAAGCTTTAAGATCGTGAAAGCGAAGATCAGTTTTGCCCGATATGCCGGAAGCAATCGCTTCCAGACGGCTTATGCGATTGCGGATGAATTGAAAAACGAATTGGGAGTCAGTAAATTCAGCGCGGTGGTAGTGGCAGACGGCATGAATTATCCGGATGCCTTGGCTTCCGCATACCTCGCCAATATGAAGAAGGCGCCGATCTTACTGACGACTCCGACGGAATTTGCTAACACGAGAGCCTACATTAAGAAAAATGTGAAAACCGGAAGTACCATCTATATCGTAGGCGGCACTGGCTCTATCCCCGATACCTTTAAGTCCGGCCTGGGGTCGTATAAGATCAAGAGACTGGGCGGAGCGAATCGTTATGGAACAAACCTCAACATCCTGAAGGAAGCGAAGATCGCGAATAATGCCGAGATCATTGTCTGTACCGGCCTTGACTTTGCTGACGCTCTATCCGCATCAGCAACCGGAAAACCAGTCTTGTTAGTGGGCGGACAGAAACTGACGGATGAGCAGGTTGCGTTCCTGAAGACTGTTAAGGCCAGTCGCTTTACTATAATGGGCGGAAATAATGTCGTTGCCGTAGGTATCCAGCAAGAACTTAAGAAATACGCTCCCGTTAGCCGCATTGCCGGAGCAAATGCATTTGCACGGTCGGTAGCATTAGCGAAAAAATATTTCATTGGAAATCAGCCGCATATCAATCTGGCTTCCGGAAACAGTTTCCCGGATGGGTTGAGTGGTGGGCCTCTGGCGTGCTTAAAGGGAGGACCGCTCCTTCTGACCGGAAACGCGAGGGCGGAGTATTCCGGGGCAGCGGAATATGCTGATAAAGCACGATCCTTCCGGGCTTCTGTATTTGGTGGAGCAGTCTGGGTCAGCGATGATACGGTGAAGTATATCTTGACACGGACAGGTGATCCGGAAGCAGCGGCAAAAGCTGCGGCAGCTAAATTGGCCGCCGAGAAAGCGGCTGCTGAGAAAAAGGCAGCCGAAGAAAAGGCTGCTGCCGAACGCGCCGCCGCTGAGAAAGCAGCTGCCGAAAAGGCTGCTGCTGAGAAGAGAGCCGCCGAAGAGAAAGCCGCAGCCGAGCGCGCAGCAGCAGAAAAAGCAGCATCGGCGAAGACCGGAAAGGTAACCGTAAAACCGCAGTATGGAAAAGTGAGCTATTCAAGTATTGCTGCCGGAGATACCGTCTATATCACCGATACAGGGAAAAAATTCCATGCGGATGGCTGTACATCCTTAAGACAGTCTCAGATCGCTACGACCAAAGCCCAGGCGGAAGCTGCCGGGTATACGTATTGTCATAATTGCATTAAGGAGTAATACCAGACACATTTTTGATTGATACTATTTTCGTAATTGCATATATTTCTACTATGGCAGGGCTGAGATCTTCTCAGTCCTGCTTGTTTTCCGCATCGCGGTGCGAAATATCCAGAAATCTGCTATAATCAAGGCGACCCTGCAATACACATATGACGATTTGCGTCATTGAGCTGGCTGGAAAGAAATGAGAGCAAACGAAATGAAGAGAGAACGCGCATTGAGAAAAATCCTGGTGACCACTTTGGCATTGCTGATAACGCTGAGTGGAGTTTTCGGTATGGTGCCGCAGATCGGAACGGAAGGTTTCGCTTATGCGGCCGGTACGGAAGAGACGGTGGGAACCGAAAACTTTGGGACAACGGATGCTGACCCGGTGGATATGGAAGAACCGACAGAAGCGGACAGCGAAGAAGAAGCAACCGAAGCGGAGGGAGGAACACCTGAAGCGGAACCAGAAAAAGAACCGGGAGAAGAGCAGGTAGAAGCAGAAGCGTCTCTCGAGCCGGAAGAACAGCAAGAAACGGAAGAAAGTGCCGAAGCGGAAGAAGAGGAAGCAGAAGCGTTACAGGAGTCGGAAGAAGACCCGGCGCAGCAAGAGCCGGCAGAGGAACCAGAAGCCGCCGCAGAGCCGGAGGAAGCCACCGCGGAGGAGGGCTCGGAGCAGCAAGAGCTGGAGCAGGAACCGGAAGAAGCGGCAGAAGAGGAGAACCCGGAAGCCGCGGCAGAAGCCATAGCGGAGCCAGAAGCCGCAGTAGAAGAGGCAGCGGCAGAAGAGGAAGACCCGGAAGAAGCGGCCGAAGCCACAACGGAGCCGGAAAAGGCACCGGGGAAGGATCCGAAAGCTGACGCCAAAGCCGACACCAAAGAAGCGGAAATGCATACCGTGAGCTTTGATGACGGGGGCGGAACGGGTAGCATGGAAGCGGTGCAGGTCGCGCACGGTGAGAAGTATACCCTCCCGGCATGCGCCTTTACGGCACCGGAGGGAGAAGTGTTCTTCGACTGGTATTGGGTGGAAGGTGAAGAGGATCTTAAACCCGGGGCGGAGATCATCGTTGACGCGGACGTCACCCTGTCGGCAGTGTGGGTAGAAGCGTTCCATATTTGCATTGGCGGCATCTGGGTCACGCCGGAGAATTGTGAGGATGTCTTGGGTGATGGGACCGTTTCTTATGATCCGTGGTCCCGTATCATGAGCCTGAATCAGGCCGACTTTACCGCCGTACCGATCCAGTTGCCGGGATGGGATGGCAATTATACATATAATTACGCGCTGTATTCGAAAGAATCGATATACGTTGAACTAACTGGAACGAATGTGATCCGTACCGAGGAAATTGAGGGCGTTATGCTTTCGTCTGGTATTTTTGTGGAGGGCGAGCAGTTTTCTCTTTACGGAGGTCCGGGCTCTTCGCTGACGATCCAGGCGCGCGGGTACCGCGACGTGACGGCGATCACAGCCAGCGATATCGATGTTACGGACACCAAGCTGATCGTTGACGTCGAAGGCGATAACGAGGTCGAAGCGCTCTGGGGCACTTGCGATGGGATCCGGGGCAACGACATCACTTTCCGCGGCGTGGAGAGTGAGATCCGCATGAATTATACGCTAAAACAGCCGGGACACGGACAGTACTATGTGCCGCAGATCATTGGAATCAGCGCGGGTGGCTCGGTCTTCCTCAGCGACACGAATATGAAGTTGCGAGTGGTCAATGCGACGCCTACGTCGGATAATCTGATCGGCGGCCATTTTTACGGGATCACCACCTCAGAAGGCGGGGTAACGGTCACCAGTTATGCCACGGTCGATATCGAGGTGGTGAACGCGGGAGACTACCTGCCCTCGGTGATCGTAGGCATCTATAACTACTCCGAGCATGGGACGGAGGTCAATACCGGAGGGGAACTGAAGATCCGGACCGACCCGGCGATGAGCTGGAGCTATGGCATCCGGGGTAGCCTGAGGAACCGTTTGGACGGCAAGGTGTCGATCCGGGCCGGGCAGGAAGGCGCCCTGGGATTGAGCTGCGCGGTAGGTGACAGCGGTACGAACGCGCTCGACCGGACGGTCCAGCTCAGTGCCGATTCCAAGAGTGAATTCAGCGCTACCTTTGCGGCGGTGGTCGCGGATGTGATCCTGGATGACAGTCTGAAAGAGCGCGTGCTGATCAGTGAGGACCCGGAAGGAAGCAATGCGGAGTACTGGGATGGGAGCGAAAATTTCCACTCCAATGATCGTATCCGCTTTATCCGCGTGCCGGGTGAATCCTGGACCTATCCGCTCACGATCGGCGGCATCCATGTCACCGACGAGAACTGCCAGGACGTCTTCGGCGACGGGACCGTCAGCTTTGATCCCAAGACCTATACGCTGAGCCTGAACAACGCGGAGATCCCCGTGGCGGCCTATGGCGAGGAAATGGCCGGGATCGGTTCGGGGTGTTCCATGCTGACGATCCGGCTGCATGGGGAGAACCGGATCTGCGGGAACCGGGAGGATCTTCAGAACGGCTTTGTAAACGGGATCACCGAAAATGCCGGCGACCTGATCCTGGAAGGGGACGGCAGTCTCCGGATCGAGCTGACCGACGCGGATTCGACAAATAATGGGGACTATAACTGCTGGCTTTCCGGGATCTACGCGCTCGGGAAGCTGTATATCGGGGGATGCCCAGTCACCGTCGACCTGACGGCGACGCGGGAGGACCTGGCCTATCCGGCTGAGTTGACGGGGGTCTACGTAGGCGCGACGCTCTTCCTGCAGAACGCGGATATTGACGTGCAGGCAAACGGTCTGACGACGGTCACCGGCATCCAGGCTAAACTCGCTCTTCTCAGCGCATCAAAGCTGAACGTGGAGGTCGACGGAAACGGCGCGACCGGGATCCGGACGCCGGAATCTATGCTCAACAATGGGTTTGCGGCTTCCGACGGGAGTGAGATCTCCATCCAGGTAAACGGGACCGGACAGGGCGCCAGCGGTATCAGTGGATATTGCCTAGCGATGGGAGATACCTCCACGCTTACCGTGAATACGGTGATGCATGGTGAGGACGCAGGGAGCGGGGAAGAAGACCCGCGTTGCGTTGGCGCCACCTTTACGGTCCTCGATCTGTCCGGTGAAGCGGAATGTCAGGTTACGGTGCGCAGTGACAGCGGGGAAGGCTGCGCCGCCTACGTCCTCACGGACGAACTTCCGGACACCTATGGCATGACCTTTGGCCAGTCCGGGCTCCTGGGAGAAAACCGGGGAGTCGGCACGGACGACGAATCACCGGTGACCTTCTTGCCGGATCATCCGGCAATCGCGCTGTATGACCGGGGGATGTGGCTTGATAAAGGAACGATAAGGATCAGCGACGACGCGAAGGCGGAGTTCAGCGGCGATCAGGCGGCGGTGTTCCCAATCGAATGGCGGCTCCTCCACTTTGATCTGTCGGGAAGGAACCAGGCCAGTGCCCGGGTCGGCCTGGACCCGGAAGGCTGGACGGACTGCTGGTCCTGGGATC
>JAFRYQ010000148.1 GCA_017437565.1 Bacillota bacterium
CCATGGTCTTCCAAAACTTCAACCTCTTCAACCATCAGACGGTCCTCGGCAATATCACGGTCGCCCCCATCCACGGAAAGGGCATGAGCAAAGCCGACTCCGAGAAAAAATCGGAAGAACTGCTGGAGATCGTCGGCCTCTCCGAGAAGCGCGACTCCTATCCGGCCAGCCTTTCTGGCGGCCAGAAGCAGCGGGTCGCCATCGCCCGCGCCTTGGCCATGGATCCGGAGATCATCCTCTTTGACGAACCCACTTCCGCCCTCGACCCCGAGATGGTCGGCGAAGTACTGGACGTCATGAAGAAGCTGGCGGCGGCCGGCATGACCATGCTCATCGTCACCCACGAGATGGGCTTCGCCCGTGAGATCTCCGACAAGATCATCTTCATGATGGACGGCAAGATCATCGAAGAAGGCACCGCTGACCAGATCTTTAACGGTCCGCAGAACGAGCGGACGAAAGCCTTTATCGGCAGTTTCCTGAAATAAAACGGAGAACCGCCGGCTCCCCGTTCCTATCCCCGGCGGAGGCCTCGCCTCCGCCGTCTGATAATTCAGTCTTTAATTTTCAAGCGTTTTGTAGTATACTATGGTCCATAAAACAGAAATATTTATTATAATTCCTATTTCTGTTTGCGAAAAATGCCCCTTGCGGGGCTTTGCCGTTATTAGGAGTCTGTCATGCTGAAGTATACGATCCGAAGAATTTTGCAGCTCATTCCGATCCTGATCATTACTTCGGTCATCATCTTCCTGCTGGTCCGCGTCACGCCTTCCGACCCGATCGCTTCCCTCACCAAGGGCAAGCCGGTCAGCGACGCCACCCGGGAAGCACTGACCAAGGAGTTCTATCTGGATAAGTCCATCCCGGAGCAATATCTGATCTGGATCAAGAACATCATCACCCGGGGTGAGCTCGGCAAGAGTTACCAGTACCGGGACCAGGTCAATAATCTTTTGGCCGGACGCCTGCCGACGACCCTGCAGATCGTCCTGATGAGCGCCGTTATGGCCCTTCTCATCGCCCTGCCGGTCGGCACCATCTGCGCGGTCAAGCAGAACAGCATCGTTGACCGCACGCTTTCCATCCTCATGCTCATATTGGTGGCCTCGCCGGTCTTCTTGACGGCCATCGTTTTCATGCTGATCTTCGCCCTCATGCTACATTGGTTCCCCTCCTTCGGAACCGGCGCGAATTTCGTCGAAAACCTGCGCTATCTGTTCCTGCCCTCGCTGGCGCTAGCGCTGAATATGGTCGCTTTGATCGCGCGCATCACCCGCAGCAATATGATCGAGCAGATCAATTCCGACTATACGCAGACCGCGGTCGCCAAGGGCATGCCCTTTGGGAAGGTCATCACCAAACACTGCTTCCGGAATGCTTTGATCCCGGTCATCACCATCGTTTCCATCCAGTTCGGCGGCATGATCGTCGGCGCGGTGCTGGTAGAAGAAGTCTTCGCCCTCGGTGGCGTCGGCGATCTCCTGACCTCTTCCATCAAAGCCTCGGACTATCCGGTGACGCAGAGCATTGTCCTGATGATGGTGACGATCTATCTGGTCATCAATCTGCTGGTCGACCTGCTCTACGCGGTCATTGACCCGCGTATCCGGTTGAAATAAGGAGGGCCTGGACATGAAACAACTTTCCGAGCGCCGGGCTAAATACTGGCACAGATCATTTTTCAACCTGCAGAAGACCGGGGATAAGAAGGACGCCATCCTCTTTACCATTCCGACGACCATCGCCTTTGTCGCGCTCATCGTCATCATTTTAGCCTGCGCTTTAGCGCCGGTGATCGCTCCCTACTCCCCGACCCAGCAGATCCTTTCCGATTCTCTGGAACTTCCCTCCGCCGACCATCTGCTCGGCGCAGATAAGGTCGGGCGCGACGTGTTCACGCGCGTCCTCTACGGCGGACGCACGACGCTGCTTTCGGCGCTTGGCGTCGTCATCTTCTCTATCGTCTTCGGAGTGCCGCTCGGGCTAATCTCCGGTTATTACGGTGGCAAAGTCGACGCCATCATCGGCCGCGTCTGCGACGTCATCCTCTCCTTCCCGTCCCTGCTCCTGGCCTTCGTCTTCGTAGCCGGTTTCGGGAGGAACCTCTTCAATTCGGTCATCGCCCTCGGCATCGTCTATCTGCCGATGCTGATCCGGCTCATCCGTTCCCTGACCCTCGTGGAGAAGAATAAGATCTACGTGGAAGCGGCGGTCTCCATTGGCTATTCGGATGCCCGCATCATGTTCCTGCACATCCTGCCGAACTGCATCAGCACGGCGACCGTGCAGCTGACCCTGGACCTGGCCTACGCGATCCTGGACCTGGCGGCCATGAGCTTCCTGGGCCTCGGCGTCCAGCCGCCGACCGCCGACTGGGGCCAGATGCTGGATGAAGGCCGGGAATACATCCTGATGAACCCCTATCTGGCGCTGGCGCCGGGCGCGGTCATCATCATCACCGTCGTGGCGATCAATATTTTCTCTGACGGCCTGCATCAGTACTTCGAACCGACCCAGAGACGGCTTTCTTCCTTCGAAAAAGTCGAGAAGAAAGAAGCCAAACTGGCCGCCGCAGCCCAGACGGCAGAATAGGGGGCGAAGATGGAAAACTTACTCGAAATCAAAGACCTGAGATGTGACCTGATGTCCACCAAGGGCATCGTCTACGCGCTGGGCGGCGTCACCCTGGATATCCGCAAAGGTGAGATCCTGGGCGTGGTCGGCGAATCCGGTTGTGGGAAATCCATGACCGCCAAATCCATCCTCCGCCTGCATAACAAACAGCGGAGCCGCCTCTCCGGACAGATCCTCTTTGAAGGGCAGGACCTCGTCAAATGCACGGAGCGGCAGATGCAGAAGATCCGCGGCGACCGCATCTCCATGATCTTCCAGGACCCGACTTCCTCGCTGAACCCGCTCCTGACCATCGGCGAACAGATCAGCGAGACCTTTCTCCTGCATAATAAGATCACGAAAGCCGAAGCCAAGGCGCGGACGCTGGAACTGCTGGCCAAGGTCGGCATCCAGCCGCCGGAAAAGCGTTTCGACCAGTACCCCTTTGAGCTTTCGGGCGGCCTGCAGCAGCGGGTCATGATCGCCATTGCCATCGCCTGCGATCCTGCCCTGCTCATCGCCGACGAACCGACCACGGCGCTGGACGTGACTATCCAGGCGCAGATCCTGGACCTTTTGAAGGACCTGCAGCGGGATATGGGGATGAGCATCCTCCTGATCACGCATAACTTCGGCCTGATCGCCGAGATCTGCGACCGCGTCGCCGTCATGTACGCCGGGAAGATCGTAGAAGTAGCCGATACCCAGACGATCTTCGACCACCCGCGGCACCCCTATTCCAAGGCTTTGATCGAAAGCATCCCGCAGCCGGGCAGCGAAGGCGAATACCTGATGACCATCCCCGGCAGCCCGCCTGAGATGTTCAACGACAACCGTTTCTGCCTCTTCCGCGACCGCTGTTCTTTCCGGACCGAGGCCTGCGATAAGCTCCCGCCCATGGAAGAATGCGAAAGCGGCCATTTTGTCGCCTGCTGGAACAAACAGTGAGGTGCACCTATGAACTATATCGACGAAACCACGAACGTGATCCAAGTCACCGACCTGAAGAAATACTATCATACGCACGCCACGGGCTTTTTAAAGAAGCACTATAAGGAACTGAAAGCCCTGGACGGCGTGACCCTGGCCATCCGCAAGGGCGAGATCCTCGGCGTCGTCGGCGAATCCGGCTGCGGGAAATCGACCCTCGGCCGGGCCATGATGCGGCTCTTCCCGATCACGGACGGGCAGATCATCTTCAACGGCGTGGACATCTCGCATTTCACGCAGAGCCAGATCAAGCCCTATCGCCGTGACATGCAGATGATCTTCCAGAACCCCTTCTCCTCTTTCAATCCGAAGAAGAGCATCGGTTCCTCCCTCACCGAGGTCGGCCGCGTCTACAAGATGCCGGAGGACGAGCTGAACCAGAAGATCGCCGAACTCCTGGATTACATCCGCCTTCCGCAGGATATGCTGCGGCGGGCCCCGAAGGAACTCTCTGGCGGACAGTTGCAGCGTTTGGCCGTCGCCCGCGCCCTGCTCCTGAACCCGAGCTTCATCGTCGCTGACGAACCGGTCAGCGCCCTGGACGTTTCCGTACAGGCCCAGATCCTGAACCTGATCATCGACCTGCGCAAGGTCTACAGCATGACCATGATGTTCGTCTCTCACGAGATGACCGTCGTGGAACACACCTGCGACCGCGTCGCCGTCATGTATCTGGGCAAGATCGTGGAACTGGCGCCGACGAAGGAACTCTTCCGCAACATCCTGCACCCCTATACGAAGGCCCTGATCTCGGCGGTGCCGCGGAACAATCCGTCGGAAGTGAAGAACCGCATCATCCTGGAAGGCGATATCCCCAACGCCATCGACCTGCCGGCGGGCTGCCGCTTCGCCGGGCGCTGCCGGGAATGCACGGGAATCTGCAAGGAAGTCGATCCGCCGCTCACGGACATCGGCGGTGGGCATTACGTCGCCTGTCACCGGGTCAAAGCAGCGGCCCAGCCCGACGTCAGCGCGGGCAGTCAGCCTGAAACGGCATCCCCCAGTGTGAACCAGGCTCCGGCCTGATCACAGATAGATCTGCCGTCCGCCCCGGCGGATGGCCATCCCTTATCCTTAAGTCATCGACCCCGTGATCCTCACGGCAGATGATAGAGAAGAAAGAACGCTAACTTTAAGGAGGAACACATGAAAAAAGCACTTACCATCCTTCTCACAGTCCTGCTCCTGGTAACGCTCCTGGCTGGCTGCGGTGGCAGCAGCAGTAGCGGCGGCAGCAGCAGCGGCGGTGACAGCGCAGCCTCTGAAGTCCCGACCACCTTTACGGTCGGCCTGCAGGGCGACCCGGTATCCCTGGATCCGGCCTTCGCTTACGACTGGGTTGCCAACCCGATCGTCAACCAGGTAAACGAGACGCTGCTCTCCTTTGATGAGAACAACGAACTCTGCTGCCTGCTTTGCGAAAGCTGGGAAGCGGTAGACGACACCACTTACGTCTACAACGTACGCGACGACGTTACCTGGTCCAACGGCGAGCCGATGACCATGGAAGACGTCATGTTCTCCCTGGAGAGAACCGCGGATGAGGACTTCGGTTCCTATCTGCAGTGGATGTTCTCTTCGGTCGAGTCCATCGAGCAGACCGGCGACTGGCAGTTCACCGTTAAGCTGAAAGCCCCGAACGCCAACTGGAAATACATGCTGGGGACCACGGCCGGTTCCATCATCAACAAGAAACAGTTCGAAGAACTGGGCGAAAAATTCGGAACCGCGCAGGGTGCGCCGCTGGGCACCGGTGCCTATAAGCACGTGAACTGGTCCATGGGTCAGGAAGTCGTCCTGGAGAAGAACGAAAACTACTGGGATGCCGCCAACCATCCGGTCGCCATGGAGAAGATCGTCTACAAGCTGATCGCGGAAGACACGACCCGTGTCACGGGCTGCCTGAACGGCGACATCGACTTCACCGTCTACACGCCGGCTGATATGGTCGACAAGATCAACGAGACTGATTTCCTGACCGTTGACGAAGTCGAATCCTTCGGCGTCTGCTACGTCTGCTTCAACTGCCAGAAAGCGCCTTTCGATGATCCGCGCGTCCGCCAGGCGGTCTGCTATGCCATCGACCTCGACTCCATCCAGGAGAACATCGTCAAGAGCGCCGGTACGGAAGGTAAAGTAATGCCGAACTCTATGTCGCTGTGTGTCGTCGGTGCTGACAAGTTCGAGGACTTCATCAACACCGCGAACAATTATGAATACGACGTCGAGAAGGCGAAAGCCCTGCTGGCCGAAGCCGGTTACGCCGATGGTTTCCCGGTCGAGCTCGTCCTGAACGAAGTATCCATCCGTTACGACATCGCCCTCGCTATCCAGAACTATCTGGCAGAAGTCGGCATTGACGTCACCATCAACCAGATGACGGACGACGAGCACTCCAACCGTCAGATGGGTTACGTCCTCGACGAGAACGGCATGAGAATGTACGACATGCTGATCGGTGGTTGGGAAGCGGACTATCCGGACATCAACGGCAACTTTGAACCGCAGTATGCCAACTACAACATCGACCAGGGCTCCAACGCGGCTGCCTACGACAACGCGGAAGTCACGGATCTGAGCAATCAGTGCAACGCCAGCCTGGACGACAACGAAAGAGTCGACCTGCTGATCAAAGCCATGGGCATCGCCAACGACGATATGCCGTATTACAACCTATTCTATCCGGTCCGTCAGATGACCCGCAACACGCATTTCGGCGGCTTCGTCATCAACGAGTCCTGGGTATGGAACCTGTACTTCAAGGATTGCGTCTACAGCGAGTAATTGCTGACCGCGCGTCCCCAGAGAGGATGCCGGCGGCTGCCCGCTGAACCAAGGCTCCATAAAAAGTGTGCTTACTGCGCACACGATTGAAACAACACCCCCCGCGTTTCCCGCGGGGGTTTCTCTTCTGTCTCCCAGATAACTTCTCCTTACTGGACTGATAAAACCAGGTAACAAGGCTTCAGAAAAGCGGACCAGTCACCCAGCAGGCCCTGGCGGAAGGCATGTCTGGGTGATTCTCGTATCTGGACTGATAGAACCAGGTGACGAACCTTTTCAACGAAATGAGCATTTACATTGAAAAGGTTTTGTATGGGGAAATTTTCCAGGCGCTTGAAAATAGTGTATGATAGGAGCGAGGAAGCTTATGACGAGGAGGTGAAAAAGGAGAACGGAAATGATTTTTGACTTGGAAG
Organism: Bacillota bacterium; assembly: GCA_017437565.1. Classification (GTDB taxonomy): domain Bacteria; phylum Bacillota; class Clostridia; order Peptostreptococcales; family Anaerovoracaceae; genus Eubacterium_B. The sequence goes on from JAFRYQ010000148.1 coordinate 6,807, forward strand.
GACTGAAACTGGTAATGGAGTTGTTTCTGAAACAGTTGGATGTGGATGAACGTATTCTGACGGAATTAGCAGAAAAGGATGTTGAAGGCTGCCTGAAAAGGAATTACGGAAAGCGAGGAACTTATTCTTTACAGAGCAGGCGGCCAAACGAAGATTCTGAACTAGATTCGCAATCAAACAATAAGGTTCAGACCGAGTACCTGGGGTTCGCATATGAGCCACAAGTAAAAGCTGTCGTAGAAGCGCGATTCGCAAAGAAGGGATTAGCCCGGATCAATAATAACATAGAAACAATTCATCATTTTCTAAAGGCAATTCAGTCTTTGGAAGTAGAAGAAATAGCGGATGAATTGCCAATAACATGCCAGCGGGCCTTAGATTTGGAGTCTCTGGGAAGGCATTTAAATGAAAGGGTTTTGGAGATTGCCGCAGAAGACATTGTAGCGAAAAAACATAATACGTGGCCTCATAAGACGGTTTCCAATGTCTCAGCGGATGGAAAGAAGGTTCGTTCCAAACTAGAAGCTTTGATATGTCTAATGTTGGACGTATTGAAGCTCCCATATGATTACGATACCATGGAGCGGTTGGAAGACGAAGAAGGGCGGATGGTATCCAGGAGCCCAGACTTCAAACTTTGGACGGCAAGCAGGAGGCGGGGATTTATCGAAGCGGTTGGAAAAATCGATGACGATGAGTATTTCGAGGACTTTTTAGATAAAGTGAGGATCTATCATCACAACGGGATTGATTTGGGAGACAACCTAGTGGTGATCTGCGATCACACAAATAATACAACAAACTGCTATGCGGCGATGAAATTTATTCAGGCACTGGCAGCAAGTTGAACGCCAAAGGCATAGGTTACGGGAGGGGATAAGCAAAGATATTCAGCGATTGTGACGAATTCTTCCACAAAACCGTCAGGCAGCTAGCGGCCGCAGATGACTAGGTGATTTTCGCATCCCAACGGATATAACAAGGTGTTGAACCCCCCAATAACGGACTGATCACCCAGCAGCCCCCGGCGGAAGGCATGTCTGGGTGATTTTCATATCTGGACTAATAAAACCAGGTGACAAAGCCCCGGTATAGCAAGTTGGTCACCTAGCCGTTCCGGCGCGGGGAGGTGACTGCATAAAAAGTGTGAATTGAATAGAGCCAAAGGTTCACCTTCAGGCATAATGTCAGTCATCACAACAAACCTAATACCTGGGAAGAAGAACTCTTTGACTCGATTTGGTGTCCCCTTAAGTCAGGAAAAATCTACCGCTTCTTGCAGGTCGTCCCGTCTATGGTCAGGAAACCGTCCCCAAAGGTGATCTGTTCCGTCCAGTCCTTCCAGCCAAAGAGGTTCCCGCCGAGGGGATAGAGCCGAAATACGAAGTCTTCCCCGTTTTCTCTCTTGATTTTCCCATACAGATCCCCGTCTTTCCGGAAGACCTCTTCAAGTGGAAAGCCCTTGACCGGGGTTTCATATTGCCCGCAGAAGGCATCCCAACCGCTCTTGTCCGGATCTTTGATCTCCATATCCTCAATGGTCTGAAGGGGTTTGGGTTCCTGCCCCTTCATGATGGCTTTCATGCCGGCGATGAGGCCGGAAGAAGCTCTGGCGTCCGGGCATTCCCGGCAGTTCAGCATGATCAGAACTTTATCCGTGTCGAGATAACGCTCCAATAGCGTTTCATATCCGGGCCAGCCGCCGCTATGCCAGACGAGACGGCCGAGATCCGGATCGGTTGCGATTTCCCATCCAAAGCCGTATCCGTTCTCGTTTCCCCCATCCTCGATCTTTCCGGTCTCACCGTTATTCAGTTTCCCCGGCGTATACATCAGTTCCTGCTCCTCGCGCGTGAGCAGCTTCTCTTCCCGCAGGGCCCGGTCCCAGGCCAGCAGATCGAAGATATTGGTGTGTACGATGCCGTCCCCGGAAACGCCGTCCAGCGGCACTACACAGTGCGCTTCTCCGTCCGTGTCGTCGGGCAGAACGTATTTCCCGTCCACCGGTACCAGCCCGTAGGCCAGGTTCTCGACGGTAAGGTGATCCTTGCGGCGGTGGATGAGCCGGGTAGAGAACATTCCCGCCGGTTCGAAGATCCGTTTCCGCATGAATTCGTCAAAGAAAACGCCGGAAGCTTTCTCGACGATCTCAGCCAGCACGCAGTAACCGGTATTGGAGTACTCGCACTTTTCACCCGGCGCGAAATCCGGCTCCATCCCGCTTTCAACCAGGAAGCGGATCATAACGCTGTTCGGCGGAATGGTGTTCTCCTCCTCCGCGACTTTCGCGACCCACTCCATATAATCGGGCAGCCCGCCCATGTGATGAAGCAGGTGCCAGACCGTGACCCCCCGATAGGGAACTTCCGGGAAAAATTTCGTGAGCTCATCGTCCAGACTGAGTTTCCCTTCGCGGTTTAGGAGCATGATCGCGGCTCCCGTAAAGTTCTTGCTGACCGAAGCCAGATCAAAGAGCGCATCCTCCCGCATGGGCAGCGTATCCGCCGGATCGCGCCAGCCGACGGCGCCTTTCGATACGACCTCGCCGTTTTCGGCATACAGCCAGGTGCCGTTGAAAAGACCCCTTTCGTACGCGGTCCGGACCAGGTCTTCCATCCTGCTCTTTTTATCCATCGCTAACTCCTTCGTAACCAGCCGAAGCGGCAAGGCCGCCCCGTCTTTGCTTTGCTGCCCGGCCGCTTTGACCGTCAAAGCTTACTGCAAGTGCTTCACGCACAAATCGAAGATCCGCTGGTACTGATCAAACTTTTTGTTTTCGCCAGCCGCTTCGTTCTTGGTCTCTTCTCCGGCTGCTTCCTTCTTTTCTTCCTCGGGATCCTCGTAGCCGCAGGTCAGCATGATCAGGTACGTCCGGTTATCCGCGGCATGGAAAACGCGGTTTAAGGTGATATAGCTGTTGGTCCCGCCATCGTGCATGACCAGGCCGGGGTGCTCTTCCGAACTCTCCCAGCCGCAGCCGTAGTTGTCGGCGAAATCGAGCATCGTTTCCTTCACTTCATGGCTCACGATTTTCTCGTTAAAGAAGGCGCGGTTGAAGGTTAAAACGTTGAGCGCGTTGGAATGGATGTCGCCGGCACCCCGCGCGGTATGCAGTTCTTTCATATAGCCGGCCTCGCGTTCCGGAACGCTGGTCACGTCGCCCGGAGTGGTCGCTGAGCTTGCGTCCATGCCCAGCGGCGTGAAGATCTGCTCTTTCACGTAATCCTTATAGGCCTTGCCGGTGACCTTCTCGACGATCATCGCCAAAAGCACGTAGTTGGTGTTGCAGTATTCCATCTTGGCACCGGGCTCGAATTTCAGATCGTGCTGATAAAGATGCTCGAAAAACACCTCGTCCGTGATCTCGCCTCTGTTAAACGCCCCGGCAAGCTCTTTGCTGCCAAAAAAGGTTTCGCACTCATTCGCGAGATCCGTGAGGCCGGAGCGCATGTGAAGAAGATCGTAAACGGTGATGTCGCCCCCTTTTTCGAACGCCGGAAAATAGCTGCGTACCTTATCCTCCAGGCTAAGCTTTCCTGCTTCCGCGAGCTTACAGATCAAAGCCGCTGTATACATCTTGGTGACTGACCCGATCTCAAAGGTGGTCAGCGGGGATACGGTCTTTCCATTCACGTCGACCGAGCGCGAACCGGACGCCCAGATGATATCCTGATCGGTCGCGAGGAGAATGACGCCCCGGATCTCCTCGTTCTTTACGGTCTCTTTCAGCTCCGCGATAAAAGGCGCATAGGCCGGTTTCTCGCTGAACCAGAGATTCTCCTCTTCATAAGCGAGATCTTCAACGCCGCCGTTTAACCGGATCAGCTCCTCTAATACGCTTCTATCCTGCATGGTTCTTTCCTCCTTATTCGCATGATACGGTCATTTCCTATTGTAACGAAATAACCAGTCCCCTTCAACCATAATAGAAAACACAATTCATGCTTGTTTTTATACGCGTTGCGTGCTAAAATAAGAACAAACATTCGAAGCAGTAGCGTTTGGAACCGACACTGCGTCCCCGCGCATGGAACAGCGAGGTGCTTCCCATGAAAGACATGAATTCCTTCCAACTCTTTGAGAACCAACCCATCCGTACCGCTTGGGATGCGGAAAACGAAGAATGGTATTTCTCTATCGTTGATGTCGTCAGAGTGCTGACCGAGCAACCTGATACAGATGGTGCCCGAAATTACTGGAAAGTCCTGAAAAACCGATTAAAAAAAGAAGGCAGCCAACTGGTTACAAATTGTAACCAGTTGAAATTGTTGTCCCAGGATGGGAAAAGGCGCTTTACCGACGTTGCCGACACGGAGCAGCTCCTGCGCATCATTCAATCCATTCCTTCCCCCAAGGCGGAGCCGTTCAAACTCTGGCTGGCTCAAGTCGGCCGGGAACGGGAAAACCGGTCATCACGTCCCAGAATGCCGCACAATTAAACAGCATCATCACCGGCCTGATCGAAGATATCTCCGATCTGCAGTCTGAAGAAAGCGCGGAATAATCTATGGATACGAAAGAAAAACTGATTGAACTTAAGGAGCGCACGGGCTATAATTGGCGCGAATTCGCCGCTTATTTCGGAATTCCCTACCGCACCATGCAGGACTGGTACCTGGGGAACCGGAAAATGCCTGATTATCTGTTGCGGCTGATGTTCTATAAACTGGAGACGGAAAAATCAACCGACCGGAAAGTGGAGGAAGAATATGGGAAGTAAAAAAATCGTCGTTTCCAAAGCGATCCTGGATGACCGCAATAAAGAGCGTATTACCGCCGCGGCCGCTCGCCATGGTTACACGGTCGAGTTCTTTAAGACGAATAAAGACGCGGTAGAAGCGCTCCGCGACGCGGAGATCGCCTATGGCATGGGCCCGAAGCTGGTCAAGCACTCGCCGCAGTTAAAATGGTTCTGCAGCGCCGCGGCCGGCGTGAATAACATCCTGATCGACGGGCTGATCGCCAGCCCCGACGTGCAAATCACCTGCGCCACCGGTTCTTATGGCGTTACGATCGCCGAGCACACGATCTGCGTCCTTTTGGAAATGATGCGCCAGCTACCCACTTATGCGGAATACGTCCGCCGGCATGAATGGAAACAGAACCTGATCCAGCATTCCATCTATGGCAGTTCGATCCTCATCCTGGGCACGGGGGACATCGGTCAAAGCATCGCCCGCCGCCTGAAGGCTTTCGAACCGGCCAGGGTCATCGGCATCAACCGCAGCGGCCGCCCGGCTGGGCCGGATTTCGACGCCGTCTATCCCTCTTCGCAGTTGGACGATCATGTAGCCGATGCCGGCTGTGTCATCCTCTGCATGCCGGAAACCAAAGAAACGATCGGTATCCTTTCCGCGGAGCGCATCGCCACCTTAAAGGAAACGGCCTACGTCGTCAACGTCGGCCGCGGCAGTGCCATCTGCCAGAGCGCTTTGATCGAAGCCCTGAATGAAGGAAAGATCGCCGGCGCCGCGCTCGACGTGCTGGAACACGAGCCGCTCGAACCGGACGATCCGGTCTGGGAAACGAAAAACCTGCTCCTCACCCCGCATATCTCCGGGCAGGAGACTTTACAGTATACGCTGGACCGCAACGTTGATATCTTCCTGGAAGACCTGGAGAATTACTGCGCGGGCCGGCCGCTGAAATATCTGGTCGACCGTAAACTCGGTTATCAGCAGAAACACGATTAAAGAAAAAGGCGCGTTGCGAAACGCGCCGTTTCTTTCAAAACTTCCTGCCCGCACTTAGATCAGCGGATGGTCCGTCTCCCCCATCTCCGCCTGCTTTTCCGCGAGTTCCTGATACATGCGGATGCGGTGCACCGCTAAGGCATCACCCAGGGCCACCCGGTATTCCGCGTTCGGCAGGATCTTGGCCTGCCCACGTTTAACGAGCAGGATCGCGACCCCGTATTCCTCCTCCACTTCGGAGGCGGTTTTGCCGATCCAGCGGCTGTCCAGATCGATCACGATCGTATGGATGTTGATATCGCGCGGATCTTCACTCGTCTGCATCTCCTGATAGCGCTCCACGAACCCGGCGGAAATGATGCCGGTGGGAATGGCCACCACACCGACCCCCAGGAAGGAGATCACGATACCCATGAAGCGGCCGACCGGCGTGATGGGGCTGATATCCCCGTAGCCGACCGTGAAGATCGTCGACATGCTCCACCAGATGCCGGAAAAAGCATTCTCGAACGCCTCGGGCTGCGCTTCGTGCTCGGCGCTGTACATGCAGAGCGAAGAGGCCAGCATCAGTACGACGACGATAAAACAGGAAGACGCGATCTGGTTGCGTTTCTCATAGAGCACGGATGTGATGACGTTGAAAGAATCAAAGCTTTGATTGATGCGGAAGAGGTGCAGGATCCGCACCACCCGCAGCATGCGGAAGACGACGAAACCGGACAGGAAGAAGAACGGCAGGATCGTCAGCAGTTCCACCACGCCGTCAAAGGAACGGATGAAGCGCCAGGCTGAGGCCGCCCGGCTTTTTTCATTTGGGAACAGATAGTCCGAAGTCCAGATGCGGAGCGCGTATTCCACGCAGAAAATGGCGATCGTCACGCCTTCCACCGCGTCCATGAGATCCCGGTACGGCGCGAACCGCTCGAAGGTCTGCATGAACATCAGGATGATGTTCAGAATGATCACGAAGACCAGCACAATATCAAAGATACGGCTCGGCGCGTCGCTCCGGTTGCCGATCTGGATGATCTCAAAGACCCGCTTTTTCAGCGTCGTATTTTCCCGTTTCGTTTCCATGGCATCAGTATACACCACTTTCCCGGCTTCGTCACGCAGGAACCGCTTTGATGCCGGACGGGAATTGCGGGCCGTGTCCGCCGGCGTTCAGGGACGGCGGATACTGAGGTTTAAAACGAACGCAGCCAGGGACAAACTCAGGAGGAGGACAAACGGCGCCGTATAGTTTCCGTAGGTGCTCAGGAGGCCGTTCGCTGCCGTCGCGATGAAAGAGGCTCCCATGAGATTGAAATTCATGACGCTGAAATTGGTGGGGAAATACTTGCTCCCGTAAAAAGCCGCCGTAAAGGCTGAAGTGAAAGTCGGACAGGATCCGTAAGAAAGCCCGGTCAGGCAAAGCCCGAGAATGCCCAGCGGCAGGGAGCCCGCGCGGACCGCAGCCAGCGTCACGAACGCCGCCAGGATGGTCACAATATTGGCGATCAACATGCTCCGCCGCCGGCCCAGCGCATCGAACATAGCGCCGGTCGCGACGCGGCCGAGGCCGTTACAGACGGAAAGCACGCCGACCAAAGTCGTCGCCAGGCCTGCGGAAGCGCCGACGGAAAGGGCGAGATCCCGCGCGAAGCTGATGACGGTATTGCCGACCGCTGCCAAAAAGACGATGCACAAAAACGCCCGCCAGAAGGAGAAACGCCTTATCATCTCCCCGGTCGTAAAATCGCGGGCCATAAAAGCTTCTTCCGGCGCCGCTTTACGCTTTGGCGCAGCTTGCGGCAACCGGATCCCCGCCCCGGGAAGCCGCACGATCAGCCCCGCCAGAACGATGACGATGCCGACGGCGATGCCGAGCAGCAGATAAGTCGACCGCCAGCCGAGGCGCTCGATCAAAGCGCTGGCCAGGTTGCCGAGGATCAGGGTGCTGGCCCCAAAGCCCATCATGAGGCAACCTGAACAAAGGCCTTTCTTGTCCGGGAACCAGGCGCTGACCGTGGAGATGGTCACGACGTAAGCAATGCCGATGCCGAGCCCGGCCAGCAGACCATAACTCAAATAGAGCGGCAGCGCGGAACCGGCACTGAGGCGCGAAGAAAGCAGGAAGCCGGCTCCGGCCAGGATCCCGCCGCCGATTATGACCGGCCTCGTCCCGATCCGCTTGGCGATTTGTCCGCCCAGAAAGCCGCCTAAACAGAAGAAGCACATCGTCAAGGTAAAATTCAATGCAAGTTCCCGGGTTTGGAACCCGAGCTCCGCCGCCAGTGGCGCTTTCAGGATGGACCAGGCATAGATGACGCCCGCAAACAACATGGCGACAATGCCGACGATCAGATAAAGGACCCGCTGCCGATAAGCAGCCGGGTTTCCGTTCCGGCGTTCCACATATTCTCCAGTAACTGTCTCTTCCTTCATTTTCCGCACTTTTCCTCACCTTCTCTGCCAAGCAGCCCGTTTCCAACATTGTAGCCGAAAATATTATATCTTGCAAGATTTTTCTGTGGGAACACTTGCATCTTAATGCCCAAGCCCCGCCCGAATGTGGTAAAATCGGTACGAAGGCCATCGCCTGGGAAGGGAAGACCAGAAATGACGCGAATTAGGAAAAACACATACTGTCAACAATACACACGGGCCCTGATGCCCTCTCTGTTAACCGCCCTGCTGGCATTGCTGCTCCCGGTACTACTGGCCGGCTGCGGTACCAATAGCCCGGCCCCGCTTGACGCGCGCGGCCATAATCTGATCAAGGTGACCACGGCCGCGGATTTCCAAGCCGGTGAGAAAGAAGCTTTGACCGTAAATAGCGAAATCGGTAACGGCGCTGTCGAGCTGGCGGACGACGCCACCGAGGGCGTTTTCACATCGGTGGAATATAAAGTGGATGATTTCGACCACATGACTGCCACCTGGAATGCCTCCGAACCGGAAGGCACCAGTGTGGAGATCATGGCCCGGGCCCGGATGGCGGGAACCAAGGAGTATGAAGACTGGTTCTCCTGGGGCGTCTTTTCCCTCAGCGGACGCAGCGCTTCCTGTACGCGGGACGTCGACGAGTATCTCGTGGACGGCACAGTGGAACGCGTGCAGTTCCGCGCGATCCTGCGCCGTGAGGACGGCGGTTCCCCTTCCCCGGTCCTGCGGCAGATGACCTTTTCCACCAAAGGCGACAGCACCAGGATCGCTTACGAAGAGGAGCCTCTGGCCACGCTTCCCAACCGGGTTCTCATCCCCGCCCCGGCGTATTCGCAGGAGATCCGCGATCCCCTCATCGCGGACTCCATCTGCAGTCCCACGACGGTCAGCGTCATGCTGAACAGCCGCGACCCGGCTCTGGAGGTGCTCCCGGAAGAGCTCGCGCTCCCCTCTTACGACGATTATTACGGCTGGGGGAACTGGGCTTTTTCCACTTCGGCGCTGGGCTGGTACGGGTACGAAGCCTATAACCAGTACGCGGACCGCGACATCCTCCTGCAGGAACTGGCCCATGGTCGCGTCTGCGGATTGTCCTGCCGCTATACCCCGAAAGCCAATCACTCGACGCTGCCGCGTCTGACCGGTTCCTGGGGCAATACCCCCGGCCACCTGATGGCGGTGATCGGTTACGAATACGCGGATGACGTGATCGATGACAACCATCTCTATTTCTTTGCCGCCGACAGCTATTCGGAAGCGGACGAGACCTGTTACCGGCGCTATAAATGGACCGAGTTGGATCCGGTCTGGTATACGCGGATCCTCTATATCGCTGCTGACGCCCCGGAAGAAGGCGCCGACACCACCGGGATCCGGCATCTGGACTGCGCGGTCACTCAGGAAAGCGATCATGTTTACCGTCTTTCCCAAGCCGGAAAAGACGTCGACCTCGCGCAGTTCACCTGGGACAAGCTCCGCATCCCCAGCCGCGGCACGCTCGCCTATACGATCGAAGGTGTTGAGGCCGGTCCGCCGAAAAAAAGCGACCATTCGGTCGTCTATCCGGAGGCCGTCCGTGCCCTGGCGAACCAGACCTTTTTCTACACCGGCATCAGCACCGACTCCAGCGGGGCTGTCACGCTGGACGCGCCGGCAGCATTGAAAAGCGCCGGCGTCCCCGCCGGCGAAACGCGCGCCATCACCATCTATGCCATGAGCAATAACGGCGCGACCTATATTGGTAAAATCGAAGCACAGGCGAATTGAAAAGGAGATTATCTATGGCCGATCCCGAAAAATATGAACGCAAACTGCTCCGTTATGTGAAAGACGCTGACCAAAGCGATCCCGCCGTCCGCACTTACGACAATATCAGCCGCTACACGTCCTACGCGGTCTCCATCCTCTCCATCTTCATGCTGACCTGGAGCAACGCCATCGGTTATATGCATCCCATCCTGCAGACCATCGTCAAGCTGCTCGTCTTTATCGTCCTGACGATCTTCGTCGACTTCTTCCTACAGAAACTGATCTTCGAACGGCTGATCAAGCACCGGCAGGACAGGAACGAATGAAATAATTGCGTTTAATATTTCATTTAAGCCGAAGAACGCCTTCTTATTGAGGGCGTTTTTTTGTACTCATAAAATGCGAAAATATGTTCGGAAGCCGGGGGCGGACACAAAGCAAGCCGCCGGAGAACCGGTCTAGGAAAGGAGTTTGGGATGCTGAAGCGTTATCGGATCAGATCGAAAGTGAGATTTATTCTTTTCATGGCCCTGATGGTGCTGATCATCGGGATCATCGCCAGCTCCTTGCTGGGGCTGAACGACGCCGTCGGCCTGAACGCTGCCGGCCGGGCGGACACAGAAGCGGCACTGGCGGTGGAAGCCGGACCGGCCTACCGGATTGTCATCGTAAAAAGCGGCGACACCTTGTGGGATATCGCCGCCTGTTATGCCGATGAATCAACGGATCTCCGTAAAGCCGTCTGGGAGATCGAGCAGCTAAACGGGATGGAGAGCGCCGCGGTCGTAGCCGGGCAGGAACTCCGCATCCCTCTCTGCCTCCGTTAAGCAGGTCTTTACGCTAAATTCTTCTTCAAGGTCAGGATGTTTTTCCCGTCCTTATACTCATAATTGACGTCATCCATGATCTTCTTGGTCAGGAAGATGCCTAAGCCGCCGATGTCCCGGTCTTCCGCGGGAAGATCCACGTTCGGGTCCTCGCGGGCCAGCGGGTCGTAGGGAACGCCCTGGTCGATGAAGGTGATCGTCACCATGACCGGCTCTTCGGCCACTTCTACCAGCACCGTTGCCGGACCCGTCTCGGGAGCGTAGGCGTATTTGGCGATATTGATGAAGATCTCTTCCACGGCCAGCGCGATCTGCATCTCCGCCTTCGGGGAGCAATCCACCGCCGCCAGCTTGGATTCCACGAAATCCATCACCTGCGGGAGATTTTCTTCTGCGGCTTCGATCTCCAACTTGCTCCCGTCCTCCTTTTCCTCTTCAACGCGATCGAAGAGCAGGCTGTCCGTCTGCTCCAGCAGTTCGAGCAGTTCCTTCTTCCAATGCTCGATCTCCCTGCGACCCTTTTCGGTCTCCAGGCCGTGACGGCGGATGGAACGCCGGATCAGGCGCGTATAGCCGACGATCCGCGCTTTGTTCTCCACATCGCGGATGACCTCTTCCCGGTTGGTCCCCAAATAAGCCGCCAGCGCCCGCCGCCAGAAGTTCCTGGCTGTCTCGGCGTCCAGGCCCTGGAAAGCTTTGATCTGTTCCGGATTCAGCTCGCTGAAGCCGACGAAAGCGTTAAAGATGCTCGCCAACTCGAAGACCGGATGGCCCACCGCCAGCGTATCCATATCGATGAGCAGCACCTCGTCGCCCTGCAGTTCCAGATTCTTGGTGTGATAATCCCCATGGATCATATGATCGTCCTGCGGCACCGCTTCCACCAGGGCGACCAGTTTGTCCCCGGCTTCCGGCGGCAGGTAATCCCGCACGAACCGCGCCCAACCGATCGCTGTTTCCCGCATATCCGGGAGTTTCCCCTTCGGTACCAGCGTGCCATGGATCCGTTTCAGCATGCCTACGTATTCCTGCAGGCACCAGTCCATCTTCTCCGGCTCGTCCGCCAGGATCTTGGAGAACGAGCGGGCATTCAGCAGTTCGAAAACGGAACCATAGCTGTCCCCGACCCGCACGACATCATAGGAGATCGCCGTCGGGATGCCCAGAATCAAAGCCAGCCGCGCCACTTCCCGTTCGTGCTGGATCTCAGCCAGCGCGTCCGCGTTCCGATAGACCTTTACGACATTGTCCTGGTCGATACGGTAGATGATCCCGTTCGCGCCCCTACCGATCTCCTCACAACCTTCTACCGATACGACCCGGTAGGCTTTCTCCACCGTCATCATCTCGGTAAATCCGGTCATCTCCAGGATCTCATAGATCTCAGGGCTGGTATTCTGAATGGTCAGTTCCGGATGCGTCTTACGGATTCGCAGGATCACCCGGAGCCCCGCGCTGGAGATATAGTTAAGATCCGCCGCGTCTAAAATCACCGGCGTGTTTTCCCGTCCAGCCAGCGCCTCCCGCAGCTGCTCTTCGACAGCCGGCGCGTTCCCTGAATCGATTCTTCCGGTCAACGGAATCCGTACCGGCTCACTTGTCTGAACTGTCATCGTCTTCCTCCTCGCTTCCTCTACTTGCATCCTTTGTATTCCAGGCACATCATGGTCAGGTCGTCGAACTGTTCCGCTTCTTTCACAAAAGCGTCCACCGCCCGCCGGGTGTTGCGGAGGATCTGCTTCGGAGCCGCTTCCACATCCTCATTCAGCGCCTCCAGCAGCCGCTCCATGCCGAACATGCTGCCCTCTTCACACGTCGCTTCCGGCACACCGTCCGTATAGAGGAACAGTTTCGCGCCGGGTTCCAGCTCGATCTCATATTCCCGGTATTTCATGCCGGCCATCCCGCCGATCACGAAGCCGTGTTTGTCTTTATACAGTTCGAAACTGCCATCCGCTTTACGCAGGACCGGATATTCGTGGCCTGCATTGGCGGCCGTGAGCTTGCCGGTTGAGATCTCCAGGATGCCCAACCAGACCGTAACGAACATTTCTTCCGGATTATTGGCACAGATCATCGCATTGGTATCGGCCAGGATCTGCGCCGGGCTTTTTTTCATCTCGGCGTTATTCGCCAGGATGATCTTGGAAGCCATCATGAAGAGCGCCGCCGGCACGCCTTTTCCGGATACGTCGGCAATGACCATCACCAGATGGTCCTCATCGACCAGGAAGAAATCGTAGAAGTCGCCGCCCACCTCTTTCGCCGGATCCATGCTGGCAAAGATGTCGAATTCCGTACGGTCCGGGAAGGGTGGGAAGGTGCTCGGCAGCATCGCCTTCTGAATGCGGGTCGCCAGTGAGAGTTCGGCGCCGATGCGCTCTTTCTCCGCGGTAATTTCCTGGATCCGGCCCAAATAATCGTCGATTTCGCCGGCCAGGTCGGAAACGTCATCGGCCAGTTCGCCAATCTCATTGTGCGACCGCACTTCTCCCAGTTGCCGGATGACCGTTTCGCTGTCCTTGGTCTCCCGATACAGGCGGATATTCTGCTGGACCCCCCGCAGCGGTTTCAGGATATACAGATAGATGATGAGCAGGAACAAAGCCGACAGGACCACCTGATATGCCATCGCCATCCCGGTCTCTTCTGCCGTTTCCGCGTCGACCTCTTTCAGCAGCGCCGAAAGGTCATAGGTCAGCCCGATCAGGACCGGGTGCCCGGCGACTTCGTCCAGATAGACATAGTAGTCCAGATACTTGCCGGCATCCGCCAGATAAGACCCTTCATCCTTGGCCTGCCGCATCGCTTCCTGCTGGCTCTCCGACACCGTGACCTGAACGCCTAAGGGATAGACCTCTTCGTAATTCGTTCCCCGTACCGCGCCCGGATCCGCCGCGCTGAAAAGGAAGAACTGTCCCTCGTAGCTTTCGTCTGTCAACACACAGAACAGGAAACTCACGTTATAGATACGCTTAAGCTCATTGATCCGGGTGATCAGCCAGGAATAGGTGATCTCCGCGTAAAGCTTCTGGTCCGCCGCCGGGAGCGCTTCGAACTGGGCTTTGGTCACGTACTGTAAAACCATGTTCGGATGACGGCCCGTCAGGATCCGGCACTTCTGGGACGTTTTCTCCCCGGTCGCAAAAGTAGCGTCGTACTCGATATCCATCTCGTCCGGATGTTCATACCAGTACTGCATAAGCTGGCGGAAGGCCGGATATTCCCGTACGATCAGTTCTGTCTGCTCCGCGATGCCCTCTGCCAGTTCCTCGGTCTGCGCTTTCACGGTCAGCTCCGAGCGGGCGCGCTGGGTAAACAGGGTCAGGATACCGGTCGCCAGGGTGCAGATCGCGATCAGCATGGTGACCTGCGCGATGATACTGATTCGGTTTCTGTTGGTGCTCATTCTCTATTCAGACTCTCCATCTACTGCGGATTTTTCCGGGAATGCCCCATGCCCCGGACCCATTTTTTAATTATACGGGAAAAAGCCGCCGGCGGCAAAAGGAAATAACCGCATCAGGATATTCAGTATGGTATTTCCAGCATATCCAACAGCTTCCGGAAGGCATCCTGCCCATCCAGACATGTGCCGATCAGAAAACCTCTTTCCGTCCGCCACTCCGCGAGACCTCGGTAATAATAATACTTCTTTGCGTCTTCGATCAAAAACGGCATTACATGGTGCCGCAGGCATTCCTTTAGCGCGACCAGCCGGCCTACCCTTCCGTTCCCATCCTGGAAAGGATGGATCCTTTCAAACTCGGCATGCAGTTCCACGATATCTTCCAACTGAATGCCCATTTTAGCATTGTATTCCGCCAGCAGAGCCTTCATGTGCCGAGGCACTTCGGCAGGCTTTGATGTTTCCCGTCCTCCGACCATGTTTGCACGCTTTTTGTAATCGCCGACTGCAAACCAGGCCAGGTCTGAATCCTTCGTGTCATGCTTGAGGATATAGTGCAGACGCTTGATTATTTCTTCCGTCAATTCTTCTTCTGCGATATCGATCACATGATCGATCGCCCGGAAGTGGTGCGCTGTTTCCAAGACGTCATCCAGAGAGATCCCGTCTCCGGCATCGAGGGTATTGGTTTCGAAAATCATCCTGGTCTGCTCTTCAGAGAGCCTGCTTCCCTCGATATGATTTGAGTTATAGGTCATGCGGACCTGCAGCTCATGATAAAGTCCGCCGGAGATCTTCTCTTCCTTTTCATCCCTCAGTACCTGCAGGATGGGATTATCCGAGAGCTCTCTCATCAGGCTTACCGGAGACGCTCCCAAGTAGTCGGCGATCTTCCGAATGCTTCTCTCGGACATTCTTTCCCCTTTGGCGATCTTGGCCACGGTACGTGTGGAAAGTCCCAATTCTTTAGAAAGCGCGGTTTTCCCGATCCCCTTCTCCCGCAGAGCCTTCTCCAGGCCTTCATATGAAATCATCCGTCGCAGTCCTCCTCCGAATCTTTACTTATTATAGATTATCATAACGAAAAAGTAAAGATTTTCGCGCGAAATCTCATTTAAAGTAAAGATGAGCCCTCCGCCTCCCCGACTGGCTCATCTTGCTGCTGTCCGCCCGACAGACTGCCGGCTGGCGACAAACGTGAGGATCAGGCTCTTTACACGATGACCGGTTTCAGGGTCCAACACTGCAGCTTCGTATGTTCGACGACGTTTCTGGCCTGAAAACCCGGTTCCCAGATGGGCCAGACGCTCCAATCATGGGTGTCATCCACATAGTCGGCAGCCGCCAGCCGGCCGATCCGGTAGGAAACGGTCTCTTTTCCGGTCGCGACGCATGCAGCCATCATGCAGAACAGGTCGACCGGGTTCAGCCAGCTGTCCCCGACCTGATATAGAGATTTAAGCTGTTTAAAACCTTTGACGGAATCGAACTGCCTGTAAGCAGCCTCCGCGAGGTCTTTTGCCGCGAACGACGTGTCGTGAACTTCGGAAGGCACATTCTGTTCCGGTCCGTACAGCAGGTCGGGCTGCAGCGCCCGTCCGGTCAGATATTTCGTGAAGAAGGAGAAGACTTCTGACGCCGCGAACATGCGGCCGGCGATTTTGGCAAAGGTCACATCTCCGGTAAAGGCGGCGGCATGATCGATCAGATCCTGCGCGGTGACCGGCTTCGTGCAAACTTTTTCATAGGCCATCGCCTGCGTCGCCGTGATGTATTCCACGTTGTCGCGCTGCAGGGTCTCCGCGATGAAGGTGCGCAGGACGGCGATATTGTTTTCCATCTCGCCGGGGGCGCGCAGCGGCGCCGGCTGATAGACTTCCGGGTTCTTACCTCCCACGAAATTGATCCGGTCCCAGAACACCGTCGTACAGAGATCCGTCGGATGGTCATAGAGGCTGAAGAACACGACGTCTTCGCCGGTCATATCCATGTTTTCGAAAGCGTCACGCATTTTCCGGAGCTGATCCGGGTCGTGATCTGAGCAGTAGATATTCGCCAGCCCGCTCATGGTAAAGATGCCGTCATACCAGAAAGGCCGCCCGTCCAGGTTCAGGATGGGATGCGCGTCCAAATAGGTCGGCACGCCCATAGCCCTGGCCCCGGCGAACGCTTGCGGTGCCCAGGCCATACCCGGATGGCCGTAGCTGATCGGATGCTGTCCGACGAGTGCGGAGAGACGATCAAAACCCGGTTTCTCCCGGCGATAGAACTCCTCCGTGCCGTCCTTGAAGCCCATGCGGTCCAGATACTCCGATGGCAGGGGATGGACGCTGTGCGCCGTCGAATGAAAGGCCAATTCATGGTTGGGCAGGTACCGCAGGATATCCTCCCGTCCCAACTCTTTCAGCCGCTCCACTTTCTTCGTGCAGAATTTGATCGTGGCGCGCACGCCAAGCCCGTCCAGCATCTCCAGCAGTTTTAAAAATGCCTCATCGGATTCCGGCGTGATGAAATCTTCCACGTCGAACCACAGCAGGATCTTGATCTGTTTCATGGTACCAACTCCTATTCCCAGCATCTCTTTTCTTCCCGGATGAGACAATTATACCATAATGTCAGTCCCATATGGCCCGTCTCAGGCCCCGGATGGGGATAAATAAAAAGCGGCGACCGTAAATCGTACGATCGTCGCTCAGGTTTTTCTTAGCGAACCGGCTCAGCCTCTTCACTTTTATTTTTCTTAATACAGCTTGGCCCCGGCCGGGATGGCGTCGTCCAGCAGGATGAACTGCAGGGCTTCCTCACCATCGTACTCGTGGATCATGGAGCAAAGCATGCCGTTCGACTGCATGCCCATCATCTTACGCGGCGGTAGGTTCACGATGGCCAGCGCGGTCTTGCCGACCAGCTCTTCCGGTTCGTAATACTTGTGAATGCCGGAGAGGATCACACGGTCTTCGCCGGATCCGTCGTCGAGGACGAATTTCAGGAGTTTTTCGCTCTTCTTCACCGCTTCGCAAGTCTTGATCTTCACGGCGCGGAAATCGGATTTGCTGAAAGTCTCGAAATCGACGAAATCCTGGAAGAGCGGCTCGACCTTCACTTTGGTGATGTCGAAGGGCTTCGCTTCTTCCGCTTCCTCCGCCTTCGCGGCTCCGCCCTTGCGGAGCGGCTTCATGGTCGGGACGAGATTTCCGTAGTCACTATAACGTCCTATACCTTAATAAAGCCCCTTAATAGCTTCACGTTGCTTTTTTCCGTAAAACTATAAGTCGCCATCACTTCTCATATCTAACTGGAGGATGGCGTACTTTTTGGTGTGTTGGTGTACTCATGTA
>JAFRYQ010000149.1 GCA_017437565.1 Bacillota bacterium
TTCGACCTCCGGGTTATGAGCCCGACGAGCTACCAACTGCTCTATCCCGCGATATCTATTGCAGGCGCTTGCGCGACGTTATCGATTGGTGCCGGTGACCGGGGTCGAACCGGTACGATCGGTAAGGATCGCGGGATTTTAAGTCCCGTGCGTCTGCCAATTCCGCCACACCGGCAGGAATGTTTCTAAAAAAGTGGCTCCGAGGGTGGGGCTCGAACCCACAACCTACCGGTTAACAGCCGGTTGCTCTGCCATTGAGCTACCTCGGAACGCCGTATAAACCGCATCAGCGGCAGTGATTATTATATCCCACTGCCGCTGGCTTGTCAACAATAATCTTACAAAGTTTTTTCAGGTGTTTTTTCAGGCCGGCCAGAGGCTCAGACGGTGCGGATCTCATCCAGGAATTCCCGGCAGTCTTCGATCTGCTTGTCGCCGCCGATCACGCAGAAACAGGCGTCGTCAAAGGCGGAGTCAAGCTTTGTTCCGAAAGCGGCCAGTTCTTCCTTTGTCGCCTGGAGCAGGGTATCCCGCGTTTCCTGCTCTCCTGCCGACGTACGTCCGGAAAGATAGAGCGCTGCCGCGCGCAAGCCTTTCAGGCGCGGCGTCATTAAAGGATCCAGTTCGCCGGAAGTGCTGATGATATAGCGATCCAGCGGCTCATCCGACGAGCAGAAAGCCTGCAGCGCCGACCCGATCCCACGGAAAGCCTCACGTGTCCGGGCTGGGGACGGATCCCGGTAAGAGGTCGCTGCCGCGCCCCCGTAAACGTTAAAGGAAAGGTTGGTATCGTAGGCGCCACCCTGCACCCTGACCGCAGTCCAAAGATATCCGTAACTCGCGATCTGCGCGGCAAGCGGCGCGAGGCCGCTGTAAGAAGCATCCCGTGAAGCCAGCGAGAAAGCGCTCGCTGAAAAGCCGCTGTCCGCCGGGATACGGAAGCCTTCCCGCTTCGGTGCCGGAAGCACGCGGTGGACCGGTTTGCCCAGCGCCCCGGCCGGCAGGACCGCGATCACTTCTTCCAACCACTCCGGATCGGCGTCCCCGGTCAGGCTGACCGTGACCCGCTCCCGGGTAAAGACCTTTCCGGCCATTTCCTGCAAACCCGCGCAGAAGGCCGCGCCGCTCTCCGTGAAACTCTCCTCCCGCTCTTTCATCCAGGCCACGGCGGTCAGGCCGTGCATCGTTTCGTCTAGGAAGCTGTCCGTCATGCAGTAAGAAAGCGCCCTTTTCCGGGCATACTGGGTGCCGTTATAGGGGAGATTCTGCTTGGCACCGAGATAACCCTGGCGGAGGAGATCGTGAATATAGCTTTGATTGGAGAAATCCGACCGGTTCAGCATCTCCCCAAGCAGCGCGCAGGCATCTTCTTTATACTCCGGCAACAAGGCCATCGCGACCATTAAATACGGCCGCGCGTCCCCCGGCTTCCTGACGTCGGCGAACTGCGTCGCGGAACAGCCAAAAGCGCCGAGCTTGCTGTCGATCTCGTTGCGCAGGGCGATCACTTCGTGTTCTGCCGTCGCCACCTGCCCGATCAGGGAAGCCAGGAAAGAGGCCTGGGTCAGGTCGGCAGTCTCCAGATCCGACAGGTCGAAATAGAGATTCAGATAGAGGATTCCGCCCGTCGGCAGCGGTTGATGGAGCAGGGTCCGGCCGGTGATCTTGGAGACTTCCTGCGGGACGATGCTCACGCCGCGGTCCAGATCGCCGAGTTTCAGCTGCGGCAAGCTCGCCGTAGCTTCCGGGTCGTCCTCCTGGTCCTGCCGGACGCGGAAGGCCGCGAAATCTTCCGCCAGCTTCTTCTTTTCATCTTCAGACAGCGCCTGCCAGACCGCTGCCAGCTTCTCACGCTCCTCTTCGCGGACGCGGCTGCCGTACTCCGTGGAAGGAAGCATCGTCACCTCCGCGTGATGCCCGCTCTCGATGATATAGGTGCGGATGAGCTGTTCAAACCAGCCGCTGTCGATCCGCGCCCGCAGTTCTTCGAAAAGCGGCGCTTGCGAAAGATTTTGCAGCGGGTCGCCGTAGTAGATCCAGCTGGAGACCATGTTCAGCCCGTTCATCAAGCCGAGCGGCGTGCCGCCGTAATCCTTCTCCCGGTAGCGGAATTCCATCTTATTCAGCACCGCCCGCAGGCGCGTATGGTCGAGGCCCGTCGCGGCTTCTTCCCAGACCCGGCGCAACACTTCCTCGACCCGGTCTTTCTTCTCCTCGGAAGTATTCCAGACCGCCAGGAGCAGGGAATGCTGCAGGGAGCTGTCCATGACGTCCAGGTCGACGTCTTCCGCCAGGCCCTCCTCCAGCAGCGCTTTCTTCAGCGGGGATTCGTTGGTGCCGGCCAGGACCCGCTGGATCGCCGCGAAAGCGATATCCTTCTCCGGCTCGTCAAAGCGTCCGTAGACCCAGCTCTTGGCAAGCACGACCCGGTCCTCTCCCTCCTCTTCCGGCGTGATGCCATACCGGACGGTCTTCTCCGGCGGCGTGACCGGCTTCTGCAGCGGGATCGCCTCAGCACGTTCGCCGGGGCCATAATCCGCCAGATAGCTTTCGATCAAAGCCAGCACCGCCTCGATGTCCAAAGCTCCGTCCAGGAAGAAATGTGCGTTGGTGGGATGGTAATGCTTCCGGTAACTGGCCAGGAACTGCTCGTAGGTCAGCTCGGGGATATGGGCCGGGTCTCCTCCGGAAACATAACCATAGCAGTTGTCCGGATAGAGCAGCCGGTCGATCTCCGTTTCCATGATCTCATCCGGCGAGGCGAACGCGCCTTTCATCTCGTTATAGACGACCCCGTTATAGATGATCCCCTCCTCCGTCGGTTCGTAACGCCAGCCTTCCTGCCGGAAGGTAAAGGGATCCTGCACGCAGAGCGGATGCAGAACCGCGTCCAGATAGACGTCGATCAGGTTCAGGAAATCCTGATCGTTGCGGGAACTCACCGGATAAGAGGTCATATCCGGGAAGGTCATGGCGTTCAGGAAGGTCTGCAGCGAACTCTTCAGCAGATCCACGAACGGTTCCTTGACCCGGTATTTCTCAGAGCCGTTCAGGACCGAATGCTCCAGGATATGGAAGACGCCGGTGTCGTCCTGGGGAACGGTGGGAAATGTGACGCCAAAGGACTTATTGTCATCTTCGCGCTTCAACCAGAGCAGCTGCGCCCCATTCTGCTCGAACACCATCTCATAAAGAGTCCCCTCCTGTTCCGGGACGTCCCGGATTGCCAGGACCCGGAACCCGTGCAGCACATCGTTCTTTTCTATCATCTTTGCCATTTGCCTTCTCCTCATTCGTTCTGTCTTTTATTAATATCCTAATTAATATTCTAATGCTTTCTTCAGTTCTTCCGCGATCCGCCGGGCGAATTCCGCGTGTCCGGCTTCCGAAAAATGCACGAGATCGAAGCCCATCGCGATCCCCCAATCCCCGCTGTCACAAAAACGGATGCCCAGACGCTCCGCCAGCTGCCGGTAACCTTGATTTAAGCTTTCGCTCTCCGCCTGCCAGCGCCGGAACTGCGCCGGCGGGAAAGCCGGATCCCAGACCTCATCCGGTCCGCGGAAGAGCAGCGGCGGGGCGATCAATAGGAGCGCCATCTCCGGGAACTCTTCCTGCAGGAACGTCAGGAGGGCCTCCATCCTGGCCACGGTTTCCGCCGCGTCCGGATCGGCGGTCAGAAGCAGGTCGTTCGTGCCCAGCATGACCGCTGTCAGGTCAAGCGGCAGCTCCGCGCGGAGCATCGCTTCCACCTGCTGCCGGACGACGGTTCTCCTTATATCGGGCACCTGCCGCCCGTTCAAACCGCGGTTTATGATCTCCCAGCCCGGTTCGGCTGCGGCCAGCCTCCCGGTCCAGCGCACGCCCCGCGGATAGCGGCCGCCGCCATATTCCCGCGGATCAAAGCCATAGGTATTGGAGTCCCCATAGAACAAGATCTTCACGCTCGTTTCCCTCCTCTTCTGTTTCAGTTTATCACATTTATCCCCTTTCGGAAAGATTTGCCGGAAGCGGCGTAATTTTCTCATTCGGAGGTGTTGACAGGCTTTCTGATTGCGCTTAGAATTGTTTTGTTAAGCTATATATGATTCCGGTAGGTAAGGCTACCGCCAGGGATACGGACTGCTGCCGCGAAGTGGTGGAGACACCGCAAGTTGGTTTGAGCAGGTAATATCGAAAACAAGGTATTATCTAACGCAGTTTCATCGCCCGGCGATGCTAAAGCTTGTAACGGTTACCCCGCAGGAAGAGCAACCGCTTATCCTGCGCCGCAACGCATGATTACGCGGCCCTACGGAACAGAAGGGTCGCTTTTTTATCGCCGCGCCCTTCGGCGTTTTTATCTCGAATCGTGGAAAGGAGGAACGGAAATGGCGGATCTCACAGTCACCCTGGATACCATGCTCACCACTTTGCTGGCGGAGAAAAAGTATTCAACTATTAAAGACATGCTCGTGACGATGAACCCGGCTGACGTCGCTTTGGTCTTCGAAGATATGGAAGAAGACCGAATACCGCTTCTGTTCCGCCTGTTGCCGAAGGACATGGCCGCCGAGACCTTCGTGGAGATGGATTCCGATCTGCAGGAGCTGCTGATTAAAGGCTTCTCGGACTACGAGCTGCATGAGGTCATCGAGGAACTCTACGTCGACGATGCCGTCGACCTGGTCGAGGAGATGCCGGCTAACGTCGTGAAACGCATCCTGGCCCAGGCCGATCCGGACCTGCGGAAAGAGATCAACGAGATCCTGCGCTATCCGGAAGATTCCGCGGGATCGATCATGACCACCGAGTATATCTCGCTGCGCGCGGATATGACGGTCGGTGAAGCGATCACCCACATCCGGCGGACGGCGCTGGATAAGGAGACGGTCTACACGCTCTACGTTACCGACCGCCGCAAACTGATCGGTTCGGTCTCCCTGAAAGACATCCTGCTCGTCTCTAGCGACGCGACGCCGATCGCGGAGATCATGGATACCAACGTGATCAGCGTCAATACCCTGGAGGACAGCGAAGAAGTCGCCCAGAAACTGAAACGGTATAACTTCCTGGCTTTGCCGGTCGTCGACAGCGATAACCGCATCGTCGGTA
The DNA here is from genome assembly GCA_017437565.1 of Bacillota bacterium. Lineage (GTDB taxonomy): Bacteria > Bacillota > Clostridia > Peptostreptococcales > Anaerovoracaceae > Eubacterium_B. The sequence continues at coordinate 5,095 of JAFRYQ010000149.1, forward strand.
TCATCACCTTCGACGACGCGATGGACGTCATTGAAGAAGAGGCCACGGAAGATATCGAGATCATGGCTGGTATGACGCCGTCCGGCAGCAAGACCTATCTGAAGTCGTCGCCTTTCGACCTCTTCAAGCAGAGGATCCCCTGGCTTCTCCTGCTCATGGTTTCCGCTACCTTTACCGGCATGATCATCACCGGTTTCGAGAACGCCCTGGCCGCCCAGGTGGTGCTGACCGCTTTCATCCCGATGCTGATGGATACCGGCGGTAATTCCGGTTCCCAGTCCTCGGTCACCATCATCCGTGCCATCTCGCTCGGCGAACTGGATTTCTCGGATCTGCCGTTGGTGATCTGGAAGGAGATCCGTACTTCGGTCATGTGCGGTATCTGCCTGGCCTTTGCCTGTTTCGTGAAGATCATGCTGGTCGACTATTCATTCATGAAGAATACGTCGGTCACCCCGCTGGTCGCCGCTGTCGTCTGCCTGACCATGGGTCTCACCGTCGTACTGGCCAAAATCGTCGGCTGCACGCTGCCGATGTGTGCCAAGAGGCTCGGCTTCGACCCGGCGGTCATGGCGTCCCCGTTCATCACCACCATCGTCGACGCCCTGTCGCTGCTCGTCTTCTTCAACATCGCCAACGCCTTGCTGTTCTGATTCGGCCATAAAGACGAAAAACGACTTTCAATGAATAAACTCTTTACGGATCTGTTCACTGAAAGTCGTTTTTATCGTGGAACCGGTTCAATAAATACCGAAAACGGATCTTATTGAACAACATTCGCCGAGATTGAAAGGCATTCGCCGGCAAGCCGGCCGCATAAGGCGGATATCCTATTTCACCGCGACGCACTCGATCTCGACCAGGCCGCCCTTCGGGAGCTTGGCGACTTCCACGCAGGAACGGGCCGGCTTGTGATCACCGAAAGCCGCCGCGTAGATCGCATTCACCTTCCCGAAATCATCCATATTGTCGATGAAGACCGTCGTCTTTACCACGTCGCTCATCGCGTATCCGGCGCCTTCCAGGACCGCTTTCAGGTTGGCCAGACTCTGGACCGCCTGGGCTTCCACGCCTTCCGGCAGTTCCCCGGTTGCCGGATCCAGGCCGAGTTGGCCTGAGCAATAAAGGGTATTTCCCGCTTCTACCGCATGGACGTAGGGACCGACCGCTGCCGGCGCGTTATCGACTAAAATCGCTTTGTTCATACTCTGTTTCTCCTTATAAATCATACCAAGAGCAAACTACCTGCCATATATCCGTAAAGAGGACCGGCCTGCCGATCCTCTCACAGCCACCTTTTATCCTTTCTTCTGAAACCGCGTGTATGGCGCGCCGGGTTCCTGCAGCAACATGATATCCACGTTGTGGATCCGGTGATCCTTTCCGTCTACGTTAAACACGACGGGGATCTCCGGCGGAATATCATCCAAGCCCAGATCCAGCGTAAAGGCATCGTAATGGAAATGCTTGAGTTCGACTTCCCTGCCCATCAGCGTGGCATAGAGGCGGCCGCCCTCTTCCCGCACCGGGAACGGTCGGTAGCCTTTATGCTCATAGACCCCGGTATACTCCGTGAGTGCGCAGGAAAGCGGCGCGTCCGGCAGCTGTTTTCCCAGATAAGGATGCGGGGCGTTGGGATCACGCGGTGCCTTGAAGGCTTCGCAGGCTTTCCGGCAGCGCGCTGCCCAGTCCGTCTCCCCTTCACAGCCTAGCAGGATATCCTGCACCATGTTCTTCACGACCAGCGGCAGGAACATTTCGAATTTGTTGACGCTCAGGAAAAGGCCGCAATTCAGTTCCGGGAAAAAGGCCGTATAGGTGATGAAACCGTCGATGCCACCCGAGTGATTCACGCATTTCCGGCCCCGGTAGATGTCCACGCCCCAACCCAGGCCATAGGCGGAAACCGGCGTGACGTCACTCTCCGGAGCTGTCCTCACGTTGGGCTCCATCATTTCGCCGCAGAGCATATTCATCTTATGCATCTCGAACATATTCTCCCGGGAGATGACCTGTTTCCCGTCTACCAGTCCCATATTCAGATGGAAGCTCACCCATTTCATCATGTCTTCGGAGCAGGAACAGATGCTGCCGGCAGAAGCGAAGATGCAGGATGTACGGCTCTCCAGTTCACCGGGAGTGCTCTCATAATAGGGGACGCGGACCGGCGGCGCGGTCACGGCGTAAACGTCTTCCTGCGAATACGGAAGCGCGGCATGGCCGCTTTGCACCATGTCGTAGAGGAAAGGCGTGGTATGGGTCATGCCCAGCGGCGTAAAGATGTATTCCTGCAGGCATTCTTCATAGGGTTTGCCGAACAGGGTCTCGATGACCTTGCCCGCGTACATGAAGCACTGATTCGAGTACTGGTAAGTCGTCCGGAAAGGTTTATTCGGCTCCAGGAAGCGGTAATTCTCCATGATTTCTTCCCGGGTGAAACCGGTGCCGTACCAGGAGAGTTCATGCCGCGGCATACCGGTCCGATGGCAGAGAAGATCCCGCATGGTGACGTGCGTCGTCACGTAATCATCGTAAAAATCGATGCCTGTAACGTAGTGAATGAGCGGTTCGTCCCAGTCCAACAGACCCCGGTCGACCAGGATCGCCGCCAGCGCCGCCGTAAAAGCTTTCGTGCAGCTGCCGATCATATAGAGCGTCGTTTCATCCGCCGCGATCCCGTTCTCCAGGTCGCGGCTGCCAACGGCCCCGGTATAGACCGTCTCCCCGTTCTCGATGATGCCGAGCGTGATCGACGGCACCTGCCAGTCCGCTAATAAAGCAGCGACCTGCTCCCGGAAGGCTTTGATCTTTTCAGGTGTAAAATGCATCGTTCTCCTCCCCGTTTTCAATAAGGTTCAAGGTCAATCAAAATCCAATTCACCCGCGAAGTGGCAGGCGCAGTAATGCTCACCGCCCACGTGCTTCAGCGCCGGTGTCTCTTTATGGCATTTTTCTTCACAGTACCGGCAGCGGGACGCGAACCGGCAGCCTTCCGAGATCCCGATCAGGCTGGGCATGTCACCCGTCAGCAGGTATTTCTTGCGAAAACGGTCCCGTGGATGGAGCGGCGGGATCGACGTAAACAAGCCGAAAGTATAGGGATGCAGATAGTGATCGTATACGTCGGAAACCGTACCGATCTCCATCACCTTCCCGCCGTACATCACGCAGATACGGTCGGACATATAGCGGACGACCGAAAGGTTATGCGTGATGAAGAGATAGGCCATCCCGTAGTCTTCCTGCAGTTTCAGGAGCTCGTTCAGAGTCTGCGCCTGCACGGAAACGTCCAAAGCGCTGGTCGGTTCGTCCAATACGACCAGTTCCGGTTGCTGGGAAATGACGCGGGCAACGCTGATGCGCTGCTGCTGGCCGCCGGAGAGTTCGTTCGGGAATCGTTCCAGAAGCTCGCGGCCGATATTGATACGGTCGGCGACCCGGTAGATCAGTTCCCGCGCTTCTTTCTTATTATGTCCGGCGATCTCCAACGGCCGCTCCAGCGAGCGATAGACCGTGGTCCGGGGATTCAGCGAAGACGCCGGATCCTGGAAGACCGCCCCGACGTGGCCTTGCAGCGCTTTCTTATTCTTCTTATCCCAGACGTCCTTGCCAAGTAGGATCACCTTGCCGGCCGTCGGTTTCTGCAGACCGAGAATGGCGCGCGCGAGCGTGGTCTTACCGGAACCGGATTCCCCGACCAAGCCCAGCGTCTCTCCCCGGTAGATGGTGAGATCCACATCGTCGACTGCTTTTACGAAGGTCCTTTTCCCACCGCTTCTGATTGGAAAATACTGTTTCAGCCCTTCGATCTGTACCAATACTTCTTTACTCATGGCGCGCATCACCTTCTTCCCTCAGGCAGGCGCAGAAGTGCCCGGCGGCCACTTCTTTCAGTTCCGGTTTTACCCGGCGGCAGTTTTCATCCGCGTATGGACAGCGGTCGGCAAAATTGCAGCCCGGCGGCAGATCGACCAGGTTCGGCACCGATCCCGGAATGGTCTCCAGCCGGCCTTCCTCCTTCGTGATGGTCGGCAGCGCCTTCATGAGCAGGCTCGTATAGGGATGTCGCGGATGATCGAAGATCTCGAAAACGTCGCCGACTTCGATCAGCCGTCCGGCGTACATTACGCCCACGCGGTCGGCGATATCGGCAACGATGCCGAAATCGTGGGTAATCAGGAGGATCGCCGACCCATACTCGCGCCGGAGCTCGTTCATGAGCTCGATGATGCCCGCCTGGATGGTCACGTCGAGCGCCGTTGTCGGTTCGTCGGCGATCAACAGCTTCGGGTTGCGGCAAAGCATCATACCGATCATGACGCGCTGCCGCATACCGCCGGAAATCTCATGCGGGTAGGATTTCAGCCGCTCATTTACGTCCGGGATCTGCACGTCGTGCAGCACGTCCGCCGCCAGACGCCAGGCTTCCGCTTTCGGCACTTTATCCACGATCAAGCCTTCGCTGATCTGGTAACCGACAGTATAAACGGGGTTCAGGGAGTCCAAGGGATTCTGGAAGATCATACCGATCTCTTTCCCGCGGATCTTCGTGATCTCATCTTCCGAAAGTTGAACCAGATCCGTGCCGTCGAAGTCAACGCTGCCCGCGGAGATGCGGCCGGGTTCCTTGATCAGCCGCATGATGCCCATGGCTGTGGTAGATTTCCCGCAGCCGGACTCACCGACCAACGCGAACACTTCCCCTTTCTTAATATCAAAGCTGACGCCGTCGACCGCCTTTACGATCCCGGCCGGAACGTTAAATTCAATCGCTAAATCGCGTATTTTCAGGATTTCTTCACTCATGGCAGGCCTCACTACACTCTCATCTTCGGATCGATGAGGTCTTTGATCTTCTCACCAAACAGGTTGAAGCTCAGCACGGCCCACAGGATAGCCAAGCCGGTCGCGATCGAGATCCACGGAGACTGCCGGAGATACTTCACGCCTTCGGAAACGATCATGCCCCAATCCGGCGACGGCGGCTGTGAGCCCAATCCCAGGAAGCTCATCATCGTGGTGGAGAGCATGGCGCCGGGCAGGGCCAGCGTCAGCATGATGACGATCGTCGACATCAGATTCGGCAGGATATACCGGAAAAGAATGCTGGCGGAGCTTTCCCCGTAGATCCGCGCCGCGTCGATATAGGAGAGGTTCTTCAGGGCCATGGTCTTGGAGCGCACGATCTTTTCCAGCTGGCCCCAGCTGACCAGCGCAATGGAAATCGCGATGTTTTCCGAAGAAGGTTCGAGCAGCATGATGATGGCCATGGAGAGGATGATCGGCGGGATCGCCCAGGTCACGTCGGTGACAAACTGTACGACCTTATCGATCGGGCCACCATACCAACCGGAGATGAGGCCGAGCGTCACCCCGATGACGGCTTCGATGCCGACCGCGATCAAGCCGACCTTCAGGGCGATACGCGAGCCATAGATGATGCGGCAGAAGATGCAACGGCCGTACTGGTCGGTGCCGAAAGGATATTCGGCACTGGGGGAAGCGAACTGATTGGCAAGATTCTGGGTCGCATAGTCATGCGGCAGCAGATAAGGTCCGAAAATCGCTGCGAAGATCAGAAGTCCCGTCATGATGAGAATGATGATAAAGCTCGGTTGCCGCAGCATCCGTCCCAATTTCGTACTGGGTGCTTTTTTTGTCTTCATCCGGTTCACCCCCCTACTGCAGCCGGATCCTCGGATCGAGGATGCCGGAAACGATGTCGCCGAGAATATTACAGATGACCGTCATGACCGTAATCATGAGGATAATGCCCTGGGCCAGCGGGAAGTCCTGCTTCTGAATGCTTTGTAAGAGGAGTTTGCCGAGACCCGGCAGCGCGTAAAGATTCTCCACGATGACCGAGCCGCCGATCAGCCAGGGAAGCGACAGGAAGAACATCACCGTGACCGTGATCATCGCGTTGCGGAGGATATGCTTCACGAGCACCTGCCGGCGCGGCAGGCCCTTCGCGTAAGCGGTTGTGACGTAACGCTCATCCATAACGTCCAGAATCTCTGAACGCGCGATCCGGAAGGTGGAAGCAGCGCCGGGAAGCGCGATCGTCAAGGCCGGCAGGATCAGAGAACTGAATCCGGAATACCCGGAGATCGGCAGGGCTTTCAACTTGATCGCGATCAAGTACATGAGAATGATGCCGAGCAGGAAACTGGGAGTCGAATAAAGGACGAAGGTGATGCCTTTCATAATATGATCCGGCGCTTTATCTTTCTTTACCGCCCCAATGAGCCCCAACGGAATGGCGATCAGGTAATTCAACGCCAGGGCCAACCCCGTCAAAGCCAGGGTATAGGGAAGCCGGTCTGCGATCAGGGTATTCACGTCCTTCTTCAGGACGATGGAAGTGCCGAAATCACCGTGCAGGATATTCTTTAACCAGTAAAAGAATTGCACGACCGGCGGTTGATCCAAGCCCCATTTGGTTTTCATCTCAGCGATCTTTTCCGCTGACACGCGGGAACCTTCCGGGAACATGAGGGAGATCGTGTCACCCGGCATCAGCTGCATGATGGAAAAGACCAGGGCCGAGACAAACAAGACGACCAGCACTCCGATCAGCAGCTTCTTGATGACAAATCGCATGGTATCACTCATAGGCAGCTCCTCCCTGAGTTTTCTTACGATACTATTTACAGAATATTATATCTTAGCCCTATTCTTCTCGCCACTATTTAATAATTATATAAATCTATAAATCCTGCTTATATAGCAGGCGATGTGGCCTGAGAACAGAAATGCACGGCTCGTTCCGCTTTGACACGAGTATAGCATGAGAAGAATACAGTTTCAACCGTCTGTATAAATATGCAGTCTATTCGCTTCTCAGCGCGGTCACCGGGTCCTTACGGGAAGCTTGCCGGCCGGGAGCAAACCGCCCAGCACGGTCAGCAGGATGCTGAGCCCGATCAAAGCGAAGGCAGCCAGTATCGGCAGCCGGGCCCGGATATCCGGATTATCGGTCAAAGCCCAGATGAGCGCGTTCCCCGGGATCAAGAGCAGCAGCGAGAGTCCGACCCCGATCAGACCGGCAAAGAGCCCGATGATGAACGTCTCGGCGTTAAAGACCTGCGAGATATTCCGTTTAGAAGCGCCGATCGCCCGCAGGATCCCGATCTCCTTGGTCCGCTCCAGGACGCTGATATAGGTGATGACGCCGATCATGATCGAAGAGACCACCAGAGAGATCGCCACGAAAGCGATGAGCACATAGCTGATGGAATTGACGATATTGGTCACGGAGCTCATCAGCGTTCCCACCAGGTCGTTAAAGGTGATCACCTTCTCCTCTTCCCCGCCTTCTTCCATGCGGGCGTTATAATCGTTCAGCAACGCGATGATGCTGTTCTTCCCCTCGAAATTCCGGGGATAGATCGTGATCGCGTAGGGATCGTCTGCTTTCGCGTAACCGAGTTTACGGAGATTGCCTTCATAAGTGGCGTTGCCGCCGGAGAGGAGCGAATTGAACAGTTCCTCCAGTTCCTTCTCATCCATATCGACCTGGAAAGCTTTCTGCAGGGCATCGGCATCGAACTGGAAAGCATCCTGCATGCCGGTAGCGAGCTGCTCCATCATCTGGGTCATCGCCCCTTCCAACGAGCCGGCGTAGGAAGTGATCGCGCTTTCCAGCGCCGTCCCGATCGCCTGCCCAAGGGCACCGGAATAATTCCCGATCAGTTCCGTGACCCCTTTCGTGAGCTCTTCACTGATCTCATCGACGTTCAGGACTTCCTTTACGCCCTCCGTGATCATCTGCTGCGCTGCCGGCGTCGCCAGATAAGCCTGGAAAGAAGCCTGGATCTTCTCCGGATCCGGTTTGCCGTTTTCCTGGGCGTAATAGACGTAACCGCCGGACAGGTCGGCCGCCAGGGCTTGCAGCTCTTCGGGATCGATCTCGACCGTAGAGAGCTGCGTCGCCAGATCCGTCGTCGCCCCCTGCAGCAAAGCCTGGGCTTCCGGCGTCGCCAGATAATCCCGGACGCTGGTGGAGAGGTCCGGCATTACGATCGGCGGCGTTTCCCCTGCCTCCTGCCCTTCTCCGGGCTCTCCGGCCGGCACGCCGGCCTGGGACTGACGGATCAGGCTGATGAGGTAGTCCTGGTAACCGGCAAGAAGCTGTTCCGCCAGGCTCTGCAATTCATCTTCCGCGATGCCGGCGATCCCGCTTTGACGTACCAGGTCGCCGAGGCGGCCTTCGATCATACGGCGCGTCGCCTCGCTCTGGATATATTCTTCTACCGCGTCCCCGAGCTTGCTGTAATCCGTGGCCGGGTCGCCCTGCGCGTAGGTCTCATAACCAGCCAGCAGATTGCGGAACAGCACCTCCATATTTTCCTGGGAGAACTGTACGTTCACGCCGGAAAGCAGGTTGGTCAACGCTTCCGCGTCCGGCTGCGGCAGGTTCTGCGCCAGTTTGCCGAGATCGAGTGTATTGGCGAGATCCAGATCTTCCGGGAAAGTGAGCGCGGAGGCGTCCAGCTGCAACTTGCTCTCATCGAAGGAGAAGGCCTTCTCCATGGCGTCCTCATCGACGTGGAAGAGTTTGGAAAGATCCAGATCCGGCGCGCTCTCGCTATCATCGAACCGCTTGCCGGTGAAGACGTTGATCTCCGGCGCCTGCTGCTGCGCTTTCACGATGTCGGAGGCTTCCGCCTGCTCCACGACGTAAGCGATCAGCGCGGGATGATAACCGATCCCGACGGAAAGCATGGTTGCTTTCGCGTTCTCCTGTGGCGCGGCTACCCCCACGATCTTCAGTTCCCCGGACTCCCGGACGAGCTTCTTCATAAAGGCTTCATCGTCCGTCTTGGAGGTCCAGACCTTATATTCCCGATCGTAAACATAACAATCAGCAGAGTTTACAACATGGAAGGAAATCCCTAAAAAATCAGTATATTGATAGTTCCCGATCTCATGCTCCTCGATGACCACATTCTCCCCGTTGGCGAACTGCTGGATCATGCGGTCGTATTCCGCGGCGTCCTTCAGGCCCAGCGTATAGAGGAGCAGATCGCTGATGTGATCCGGGGAAGAAAGGATCAGGATGCATTCATCCGCCTGATCCGGCCAGCTGCCGGCTAACAGATCATACTGGTTCCGGTAGAGATCTTCCTCTTCCGGCAAGGCATGGAAGAAATCCATGTTGAAACCCATCATGGCATAACCTTCCATATTCACCCCGAAAGCATCCATATTGGGATCCGGGCTGACTTGCCGGACTTTGTTCCCGTCCTCACGGTAGATGAGCGGCGTGATATTATATCCATATTCCACGGAGCGGGCGTATTTCCGGATCCCGCTCGCGGGACTGTCCAGATATTGCTTCAGTGAAGCCAGATCATTATTATCGACGCGGGAGAACATATTCTTGACGATCGGCCGTTCCGTCACCCGTACTTCCGTTTCTTCCTCTTCTTCCTCTTCCTCCGTTTCCTCCAGTTCCATGCTCATGAGGGACGCCAGATCAAAACTGCTCTTCTGGATGACCAGAGGATACTCGGAAAGCGTCTGCTCTTCAATATTCTGGATATACTGGTTGACGCCGTTGGAAAGTGACAGGATCAGCGCGATGCCGATGATGCCGATGGAACTGGCGAAAGAAACTAAGATCGTCCGCGCTTTTTTGGTACGGAGATTGTTGGCGCTCAGGGCCAGTGAAGTCAGGAAGGACATGGAAGCCCGCCCGAAATTGCGGTGTACTCCTTCCGCGGCGCCTGCTATTTCCGCAGCCGGGATCGGATCGCTGTCGGCGATGATCTTCCCGTCCCGCAGTTTTACGATGCGGGTCGCGTATTCTTCGGCTAATTCCGGATTATGCGTGACCATTACGACCAGGCGGTCGCGTGCGACTTCCTTCAGCAGATCCATGACCTGGATGGAGGTCTCCGTATCCAGAGCGCCGGTCGGTTCGTCTGCCAACAGGATATCGGGGTCGTTCACGAGCGCCCGCGCGATCGCGACGCGCTGCATCTGTCCGCCGGACATCTGGTTCGGCCGCTTATGGATATGTTCCCCAAGGCCGACTTTTACCAAAGCTTCCTGGGCCCGGCGGCGGCGTTCGGAACGGGAAATGCCGGAGATGGTCAGCGCCAGTTCCACGTTAGCCAGCACCGTCTGGTGCGGGATCAGGTTATAGCTCTGGAAGACGAAACCGATGGTGTGGTTCCGATAGGAGTCCCAGTCCCGGTCCCGGTAGTTCTTGGTGCTGACACCGTTGATGATGAGGTCGCCGGTATCGTAACGGTCCAGACCACCGATGATATTGAGCAGGGTCGTTTTACCCGAGCCGCTCGGTCCCAGGATCGCCACGAACTCATTATCCCGCAGATCGAGACTGACCCCGTCGAGCGCCATCTGTTCAAGGCCACCGGTTATGTATTTTTTGGATATGTCGCGGATTTGCAGCATAGAATTCCTATCTCTGAAAAGCCGGTCAGGGGTTGACAAGCCGGCTATTTTTTACAATAATAAACGAAATACGTTTTAGCACATTAAAGAGGAAAAGAGTCGCTATCATGATTATGAACTGTCTGGATATGGAAGGTGTCGTCGTTCCCGAGATCTGGATCGCCTTTGCGGAGGAGACCGGAATCGCCAGTTTCCGCATCACCACCCGGGACGAACCCGATTACGATAAACTCATGCGCTACCGCCTGGAGCTCCTGCGCCACCATAAACTCGGCATCCGTGAGATCCAGGAGACCATCTCCCATATCGATCCGCTGCCCGGAGCCCGGGAGTTCTTAGATGAACTCCGTTCTTTTTCCCAAGCCGTGATCGTGAGCGATACGTTCACCCAGTTCGCGCGGCCTCTGATGCAGAAGCTCGGCAACCCGACTCTGCTCTGCAATGAGCTCGTAATCGGAGACGATGGATATATCAGCGATTTTCGTATGCGCGCCGCCCATTCCAAACTAACAACGGTCAAAGCTTTTCAGGCGATGGGCTATGAGACCCTGGCCGTCGGCGACAGCTATAATGATCTGGAGATGCTCTTAGCCAGTAAGACCGGCGTCCTCTTCCGCAGCACGGAACAGATCCGCAAGGATTATCCGGATCTGCCGACTGCGGATACTTATCCGCAGCTGCTCGCTGTCATTCGCCAGGCTATGGCCGAGTGACTGATCTGCTTCTGACCTCCGCGGCAGGCGGGGGTTTTTCTTTTTCTAAACGACACGTACCTGCCCAAAATCCGCGTCCTCCGGCCGGTGCGCTTCCGGCTCCTTTTGCGGAATACCGAGCGCGAGGATCCCCACTGTGCGCAGCTGCGGCTCCATGTTCAGGAGCTCCCGCAGATTATCCTCCGCGTCCTTACCGGCGGCGTCTTTGCGGAGATGCACCTGCGTCCAGCACGAACCGAGTCCCTGCTCCGCCGCGGCCAGCATCATAAAGCTAAGCGCGATCGAGCAGTCCTCGATCCAGGTATCGCTGACCCTGGTATCACCGGAAACGACGATCGCTGCCGCCGCGTCCTTCAGGAATGCGCCGCCGGCAGCTTTGATGCCCGGAAGTTTCTCCAGGACCGCGCGGTCCCGGACCACGATCAAGCGGCAGGGCTTGGCATTTTTACCGCTGGGGGCCAGGAGTCCTGCCCGTACCACGGCTTCGATCTGTTCATCCGTCAGCGCCTCTTCCGTATACTTACGGACGCTGCGCCGTTTCAGGATGAGATCCATCAGAGTTCCTTCTTTCATTTCACACACCTTTCCTTCCGGCTGCTATTCGTCCCGCAGGAACGACAGGAACAGCTTCCGTTCCTCTTCATCTAACTTCATGGAATCGCAAAGATGCCGGATCACGCTGTCAGCGGGCTGATGTCCCCGCGTCGTACACATCATGGTAAAATCATTGAGTGGCAGGCCGATCTCCTTAAAACGGATCTCGCCGGCCGTGATCTTGCGGTCGTAAATCGGAAAAAAGATCCCGGCAAATTCACGTTCTCCCATCGTTTCCCTCTGGCTCTCCTTCTCTTGATAAGCCGGTCCCTATCCGGTTCCGGCACGTTTCCCGCGATTATTATAACGAAGACAGGGTCTGCCCGCAAGTGAAGCCCCGTCACTTAGCGGCGACCACGATCGGCTGGTAAAAGCCGGTTTCTTCCGGGAATTTCCACACCGCGTTCCGGCAACCGGCGGCAAGGAGCAGATCCGTCAGCTCCTCCCGGCGGACGGCGCGGTATTCACAGACGAATTTACTGATCCTGAGCGCCTCTTCATCGCTGATGATATACTGCGTCAGCTGATAGTGCTCCCCTTCCCACTGCCAGGTTTGGAAGGAGACCCGCTGGCCACCGCCAGTCTGATGAATATAGGGAGGTGAATAAGGCGGCTTGCTGGTGAGCAGGCTGTCGTAATCCCGGATGCTGGCCACAAAGATCCCGCCGGGCTTCACCCTGCCCACGATGCTCCTGACTGCCGTCTCCAGATCCTGTGACGAGAGCATATGCGGCAAAGCGTTATCCATGGCGATCACGATCTCAAACTGCTCGGGAAAGATCTTCTCCAGAGCCCGGAAATCCGCGCGCTCCAAACGGATGCGGACGCCGCTTTCCGCCGCCCGTTCCCGGGCCTGCTCCAGTTCTTTCTCGCTGATGTCCGAACCCGTCACCGGATAACCGCAGGACGCCAGGCCGATGGCCTGCGTGCCGATCCCGCAGGCACAATCCAGGATCCGGGCGGTCTGATCGAAACCACGCTCCGCGAAAAGCCTTTGCAGGATCGCCGCCTGCTCCCGCGTCGTCGCCTGCCAGTCCTGGAAAAGCTGCTCGTATTGCGTTGCCATCTCATCATAGAAAGTTTGCGTGATCTCCATGGGCCTCTCCCCTTTCGTCAGTGCTTGCCGTCTCCCTGTTCGACCTTTTTAATATCGCTGCCGGAGGCTTCCTTCAGGGAATAGGTGTCAAAAGCCGGCTCGCTCGGCAGCTGGATCTCGATCCGGTTGACGCGGGTCACCCGGATCTTACCGCTGGTCATCACCAGGTCAAAGACGTGGCCGCCTTTCGTACGGTCCCGGGAAAGAAAATGCACGTGCCACCCCGGCGCGTTGATCCCGTCCATATAGTCGGGATAATAAACACACACCAGCGTACCGGTGATATTCTCAAATAGGAAATCCCGCTGGGTCTTGGACAGGATGTCCTTCAGATCGACGTGATGTGAACGATAGGCGGATTCGGAGCGGGCGCATACCTTGCTGAAAGTCCCGTCGATCCGCGCGATGTGCATGCTGTTCAGGCCGAAGCCCTCTTCGATCTTCAGCGTGAGCACCTCTTTCAGCCTGCCGATATCTGCGATACTGCCGATCGTGAAGCCCGCGTCCGCGCCGGCCCTGGCCACCGCGGCAAAGGGTACTCCCATGGCGTGATCCGCGGCTTGCGCCGTCCCGTCCTCGGTTGCCCGGTAGCATTCCCCATCGACGACGATCATTTCCCCATTCACGTCTTCAAAGGTGCCCAGCCCGATATTGCCATGCTGCAGCAGTTCTCCTACCGTGACCACCGCCCGGGAATAGCCCAGCGCCAGAGCCTGGAGGGTCGATACCTGATAGATCTTCATTTTGATCCTTCCTTTCACCCGGACAGCTGCCCGGCGCGCCTTACGCTCTCACTTTATGATACAAGAAGACGGTTGTTTCCGCAGCAAAGCGACCAGATAGGTCACAAGCAACAGGATGGTTGCTGCCGCTCCGACGGCATAGGAGACCGATTGCGGCAGACGGAAGCCTTCCAGGGCCATCAGGATATAAATAACGCCAGATGATCTGGAAACCGTTATCATGGACGATGGCAAACCACGTCAGTACCCCGCCGATCACCAGAAGCGGCACGGTGATGCGCAGGCGGTTTTTGATGTAGCGAGATCATGTTTCATCTTTCCCATTCATAGATAATCACATCTCTTTTATTATAGTGACCATGGGAATAAAAATCCACTACGGGCGCAAAAGGAAATAAAAAGGGAGCTGGCCGGTTCTTTTTCACCTGGGCAGTATAACCGGCCAGCCTCATTATTTCATCAGATGTTTTCCGGGGCAGCCTACCCGCGCTGCGGTGCTGTCGGCAGAAGCGGGGTCAGGCAATCCATGCTCAGAAGCAAGGTGGAACCGTTGTGCAGCAGCGCTGAGGTCGCCGGAGGCAGTAAGCCAAAAGCTCCGAAAGCGATCAAGCCGCCATTGAAACCCATGACGAAACGGTAATTCCGATCGATACGCCCCATCAATTTCTGCGATAAGCGCCTGAGCACGATCAGTTCCCGCAGACCAGCCGCGGGCTTCCTTTCAGGATCGCTCCTGTGGCTCCAAAAAGAAGGAACAGGATGAAGGCGGCAATCGTTCCTCCTGTAAGACCATAGACCATGCTTTTCGGTACCCAGTTTTTATAATCCGGTTTCATCTCATTCCCACCTTTCTCAATGGCGTCTTCCGGGCGCCTTCTTCCGTGTCATCATCCTCCAAAAGAAATCTTTACGATCTTCATCTTCACCAAAGCGTCGCAGAAGCGGATCATCAGCTTATGGAACAGACCGACGTTTTGGTAAATATCCCGGTAACCGCGCATATAGCTTTTCGCGGTAACCGAAGAGAAATGATCGCTCCAACCGCGAAGCTCCGTTTCATCCTCCAAGGAGAAAAAAGCGTTGACGTCGGTGATCCCGGCCTCTTTCAGCCAGGTCTTGCGCATCAGTTTCGCGCCGCGCTCGTTGCAGGAGTCAAAAGCCAGCACCGCGCCGGGAAAGCGCCTGCTCATCGCCGCAAATAGCTTCTTCACATCTTCCGTTTGGAAATAATAGAAAACGCCGGCGGCAAAGAAGACCGCGCCACCGGCAGCGTCGATCCGCTCCATCCACGCGTGATCGTTGAGATCACAGGCCAGGTTCTGTTCCCGCTCGCCGGCGGGAAGCAGTTCGTTCCGTATCTTGATCACGTCCGGCAGGTCGACGTTATAGCCCCGGCAAAACCCGTTGTCACACTTACGGAACGTATCGTCCAGACCGCAGCCCAGATTGACGACGGCAGCCTGCGGATGGTCTTGCAGGTATGCCTCCACCTCACAGCGAAGATCATACTGCCGTTGGGCTACTTCCAAAGCGCCGAAGAGCCCTGCCGCAGATTCCATCTTCCGGCGCTTTTCCGCAAAATCGTAGTCCAGGCTGTCACAGATCCGCTTCGCCTCGGGATCAGCAAAGAGCTCCGGAAACCGCTCGGAACACACCAGCCTCCCGAATAAGGGAATGACTAAGGTCTCCTGGACCGAGTTTTTCTCAATGTGATATTTCATCTCCGCCCGAACAGTCCTTTCTTCTCATAAGGGGTCGATTCAATTCCCAGGCAGGTGTAGCCGGTGGCATCGATGGCTGCTTTCAGGCTGCTGGTATCTACGGCCTCCTCCGCCAGGAAGCTCGCCTCCTTCCTGGCGCGGCTTGCCGCAACCTTCTTTGCTCCCGGAACGGCTTTCCTGATTGCTTCACAGATATGCGCCTCACACATCCCGCACATCATGCCGTCGATTTTCAACGTCGTCCTGATCATATCCTTGACCTCTCCTTCAGATTCTCTTCCGCCCACAATATCGTCATGCCAGTTTGTTTTAGGGTACGTAAGTTAGTTTCATCTAACCTTTGTTATTATAGCTTCTTGAGGGATAGAAAATCAAGAGGTTTCGCGTATAATTTCGACCCCTTATATGAAAAAGACGAGTGAGAAGGCTGTTTAACCTTCCCACTCGTCTTTCGCTAACGATGATTCCCGATGATAGCTCATGCGGCAATCATCGCTTTTCCCCGCTCATCCGGATAAATCCGTCTCTTCCGCACTGAGCCCGAATACTTCTTCGACCATTTTTAAGGTCTGCTCAACACTTCTGTTCTCATCCCGCCGGATTACCGGAAATCCGGAGTTCAGAAACCCTTCGTACTTTTCCTGAGAATTGATCAGCGTTAGTCCGCGGCGGTAATTATCCATCGCCTTTTCCGGGTCGGGTTCTTCCATGATCAGCTGATACAGGAATTGCTTTTCCCGGTCAGGCCTTTCGAAGAATCGCCGTACTGATATTTCCGGATCGGCAAGCATGACCAGCACATGGCCCGGTTCCGCAATCTTTTTCAGAGTTTCGATCGAAAGATTCGTATCTACAAACACCCTTTCCCCCGACATGCATAATTCCGGCAGGATCTGCAGCTCCAGAGTCTCGCATTCTTTGCTCACTCCATCGATCCAGGCTTCATACTCTTCCGGCGTTCTGCGGATGAAATCATGCCAGTCTTCCAGCTCCCGGGTATAGCACAGACAGGGAAAAGCTTCTCTGTCCGGATTCGGGAAAAAACGGTCATGATAATTCTCTTCACAAAGGATACCTTGGTACTTCTCAGCTAGCAGCCTGATCATTGTCGATTTCCCTGCATAGGCTGTTCCGATAATAAAATAGGCATTGGCAAGACGTGTCATTTTCCGAAGCTCCTTGCATCCTTCAAGCTGGTAAATAGCGCCATTTCTGTTCTGATACCCGGTAACTTAATTCCCATACGTTTCTTCCATGAACGTATCGTAGGTCCGGAACAGCCGGTTGTTTTTATTCCCGGCAATCATTTTAAGCTTGGTGTATATTGGATATTCTTTTTCCATCTCTTCATAAAACGACAGTCTCGGGAACATCAGGTATTGCGGCGCGCCATCATGCACGGACACCCGTTTCATAACAGCCGGATCGGTCATGATCCCTATCAGATCCAGGCAAAGGCCGGTTTGGTCATCAGGCACAGCGGCTTTATATAGCCCTTTTCGACAAACTCCTGTTCCAGTATTGAGTCGAACATTATGACATCGATTTCCTCCGGGCGTCCATCCTGATAGCAATCATAGGGCACATATTCCAAGCTGACATCCGGATGTAGCGTTTCCCATTCCTCTTCAAGTATTTCTGTATAGTAGGCTATGTCCGGAAGATATGGATAAACAGAATAGGTTACCTTTCCGCTTTTTCCTGCCGGCACCTTGATGATGATCATTACGGCAATGATCAAGAGCAGGGCTACGACATAAACTGCCCTTGGTATTCTGCATCTCCTTCTATTGTCTGTATTGGCAACCTCTGTGCCGGTTCTTTTTTCCATATTCGCCCCCTGCAAATCACGAAATGAGATCAATCTCTGCCAAGTTCCATGTAGATAGAGTCTGGTGTTTCGCCCCCGGATACAAGATACTCCGGAAAGTCTTTCTGTTGAAATCCCAGTCTCTTGTATAAGGCAATTGCTTTGCTGTTTTCAGGATTCGGATCGACCCAAACAGTTTCCGCGCCATTTCGGAATGCTTCTTCGATCGCATAGGAGAGCCCCGCCCTTGCAATTCCGCGTCCGCGGGCAAATCCAAACAGTTTGATGTCCAAAGCAGCGCTTTTATGTTCCGCGTCGATCTTATAAAACGATTCCCCGCAGTATTTCCCGTCTGCGAAGATTGAATAGTGGTTCAAGCCGGGTCTGTTTGACTCGATCCAGTGAAGCCAATCCTTCATCTCTTCATCTGTTTCATGTAATCCGTCCGGAAATCCGACAAACTTCATGACATCGCCATCCGCCCAGAGCTGTTGGACACTTTTGATATCCTCAATCGTTGTTTCTTTTATCTTAAGCATTTTTTGGTCTCCACAACTTACTGATGAAAGCAACCGGCGGCAGGGAGCGATTCCTGCCGTCCCGTTACCAGATCCTTACAGTTTTTTGCAGGTGAGATCGTCCATCATCAGGCACCCGTCACCGAATTTCAGCTTGAGCATCCCGCCTTTTCTGCCGAACTCATCCTCACCGAGGGGGTACAACCGGAAAGTCATTTCGTCCCCGTCATCATCAAGGGCCTTGGCTTGAAGCTCGCCGTCTTTCATGAACACTTCATCGACGATGAATTCGACGTTCTCGGGATGCTCATACTTTCCGCAGAAGCTCTCCCACTTCGATTTATCGGGATCCTTGATCGCAATATCCTCGATGGAAACGATCGGCTCGGGCTCCTTATCCCTGGCGATCGCTTCCATGCCTGCCCAGTAGCTCGAGTACGCTCTGATATCTCGGTAGTCCCGGCAGCTGAGTATCACAAGAACCCGGTCCGCGTCGATGAAACGCTCGAACCAGGTGGAGACGCCCGGCATACCGCCGCTGTGGCTGACGACCAGACCCAGCTTCTCGTCGCGGCCGACGCCCCAGCCGAAGCCATAGCCCAGTCCCTCGTCCTCATCGTAAACGGCGGCCTCACCGTTGTTAAGTTTACCGGGGGTGTACATGAGCTTTTGCTCTTCCAGAGTGAGCACCTTGCCCTCGCGCAACGCCCGGTCCCATTTGAGCATGTCGAAGATGTTCGTATACACATAGTCGTCGCCATTCAGACCGTCAAAGGCGACTACGTCGCCGTACTCGGCGGAGTCGATGTCGGCAACGCATTTGCCATCTTCGTATACCGTCGCCTGGGCATACTTCTCAAACGGGACCCCGTCCCTGCGGATATGACAGTAATAAGTGGAACTCATTCCGGCCGGCTCAAAGATATTCTTCCGCAGGAACTCTTCATAGGGAATGCCGGAGAGCCGCTCCACCAGCAGCGCCAGCAGGTTGTAGCCGGTATTGGAGTACTGCAAACCTTCCCCGGGGGTGAAATACTGTTTTGCCCGGGTCTCCCGGAGGAAACGGAGGATCTCATCGTTGCCCGGGACCCGTTTTTCTTCCTCCCAGATCTTGATGAACCAATCCGCGTCGTCAAAGTAATCGGGAATGCCGCTTGTGTGGTGCAAAAGGTGCCGGACCCTTACGCCCGGATACGGAATCTCCGGGAAGAATTTCGTGATCTCGTCCTCCGGACTGAGAAGGCCCTCCCGCATCAGCAGCATGGCCGCCGTTGCCGTGAAGGTCTTGCTGATCGAAGCCAACTGAAAGATCGTATCTTCCGTGATCGGAAGCCGATCCTCGGGATCCCGGAAGCCAAGAACGCCCTTGGATACGATCTCGCCCTTTTCCGCGTAAAGCCACGCCCCATTGAAGCAGTCTTTCTCATTTAAAGCCCGGGCTAATGCCTGCATTTTTTCATTCTTATCCATTCTTAAGCTTCTCCTTTTAATGGCTCATGTCTTCAAATAACAGGTTGCTTTTCCTGGACAAATCGGGCAAGCTCAACATTGCCATCTGTTTCCGTAGATACTATCTGGAACCCGCATTTTTCAGTGTAAAACTCTACATTTTCTTTCTTGTCGATGGGGGTCACTAAAGTAAGTTTCTTCCAATCATCGTAAAGGGCCTTTACAAACTGAATCGCCTGTGTCCCGATTCCCCTTCCCTGAAACGAGGGAATGATGCACAAACAGCCGATCTCATATACCCCTGCCTCCAGTTTTTTACAGGAGACGCAACCGACAGGCACATGATCACATAGTATGATATGTTTTGGATAACGCCGGATCGATTCTTCCATCATTTCTTTTGAATTCCCGTAACCCGGACACGCACCATATCTTAAGTAATCGCTGTAAAATGATGCATTATAAATACGGATCAGGAGATCTGCATCCTCTAAGGTCGCTTTTCTGTATTCTATCGTCATGGTCTGCCACCTCCACACATTCCGACTCCGGCTTCATCCATTCCCGCTCTTTTTATCATAACATAGTCCTTTAAACAATTGGAGCAGCAGATCAAATAAACCCGCTTGTACTCGTCCTACTGACTCAGCCAATAATCCCGCAACCATACAGAACTGCGATAATCGTCAATACGAACAGCCCTCCAGACAATATCAGTGATGCAATGATCACTTTACTATGGGACTTCTTGTCTATCTTTCCGGTCAACTGCAATACTCTTACAAAACAGGAAACAGCATAGATGAGGCCGATCGCAGAACAAAAAATAGCTGTTGTATCCCAGTTAGTACTTTCTCTGGTCAAATGGAACACATTGATCAGCATCAGGATTCCGAATGCCACAATGCAGGTCCAGATCATCGAATACAGAGAGTTGACAAGTTTCTTTTTTTCTTCGTTTGTATAGTCAGCTACCATGACCAACGTTTCTTTTAAATCTGCGTCCATATTATTTGCCTTCCTTTCGCCATTCAGTATTTCGCGAAGGTCGACATCATAATAGTCAGCCAGCTCAATCAGTACACTGATATCCGGCATGGTATATCCGTTCTCCCATCGCGATACAGATCTTTGTGATACACCGAATTTCTCGGCAATTTGTTCCTGAGTCAGATTCTTTTCTTTTCTGAGTTCTTTCAGATAAGCTCCTATTTTCATCTGATCCATTTTCTGCACCTCCTTTTGATGGGATCTTAGCATTTATGATCAAACACGAACATGTCATACACTGAGTAATCTCAAAA
>JAFRYQ010000150.1 GCA_017437565.1 Bacillota bacterium
AGTTAGCGAATTATCTGCGCGATGAACTTGGTATCGGGAAAGGGGACCGGGTGGCCTTTATCAGCCGCAACCGTGTCGAACTGATCGACGGTTACTTTGCGACCGGAAAGCTTGGGGCTATCATGGTCCCATATAACGCACCTGTCGGTAGAAGAATTGACCCAGCTCATGAATAATGAGCAGCCGAAAGTGCTCTTCTATGAAGGAATCAACGGCAAGACAGCCGCGACGCTGGAGCAGAATCAAGTCATTGGACAGTTCGTCTGTCTGGATGCGGATCTCAATCCGAATCAGCATCCCGTCTATCAGACGATCATGGAAAAGGCGAGCGCGGCAGCAGTCTCCTGCCCGGAACTGCAGATGGAAGACACGCATTTGATCATCCATACCGGTGGAACCACTGGCCTTCCGAAAGGCGGCCTGCTTTCCCACCGCTGCGAGATCTTCAATTCTTTCAGTGAGATCTGCACCTGGGGCCTGCGTTATGATGATAAGGCTTTGATCCTGCTGCCGCTCTTCCACACCGGTGGCTGGAACCTGCTGACCCTGCCCTTGCTTCACGCCGGTGGTACCATCTACCTGAACCGGCAGTTTGATCCGCAGAAGACGATCGAACTGGTTCCGCAGGAGAAACTGACTTATCTGTTCGGCGCCGCGACGATCTTCCGCATGATCGTAGAGCGCCCGGAATACGAGAGCGCGGATTTCTCGACCCTGAAGTGGTGCATGTCCGGCGCGGCCCCGACTCCGCTCAACATTATGCAGGCCTTCTGGGAGAAGGGCATTAAGTTCCTGACCGGTTATGGCATGACGGAAGCGGGGCCGAACAATCTGTCCGCGACGCCGCAGTTCATGACGCAGGAACTGGTAGAAGCCAAGCATCTTTCGGTCGGCAAACCTTTCTACCTCACGCTTCCCAAGCTGATCGACGATGAAGGAAACGAAGTGACGACACCGAATACTCCGGGAGAACTGCTCTGGGCAGGACCGCAGATCTTCAACGGTTATTGGGGCAATGAAGAAGAGACGAAGAAGACCTTGGTCGATGGCTGGGTCCATACAGGCGACATGGCTTCCGTCGATGAAGACGGCTTCTATTACATCGTCGGCCGCAAGAAAAACATGTTCATTTCCGGCGGCGAGAATGTATTCCCGCCGGAGATCGAAGACGCGATCTACAGCATCCCTGAAGTCCGCGAAGTCTGTGTCATAGGCGTTCCGGATGAGAAGTGGGGTGAAGTAGGGAAGGCCGTCGTTTCCCTGAAACCGGGCATGACCATCGATAAAGCCGGCATTCTGGCCGGCCTGAACGGTAAGCTGGCGCGGTATAAGATCCCGAAATACGTTACTTTTGTCGAGGATGTACCGAAGAACAGCGTGGGTAAGATCGTCGTAGCAGAGGTCCAGAAAGCCTACGGGAAAGCTGAGGACTGATATGGAAAAGATCAACGTAGGCATCAGAAGTGTCGGCTCGTACGTTCCGGCCGGCATCCGGGACAGCTTCTATATCAGTGAAAAGTCAGGCATTCCCGAGCAGGTGATCCGGGAGAAATTCGGTATCAAGCAGGTGCATAAGGCAGGACCGGAGGAAAGTGTCGCCGATATGGGCGCTAAAGCAGCGTTGGCAGCTCTGAAGGACCTTACTCCGGAAGATCTGGACCTTGTCGTCTACTGTGGCAGTGAGTATAAAGACTTCTATATGTATAACTGCGCAGCGCGCATTAAAGAACTGATCGGCGCCAAAAATGCCGCGTCTTTCGAGATCCATAATCTCTGCTCGGCCGGCGTCTATTCCCTAAAGATCATGCGTGCGATGATGCGCGATGACCCGAAACTGAAACGCGTTTTGCTCGTGTCTTCTTCCAAAGAAGGGGATCTGATCAATTATGCCGATACCGAAAGCCGCTTCATGTTCAACTTTGGGGACGGTGCGGCAGCGGCTGTCCTGGAGCGTGGATTGGATCGGAACATCATTCTGGAAAGCTCCATGATCGTAGACGGGCAGTTTGCCAACGACGTATACGTCCCGGCAGTCGGCTGCGTAAACCGCGGTAACTGTGAGCATGTAGTATATGAAGACCGCTTCCTGCGGGTTCGTGACCTTGCGGATATGAAGCCGCGCCTGGATCCGATAACGCTGCCCAATTTCTTTAAAGTAATGGACAAAGCGGTTGAATTAAGCGGTTACCGGAATGAGGACGTGAACTTTGTAGCCCCGATCTGCATGAAGAAATCCATGCTGGTCGGTTTGCTGGACCATTTCGGCTTGACCGAAGAGAACAGCTTCCTGTTGGAGGATTACGGGCATTGCCAGTCCGCCGACTGCTTCCTCTCGATCGAGGAAGGGCTGCGTCACGGGCGTCTGCACGACGGCGACCTGGTAGTGACCATTGCGGCCGGTACCGGCTATACCTGGGCATCCACCTGTATCAAGTGGGGTCCGGTAGCTTAAGTAGCAGGACTTCCGGTTCACGGTATTCAGAGAAGACGAAGGGAGAATAGACCATGGAAAACCTGTTTTACATTCCCTATGAAGAGATCCGGGTCGGCGATAAAGCCGCGCGGGAATCCGTTATCTCGGACGATATCGTTCTGCGCTTCTCCGAGCTCATCGGTGACACTAACTCCTTCCATGTCAGCGATGAGAACGCGGCGAAAACGGTATTCCGGACGCGGATCGCGCACGGTGTCCATCTTCTCTCCTTTGTTTCGACGCTGATCGGGCAGAAACTGCCCGGTTTTGGGACCATCTACTGCTCACAGGAGCTGAAATTCATGAAACCGGTCTATATCGGCGAAACGATCACGACGGAAGTCGAAGTCCTGGAGAAGCTGTCCCATCAGCGGCTCCGTATGCGTACCGTGATCCGGGACAGCGCCGGTGACATCGTCATGGATGGGGTCGCGGTCATAAAAACCTATCGTTAACCGAATGTGATTGCGTGATCCTTAATACTGAGAAGTGATGAACGGGAACGGGTGCTGCCGGTAAAGCAGCACCTGTTCCCGCTTTTGCTACTGGGTTCTTCCTGACGTTACCAGGGCCTTCCTGGCGCTAAATACGGGCCATCGCGTCCAAACTATAAACAAAGTCTATTGCGATTCACGCAGGCGATCCGGCTCCGCATTCAAGAGAGCTTGGAACGCGTCTGGATCCATATGTAGTTTCGCAGCGCCTTTTTCCGCGGCAAGATCTCCATCGCGAACCAGGGCCAGGATGGTACTACGTTCACCCTCAGCGATTCCTTCTGCGCGACCCTCGGCGATTCCTTCGGCGCGAGCTTCTTTGATAATGCTGCGTTCGTGCATTTCCTGCACTGTCTTCTGGTCAAATAGCATTTCCATGATCGTCATGACTTCATTCCTCCTCCGCTCCAGATAGTCGCGTAAGATTCCTCTGCGGATGCATACTTCGATCGTTTCCGTGACCGCCCGCCGGCTGTCATCCGGATAA
>JAFRYQ010000151.1 GCA_017437565.1 Bacillota bacterium
CACGGTCGATCTCTTCTTCCGTGGCGTCAGGCTTGCCGTAGATCAGATTATCACGGATGGTGCCCGAGAAGAGATGCGGCGCCTGCAGCACGTAGCCTAAGGCCGAGTGGAGCCAGAGCTGCGAACGGTCGCGGGCATCGCGGCCGTCGACGAGCAGGCGCCCGCGGGTCGGCTCATAGAAGCGGCAGATCAGGGAAGCCAGCGTGGATTTGCCGGCGCCGGTCTCGCCGACGATGGCGACGTTCGTCCCGAAGGGGATCTTCAGGTTGAAATCCTGCAGGATATACTCATCCCCGTCCGGATATTTAAAGTCCACGTGCTCGAATTCGATATCCCCTTTGATCGGTTCCCAGTTTTCCTTATGCGGCGTGAAACAATCGCCGTATTTTTCGATGACGTCGGGACGGTCGGTCACGGTCGGCGTCATGTTTAAAAGGTCGGTGAAACGGCCGATATTGACCTGGGCCTGCACCAGCAGTGACAGCACTTCCACCAGCCAGCGTACCGGTTCCATCAGATCCTGCGCGTAGCTCATAAAAAGGGAGAAGGTGCCGACCTGATCGGCGGCGAGGATGCCGCCTTTCCAGAGCACCAGGGCCAGGGCGCAGGAAGAAGCCAGATTGGTGATCATGGAGAAAGCGCCATAGGTGCGGGCGGATTGCAGGACCTTATATTTCATATGCGAGGTCTCTTCGCGGAACTCGAAATCCGTTTTCTCTTCGGCTGCCAGGGATTTAATGGTTTTGGCGCCGATGATACCTTCATTGAAATTCCCGGTGATATGGGAGTTGATCTCGCGGATCTGGTGGTGCAGGTCAAAGAGCCTTTTTTGGAAAAAGGCGAAGAGAAGGGCGATGACCGGGACGACCAGGAAGACGAGGCCCGTCAAACGAACGTTGATCTGCAGCATGACCACGGCCGCCCCGAGGACGAACAGCGCGAAATAGGTGCCGTCAAAGAGCTGCCAGGTAAAGAGCTCGCCGATGCGGCTGGTGTCGCTCATGACGCGCGCGTGGATATAGCCGACACTGTTTTGATTGTAATAGTCGAAGGACAGTTCCTGCAGATGCGCGAAGGCGCGGTTCCGCATGTCGCGGTTCATGCGTACTTCGGTGGAGAGACACCCGCGCACGCCGTAATAGCTGACGACGGCCGTCAGCACGATGAGCAGGGCATAGGCCGCGGCAAAGGGAACGATCCCGGTAAGCGTTGATTCCCGCACGAAGTGGTCGAGCGCGAATTTCTGCAGTACCGGGCGCAGCACGTCCGAGATACTGCAAAGCACCTGGGCGATCACCAGACCCAGGAGGTGTTTGCGATAAGGCTTGGCGAAGGGAAGCAGCCGCGGGATGCCAAAGAGCGGCAGCGAAACCTTCGGGCTGGCCGCGTGCTTTTTACCGCCGGACTTGCTGCCAGCGCTTTGTTTGGGTGCTATCTGCCCGCTCATGCCGCACCTCCTTCCAAGCCGTACTGGATCTCGTAGATCTTCTGATAGATGCCGCCTGCCGCGCGCAATTCTTCCGGCGTGCCCTGTTCGCGGATGCAACCGTCCTCCAGGACGACGACCTGATCGGCGCGGGAAAGCGTCGTGATGCGGTGGGAAATAATGATAATGGTCGCCGTACCGAAGCGCTCTTCCAAAGAGGCGCGGATCCGGGCGTCGGTTTCGGTGTCGACCGCCGAGAGAGAGTCGTCCAGGACCATGATCGGCGCGTTCTGGGTCAGGGCGCGGGCGATGGCCGTGCGCTGTTTCTGCCCGCCGGAGAGGGTCACGCCGCGCTCGCCGACAAAGGTATCGTAACCTTCGGTAAAGCCCTCGATCGCTTCGGCCAGACAGGCATCACGGGCAGCTTTTTCGATTTCGTCAAAGCTGAGGTCTTCTTCCGCCATGGCGAT
Organism: Bacillota bacterium; assembly: GCA_017437565.1. Taxonomy (GTDB): domain Bacteria; phylum Bacillota; class Clostridia; order Peptostreptococcales; family Anaerovoracaceae; genus Eubacterium_B. The sequence goes on from JAFRYQ010000151.1 coordinate 1,897, forward strand.
GTTATCGGCGATGGAGCGGCTGAAGAGATAGGGTTCCTGCAGGACCATGGCGATATTGCGGCGCAGGTGTTCGGTGCGGATATCCCGGACGTCGACGCCGCCGATGGTGATGCGGCCGTGGCCTTCGGGAATTTCATAGAGTTTATCCAAAAGCAGCATCAGCGTGCTCTTGCCGGAGCCGGTGCTGCCCAGAATGCCGAGGGTGGTGCCGGCCGGAATGTCGATATTGACGCCTTTCAGGACTTCCGGACCGTCGTCGTAGGCGAAATGAACGTCTTCGAAACGGATGTCGCCGGTCATCGGGGCATCAAAAGCGCCTTCCCGGTCCTGTTCCGGCGTGGCGTTCATGATATAGGCGAGGCGGTCCAGGGAAACGCCGGCCTTCGCCATCTCGGAGATCATGCGGCCCAGGCGGCGGATGGGGAAGGAGAGCATCCCGTTATAGCTGATAAAGGCGACGTATTCGCCGGCGGTCATCTGCCCGCGCACGGCCAGCACGGCGCCGAAGACCGTCACCAGGAGGATCTGCAGCCCGCACAGGACGTCCTGCGTGGAGAAGAACTTGCCGATCACGTGCCCCATGTGTACCCAGAGGCCGGTATAGTATTCATTTTCTTTCTCAAAGCGTTGCCGCTCGGTCCTTTCACTGGCGAAAGCCCGGACGACCCGCACGCCGGTCAGGTTTTCCTGGACGATATCGGAAACCCGGCCTTCCTGCTCGTCGCAGCGTTCAAAGCCCTGGTGCATCTCTTTGCGGAAGAGGATGGAATAGGCCAGGATAAAGGGAATCGGGCAGGTGGCGATGAAGGTCATCTTCACGCTCATGGAGAACATGAAGTAGAGGCTCATGACGAGGAGAATCAGGATCCGGAAGACCGTCGTCAGCTGTTCGGCGACGAAGGTGCGCATGCGGTCCACGTCGGTGGTGCAGCGCTGGATGATATCGCCGGTGGAATTCTTCATGTGCCAGGCGTAGGGCAGGCGTTCGATGTGGGAAAACAGCGTATCCCGCATGTTCTTTACGAGGATCTCCGAGCCGCGGGTATTCAGCATGGTGGTCCCGAACTGGGCGATGACGCGGATCAGGCCCAGCAGGGCGATGAGGAGCGCCGGGATCCAGAGGTGTTTGCCAATATAGGAAAAACCGCCAACCTGCTCAACCAGCTCGTTGACCCAGGCCGGGAAGCCGGAAGCTTTGCCGCCGATGGCGTTATCGATGGTGCCGCGGATGATCTGGGGATTCAGCATGTCAACCAGCGTCGTCAAAGCCGAACAGAGAATACTGAGCACGAAAAAGAGCTTGCTGCCGCTTAAGAAGCGCCAGAGAAGCCCGTAATCATGCTTATTATCCGGATTAACCGTAAGGCTGTTTTGCTCAACCGTATTGCTTGGCATATCGTTCTCACTTTCCGGCAGGTGGCGTTCCTATATATTCTGACAGAAAGAACCGCAAATGTCAAAACCTGCTTTTCGGAAAGGGGACAGGCCGGTGCGGAAGTGTTATAATGTAAAAACAAATCGCAGCAGGAGCAGAAAATGGAAGCAAAGCCGAAAAGTGGACAGCAGAAATTGATCCGGGATCTCACCGTCGGGAGCGTGCCGAAAACGCTCCTTGATTTCGCTACGCCGCTCTTTTTATCCGGTATGCTGCAGACGCTCTATAATATGGTCGATATGGTGGTCGTAGGCCGGGTCGTGGGACCGACCGGCCTGGCGGCGGTCGCGGTCGGCGGGGATATCCTGATGCTTTTGACCTTCATCGCCATGGGCTTTTCCAATGCCGGTCAGATCCTCATCTCCCGCTTTGTCGGGGAACAACGCCGCGATAAGGTCGGGGCCATGGTGGGAACCCTGTTCACGCTGCTCATGAGCGCGGCGGTCATCATGATGATCGTCATGTTTTTCGCGCATAACGCGGTCCTCGACCTGCTAAACTGCCCGGCGGATTCGCGGGCGATGACCAATTCCTACGTGGTGACCTGTATCTCCGGCCTGGCCTTTATCTACGGATATAATCTCGTCTCCGCGATCCTGCGCGGTATGGGCGATTCCCGGCATCCCTTCCTGTTCATCGCCATCGCTTCCCTGATCAACGTCGTACTGGACCTGGTCCTGGTCGCCGGTCTCAAACTCGGGCCCTTTGGCGCCGCCCTCGGTACGGTGATCGGGCAGGGGGTCAGCTTTATCCTCGCCATCCGGCTCCTCTACCGGAACCGGGAACAGTTTGCCTTTGATTTCCGCCCGCGGAGCTTCCGCATCTATCCTTCCGTGATCGGCCGGCTCTTAGCCCTCGGAATCCCGATGGTCATCCAGTCGGCGGCAATCACCGGCTCCATGCTCTTCGTCAATTCCTTCGTCAATACGTACGGGGTCACGGCGGTGGCGGTCACCGGCATCGCCCGTAAACTGGAGAGCGTGATCGGCATCGTTTCCCAGGCGATCTCTTCCGCCGGCGGCGCCATGATCTCACAGGCGCTCGGCGCCGGTAAGATCGAACGGGTACCGAAAGTCGTCTTCTCCGCTTTCTTCATCGTGCTGGTGCCCTCGACGGTCATGGCGCTCATCACCATCTTTCGTCCGGAATGGCTCTTCGGACTCTTCTCGGAGGACCAGGCCGTGCTGGCGCTGGCCATGACCTATATCCCGGTCGCGCTTCTTCAGTATCTCGGCGCGACCCTGCGGCCGGCCAACTTCGCGCTCATCAACGGTTCCGGCAATTCCCGCCTGAACCTCGCGGTGGCGCTTTTGGACGGCATCGTCTGCCGCATCGGGCTGGCGCTGCTGCTCGGCGTTTGGCTCGGATTTGGCATCAAAGGATTCTGGTACGGCAACGCGATCTCGGGAACGGTGCCCTTTTACATCGGTTCGGTCTATCTCATCAGCGGCGCCTGGAAGAAGCGCGCTTCTCAACCGCGGGTAGAGCCGGAGGCTGCGGCAGAGGGCTGAGACCCGCTTTGATGCCTGCGAACCACCCTTGAAGCCCCATAGGGAAAAAAGTGAATCGGCCGACTATTTCAGAGCCCATTGACGGTCAATGGGGAAATTGTTATGGTGTAAACGAGGAAACAAACGGCGGTATCACGATCCTGATAAAAAGGAGAAGATACCATGGAAATCAATCGTTTCACCGAGCTGATCCGGGCAGAACTGCAGGACCGACTGAAGAATGAAAAGGAAGAGAACAGCTTCCGGCTGGAACAGGAAACGGTCCTGCGCCCGAACGGCATTGTCGAACCGGTCGTGATGCTGCGCGAGACCGGCGATGAAGAAGGCCCGATGCCTTCCGTGCGGCTGCGCGAGTATTACGAACGCTATGGCCGCGGCGAGACCATGCGGGAGCTGGCGGATGAGATCTGGGGGCGGCTGACGGTAAACCTGTTCCGGATGCCGATCCGGAAAGCCGTGCAGGCGATGGAAGACTACGAGCATTGCCGCCGGCATACGATCTTCCGGATCATGGACGTTGAGCGGAACCGGGAATACCTGAAGGATAAGGTCCATTTTCCCTGCGGGCCGGGCCTGACCCTGGTCTGCAATATCCGGGTCACCATGGGCGGGGAGGAATGGCGGACGCCCTTCGCCCGGCATACGCTGGAGCAGATGCAGGTTACGGAAGAGACCGTATATATGGACACCCTTCTCAATACGCGGCAGTGGATGCCGGCGACCATCGTGCCGCTCGCGCAAGTGCTGGAGGAGGAGCAGCCGCTCCTGGTCCACGACGTGACAGGTAAGTTGGATGATGAAGAGGTCTATGTGGTCGGGGGAAAAGAGCGCCGTTTCGGGGCTACCGCGTTTTTTTGCCGGGACGTTCCGGAGCAGATCGGGCGGTTGCTCGGCGGCAGTTATTATATCATTCCCAGTTCCGTGCACGAGGTGCTCATCATTCCGGCTGCGATGGAACCGGACGTTGACCGGCTGAACGAGGTCTTAAGGGAAGCCAACCGGGAAGTCGTGGGGCCGGAAGAATACCTGGCCGGCCAGGTGCTCTTCTATGATCAGGAGACGGAAGAACTCCGGATCGCGTGACCCGGAGATTCCGGCGACAGCCCTTGGTGAGACCCCCCGGATGGTTGGAAAAGACGCGCTTTCGGTATTGGAAAAGCTTTTTTGAAATTGGGTATTCCCTTTTCCGAAAAAAGAGTGTAGAATAGACAGGAACCTTTTCCGGGGCGTGGCGCAGTTTGGTAGCGTGCTTGACTGGGGGTCAAGAGGCCGCAGGTTCAAGTCCTGTCGCTCCGACCATAAAAGACCGGTAATTGATACGGCGTACCGATTGCCGGTTTTTTCGTTTTTCAGGACTGATCATGCGGCGGCCTCTTTTCCGACCGGGATCCGCAGCCTTAGCGCTTGTTATCCGGCGGGAGGAATGCTATGATTATGCCAACCTGTAATCATTGTTTTTTGGTGGAATGGAATATGGTGCATAATTGGAAACGTGCGTTGACGAAGACGCGTCTCACGACGACACAGATCATTATGCTGGCCTTCCTGGGCGCCATTCTGGTCGGGACGGCCCTTCTTATGATACCCGCCGCTACCGCTACGGGAGAAGGGAGCTCTTTTCTTACCGCGCTTTTTACGGCGACGACTTCCGTCTGCGTGACAGGGCTGGTCGTGGTCGACACCTTTTCCTATTGGAGCTTTTTCGGGAAATTGATCATCCTGCTTTTGATCCAGATCGGTGGCCTGGGAGTGATCACCATCTGGGCCTGGTTCATGTTACTGCTTCGTAAACAGCTCAGCCTGGAATCCCGCCTGATCATCCGGGATTATTATAATTTGGACAATATGCAGGGCCTGATGCGGTTCATGCGGAGCGTGGTGAAAGGAACGCTGATCGCGGAGGGCATCGGCGCCTTGCTATACAGTTTTATTCTCATTCCCCAGAACGGGTTCCGGGAGGGCTTGTGGCAGGCGGTATTTACCGCCGTTTCGGCGCTTTGTAACGCCGGGATCGATATTTTCGGACCGGACAGCCTGATTCCTTATCGGGCGAATCTGCCCATGAATCTCATCACGATGGCTTTGATCATTTTCGGAGGCCTCGGTTTTATCGTCTGGGTCGATATGATCAACA
>JAFRYQ010000152.1 GCA_017437565.1 Bacillota bacterium
ATAAGCAGTCTCTGTATCATACTCAATATCTTGTTTGCGATCCCAGCTCTCTTCCTGGGTTTAACCAGTACTTGAAGACCATCTTGCTCTGTGTAGCAATCCCGCGATCATGCTCAAGCATTGATTAAGCCGGCGAATTTGACCGGATAATAGAAGTCTGGACGGAAAACTGGGAAAATCCGCCGGATGACTCGATAAGGTTCAAGCTGCCTTGCCGGGCAGATCGGACGAAAAAAGGCTTAATCTGCCCGGAAATTGCCGAAAATCCGGGCAGATAGGACGAAAAAAAGAAGAATCTGCCCACCTCAACACTATGACCGGCACGGCTAAAGGTTCTTCCAGCTCCCCACCATGTCCCGGATGCTAGAATCGATCGCTTCGAGCGGTATCTGATTGTAATAGAAGATCAGGTGCCGCTCGTTTTGCGTGGCCGGCTTGGCCGGATCGGCAGGAGCTGCCCCGCTGCCCGTGCGGAGCGGGGAGACGTGAAGACCGAGGGCCGCGGCCGCAGCGCAGAGATCCGCTGCCGGCTGGTCGGAACGGACGTCGAGCAGGATGCTGATGCCGGAACGGGTGTCACGCGGCGTGACCAGATCGCCGCCATAGCGGGCGAAGGCTTCAAGGGTAGCGGTCAGTTTCTGGGCATAGAGACTACGCAGGCGCCGGATATTGGTATAGTAATAGCCATCTTCCATAAAGAAAGCCAGTGCCAGCTGCTCATGCTTGGAGCAGGTCTGGGTATAGTCGCTCTTGATCTCGTGGAAAACGGCGGCGAGGGCGGGGGGCAGGATCATATAGCTGATCTTGATCGCCGGGAAGAGGGTAGAGGAGAAGGAGCCGAGATAGACGACACGCCCGGCGGTATCCAGTCCCTGCAGGGCTGGGATCGGCCGCCCGAAATAGCGCAGCTCGCTGTCGTAATCGTCTTCCAGAATCAGGCTGTCGTTAGCGGCCGCCCAGGAGAGCAGCCGGTAACGGTTCCCAATCGGCATGACGGAACCGGTGGGGAACTGGTTGGCCGGACTGACGTAGACCGCCGAGCGGACATTGACCGGCAGACAGTCGATGGCAATGCCGTCAGCGTGGACCGGGATGCGGCCGATGCTGAAACCGCTGTCTTTAAATATTTGCTGGATCGGTAAATAGCCGGGATCCTCCGTGCAGACGTAGCCGACGCCCAACCGGCGCAGGATGCGGCAAAGGTGCGCCGTCAGCTGCTGGGTACCGGCACCGATCACGATCTGGTCCGGCTCACAGGTGACGCCGCGCGAGGCGTAGACGTATTTCGAGATCTCAAAGCGCAGGGCCCGTTCGCCCTGCACGTCGCTTTCGAAAAGGAGCAGTTCCGGATGTTCGTTCACCACCCGGGACAGGCATTTCTTCCATTTTTGGAAATCAAAGGCGGTGAGGTCATAGAGGTATTGGGAACTGCCGAGATCCGAAGAACTCAGATCCAGACGGCCCGCATCCTGTTCCCCGCCCGGGGAGGCGGCAGTGCCCGGCAGGCTGGCTACGTAATAGCCGGAGCGCTGGCGGCTCTTGATATAGCCTTCTGTCAACAGCTGGTCGTAGGCCAGCCCGCAGGTGGTCACGGAAAGGCCGGAGGAAGCGGCCAGTGACCGCAGCGAAGGGAGCCTCTCGCCGGCGGGCATTTCACCGGTCGTGATCTGGTTTTTCAGATGCCGATAGAGCTGTATGTATAGAGGAATCGTATTTTTGTTATTATAATCGCTGATAAAAGGTTTCATTTCCCGTTCTCCCTCAAACTGTACTTATATTAATAGTTCGATTTGCATATTTTATTCATAACAATCTGGTGGTACTATAATCATGCGGGAAGCAAGAAAAAAAGTCAAGGGGTGAGCCTATGAAAGACGAAAAAGTGTATAATGTAGTATTGACAGGAATCATGATGTGCCTGGTCATGGTAGCGACGATGACCATCCGCATCCCGGTGCCGTTTACCCAGGGGTACGTACACCTGGGCGACACGATGATCTTCCTCGCGGTGCTGGTGCTCGGCAAGAGAAACGCGACGCTGGCGGCTGGCTTTGGGTCCGGCCTGGCTGACCTGCTCTCCGGGTATGCCTATTACGCGCCCTGGACTTTGGCAGTCAAGGCTTTGATGGCTTTCGTCGTTGGCGCGGCGCTCGAGCGTATGGAGAAGAAAGGGCAGCTGGAGGAAGGACATGTGAGCCTGCCGGTGCTGCTGGCGATGTTCTTTGGCGGGCTGGAGATGACCGTCGGCTATTACGTCGCCGCGAGCCTGATGCACGGCAATTGGTATACGCCGCTCTTCTCCGTGCCGGGGAATATCGGACAGTTCGCCGTCGGCATGGTGCTGGCCTTCATCCTGGCTAAAGCGCTGTACAAGACACCGGCCCGCAAGTATTTCGCAATCAAATAACAACGAAACATTCAGGACGTAAATGGAAAACATCATCCGTATTGAAGACCTCGTTTTCGCCTACCCGGGCGACGGAGAAAGCGAACCGAGGCAGGCGATCAAAGGCATCAGCCTGACGATCGAAAGAGGGACCTTCACCGCCATCATTGGCCAGAACGGTTCCGGAAAATCGACATTGGCGAAGAATCTCAACGGACTGCTCCTCCCGACCGGAGGGGCAGTTTACGTGAAGAATTGGGACACCAGGGACGAAGCGCATATCTGGAACGTCCGGCAGACGGCGGGCATGGTCTTCCATAATCCGGATAACCAGCTCGTTTCTTCGATCGTAGAAGACGACGTGGCCTTCGGCCCCGAGAACCTGGGCGTAGAGCCAGGCGAGATCCGCCGCCGGGTGGACGAGGCGCTGGCTTCGGTGCGCATGGGGGAATATAAGCGTAAAGCTCCGCATAATCTTTCCGGTGGCCAGAAACAGCGCATCGCCATCGCCGGCGTCTGCGCCATGCGCCCGGAGTGCATCATCTTTGACGAACCGACGGCTATGCTGGATCCCCAGGGCCGGCGGGATATCATCGGGATCATTCACGAACTGCACCGGGAGGGGATCACGGTCATCCTCATCACGCACTTTATGGATGAGGCGGTGCAGGCTGACCGCGTGGTGATCATGGATCAGGGCAATGTCCTGCTCGACGGGACGCCGCAGGAAGTGTTTAGCCAGGGCGAGACTTTGCGGGCAGCCAGCCTGGAAGTACCCATGGCGGTGGAAATTGCCGATTATCTGCGCGGGCAGGGGATCGACGTGCCGGCATCCGTCGTTACGCCGGAAGATCTGGAGGACTTCGTATGTCGATACAGGTAAAGGATCTTACGCATATCTACAGCCCCGGCATGCCGGACGAACAAAAAGCTCTCGACGGGGTCAGCTTTACGATCGCGGACGGGGAGATCTGCGCGGTCATCGGCCATACCGGTTCCGGCAAATCCACCCTGCTGCAGCATCTGAACGCTTTGCTGAAAGCTACCTCCGGAACGATCCTGGTGGACGGCGTCGACGTCACGGCCAAGGATACCGTCCTACGCGATATCCGCCGGAAAGTCGGGCTCGTTTTCCAGTACCCGGAATATCAGTTGTTTGAAGAAACGGTCGCGTTGGACGTGGCCTTTGGCCCCAAGAATCTGGGCCTCGCTGCCGACGAGGTCGACCGGCGGGTGCGGGACGCGCTCGCCCTGGTCGGGCTTCCTTATGAGGAGGTCGCGGCGAAATCACCCTTTGAACTCTCGGGCGGGCAGAAGCGGCGGGTCGCCATTGCCGGCGTCATCGCCATGGAGCCGGCGGTACTGATCCTGGATGAACCGACGGCGGGACTGGATCCCGGCGCGCATAAGAATATCCTTAAGATGATCCGGGACATTCACGATACCCGTCAGAATATCATCCTCTTTGTCAGTCATAATATGGCCGACGTGGCGGCTTTGGCCGACCATATCCTGGTCATGGACCGGGGGAAACTGGTCATGGACGGGACGCCGCATGAAGTGTTCAGCCGGCGTGATGAACTGGCCGCGATCGGACTCGACGTGCCGCCGGCGACAGATCTGCTCTATCACCTGCGGGATAAAGGCGTACCGGTGACAACAGATGCGCTGGATATCCGGGCGGCAGCGGCGGAAATCGGTCGCGTGCTGAAGGCGCGCCGCAATGGGGCGACAGGTTCCACAGGCGACCGGCCGGAAACGACGGGCCATCCGGAAGGGGGTGAGGGCGCGTGCTGAGAGACATCACCCTCGGACAGTATTACGCTTCCGAATCCCTCATCCATAAACTGGATCCGCGCACCAAGATCCTGGCGACGCTGCTCTTCATCGTCCAGCTTTTCCTGGTGAAGGGCTTCTTGGGCTTCGTGCTTTGCGGGGCGGTGCTGGCCGCGGTGATCAAAGTGTCCCGCGTGCCGCTTCGTTTCATCCTGCGCGGCCTGAAACCGATTTTGATGATCCTGGCCTTTACGGTCATTCTGAATATCTTCATGGTGAACGGCACCGTGATCTGGCAGTGGCATTTCCTGAAGATCACCGTGGAAGGCCTGCAGCGGGCTGCTTTCCTGGGGATCCGCCTGATCCTGCTCATCATCTGTTCTTCCATGCTGACTTTCACCACCAAGCCGATCGAACTGACCGACGGGCTGGAGAAGCTGATGAAACCCCTTTCCAAACTGGGGTTGCCCACGCATGAGATCGCCATGATGATGTCCATCGCCCTGCGTTTCATCCCGCTCCTTCTGGAGGAGACGGATAAGATCATGAAAGCGCAGCAGGCGCGCGGCGCGGACTTTGAGAGCGGCAATATTCTCAACCGGGCGAAGGCGATGATCCCGCTGCTCGTCCCGCTCTTCATCAGCTCCCTGAATATCGCCCAGGATCTGGCCATGGCCATGGAAGCCCGCTGTTACCGCGGCAGTACCGGCCGCACGCGCATGAACGAGATCCGCTTCCGCAAGCGGGATTTCATCGCCATGCTGCTGATGGTCCTCACCCTGGCCGCGGTCATCGCGGAGCGCGTCCTGATCGGCTAGGCGAGGCGGGAAGGCATATCTTATGAGGCAGAGAAAGATCAAAGACGTGGAGCAGAAGCTCGCGGTTCATGAAAATCTGCTCGTGCGGGACCCCGTGGCACAAAAGGGGAACTGGCGCGGGCTCTTTTCGTGCGGGGAAATGGCCGCTTTCCCCGAAGACGTGCCCGCCGACCGGAAACGTCTCTATCTGGAGATCGGCTGCGGAAAAGGGCAGTTCATCACCGCCCAGGCGGGTCGTGATCCACGGGGAGCTTATGTGGCGGTGGAAGGCCTGATCAGCGTCATCTACCGGGCGGTGGTCAAAGCTGCGGAGGCCGGACTCACCAACGTCCGCTTCCTCCCTGCCTATATCCGGGAAATGGACGAGTTCTTTGCGGACGGGGAACTGGATGGCATCTTCCTGAATTTCAGCGATCCCTGGCCAAAGGGGCGCAATTACAAGCGACGCCTGACCTATGAAGGCCGCCTCCGGCAATATGCCCGGGCGCTGGCGCCGGGCGGCTTGATCCGCTTTAAGACTGATAACGAAGCACTCTTTGCCTTTACCGAAGAACAGATCGCGCTTTGCGCGGAAGAAGCGGGGCTGGAGGTCCTGGCTTTGACGCATGATCTGCACGCGTCGCCTTACGCGGCGGGTTCGCCGGCGACGGAGTATGAAGATAAATTCGTGGCGGAGGGCAAGAAGATCCACTACGTGGAACTGAGGAAACGATAGAAAACCCGTGCGTAGCAGGACCGGTTGTGTTATGATAGCAGGGCAGGGTAGCGCACGCACCCTGCGGATGCATGTATGACAGAAAAGGAGAAAAATCATGAGCGGAAGCATTTTTGCAGCGGTAAACGGACGTAAGATTCCCAAGGAGGATAAGGTCTTCGGCATCAGCACCATGGCGCAGGAGATGATCCGGGAAAAGGGAAAGGACGCGGTCGTGAACGCGACCATCGGCACTCTGATGGATGACGACGGGAAGCTGATCGTTCTCTCTTCGGTAGATAAGACTTTTCGTTCTTTAAAACCACAGGAATATGCTGCTTACGCCTCGATCGGCGGCCTGCCGGCTTTCAAGAAAGCCGCGATCCAGGCAGCTCTCGGTAATTACGCGCCGGGCGGTCCGCAGGGAGACGTTCTGGCCGGACGCCATATCCGGGCGGTGGCTACGATGGGCGGCACCGGCGGTATCCGCCACACCGTCGCCAACTACTCGCAGCCGGGTGATGCGATCCTCGTCGGCGACTGGCGTTGGGGCCCCTACGGGCAGATCGCCGGAGAACTCGGGCGGACGCTGGAGACCTTCTCCCTGTTTACGGAAGACGGAAAATTCAACGTCAAAGCGCTCGCGGCTACGGTACGCGATATCCTGAGCCGGCAGGAGCGGCTGGTGCTCATCCTGAACACCCCGGCCCACAATCCGACCGGTTACAGCATGACCGATGACGACTTCCGGGCTCTGAAAGCGATCTTTGAAGAAGTCGAGCTTTCCAAGAAGATCGCCCTGCTGATCGACTCCGCCTATATCGACTTCGCGGGCGACGAGCATGAGGTGCGGTCCTTCCTGCCGATCCTGGCGGAAATGCCGGTGAACGTCCTGCCGATCGTCGGCTACAGCATGTCCAAGACTTTCACGATCTACGGCATGCGGTGCGGCGCGATGATCTGCCTGGCCCAGTCGGAAGAAATCGCTGACGAATTCAGCCAGTTCTGCGAATTCAGCTGCCGCGCGACCTGGTCCAACCCGAACCGTTCCGCGCAGGAACTGATCGCCAAGATCTTCGCGGATCCGGAACTTTTGGCCGCGGTTTCCGCTGAGCGGAAAGAACTGCGCGATATGCTGCTCCGCCGCGGCCGGGCCTTCGAAGCGGCGGCCAAGGAATGCGGCCTGGCTATGGTGCCTTTCTCGGCAGGTTTCTTCTGCTCCATCCCGAGCAAGGATCCGGAAGCGCTGGCTGCCAAACTGCGTGAAGAAGGCGTTTTCCTGATTCCGCTGGCCATGGGCGTACGCGTTTCCATCGCCTCGATTTCGGAAACGGCTTGCCGTGCCCTGCCGGCCCGCATCAAAGCGGCGATGACGGCGCTGGGCGAATAAAAGGCGCGATCGGCCAGAAGGCTAAAAATTCCGTTGCCAAAGCGCTGGTTTTGGTGTAAGATAGTTAAGCGATGCGGCGTCCGCCCAAGCGGACGCCTATATATGCGGGCGTAGTTCAATGGTAGAACGCGAGCTTCCCAAGCTTGAAGCGGGGGTCCGATTCCCCTCGCCCGCTCCACAAAACAGCCTAATTGGAGGAATCCGGTTAGGTCTTTTTATTGGATCTTCACACCTGGGGAGGCAGTTCATCAATGCTTATGAAAGAAAAGAAGATACGCGTAGCGGGGATCCTATTCATATTGCTGTTCACATCGCTGCTCACGGCCTGCGGCGCCGGATCTGGTGGGGAGAAAGACCGCGTCGCGTGCTTATATGGCGTGAATCAGCCGATCCAAGGCAGTTATGATGAAGACCATGCTGTGAAATGCCGCAACGGTACCTTCGTCGGCCTTGCTGAAGAGGGGGTCGTTTCCTTTAAAGGGATCCCTTATGCCGAGCCGCCGGTGGGCGAGCGCCGTTGGAAAGCACCGGTTCCTGCCGCGGACAGGGACGGCCTGTTCGAAGCATATTATTATGGCTGTGCCCCGATCCAGACGGAATGGCCCTCCGAACCGGGATCCTATTATCCGCAGAGCGAAGATTGCCTCCGGCTCAATATCTGGGTGAATGAAAAGAATGATTCGGAAGCGAAACCGGTGATGGTATTCTTTCATGGCGGATCGTACGGTTGGGGCTCCACCGCGGATCCGATGTATGACGGACATGACCTGGTCCATAAATATGATGACCTGATCCTCGTGACCGTGGAATTCCGGGCCGGGATCCTGGGGTTTATAGACCTCTCATCGGTCGAAGGCGGGCAAGATTACCACGAAAGCGGGAATCTCGGCCTGCTCGACCAGAAATGCGCGCTCGAATGGGTGCGCGATAACATCGCCGCCTTTGGCGGCGACCCGGATAATGTGACTATCTGTGGAGAGTCATCGGGAGCCGGCAGCGTATCTTTACTTCCTTTGATGGAAGGGACGCAAGGTCTGTTCAGGCGCGTGATCGCGGAAAGCGGCTCGGTCGCGCTCACTTATAGCCGGGAAGAATGCCAGAATCTCACGGAAATGCTGCTCGCGGAGACCGGGTGCGCGACGATGGAGGAGCTGACCGGACTATCCGAAGAAGAACTGAAAAGCGTCAATGAAAAGCTCAACGACTACAACAATTTCCCGGAGCGGGACGGTATTATCCTGCCGGAAGACCTGTATGGAGCCTATCGGGAGGGTGGGGCCGACGGGATCGACCTGCTGATCGGCACCAACGCCGACGAGGTGAAATACTGGGTCTGGGAGATGGGATATACGGTCCCGGTCCTTCCAGGGAGGCTGACCTATGCTTTGGCCGTGCCGGTGATGTACGAGAATAATGAGAGAAGATTCAGCGAAGACGAGAAGGCTGACGCCCAAGCGTTCTTAGCGATGCAGAGCGGCAGCCAGACCGAGAAGCTGTCGGAATTCTATAATGAGACGCTCTTCCGGATACCCGCGATGCAGCAGGCGGCCTTCCATGCGGAGCGGGGCAACCGGACCTATGCCTATTACTGGACCTATCCGTGCGCGGACGAGCGGATCGGCGCCTGCCATGCCGTGGAGCTGGCCTATGTTTTCAATCACCCGGAGGTAACGATCTACACCGGCGACCATTATAACGAAGCGCTGGCCGACGCGGTGCAGGAGATGTGGGTCAACTTCGCCAGGACCGGGGATCCTTCGACGGATCGTTACAAATGGGCTCCCTATGATTCAACAAAGCGGAATACGATGGTGCTGGGGGCCGACATCCACATGGAAAGCGATATCAAAGCCGCACAGAGAAAAGCGATCGGGCCGCTTCTGCATCATTATTTCAACGGTAATTATATGCAGATGAGTTTCAACGTGCCGCAGACCTACCGCATCGCCGGACTCTTGGCAGCGGTGATCGCGGTCATCATCGCGCTCTCCCTATATGTGGGAAAGAGAAGAAAACGTTAACAGGATCAGATGAGTCAGTTTTCCTCTGCCGGGGGTTGCTGGCTCTTTTCCGGTCCTGCCGGCTCTTTTTCTTCCTGCAGGGCGCGGTTCAGGGCGGCGCCGAAGAACAAGATGGTGATGATAAAGCGCAGCCACATGGTCACCAGGAAGATGGCGGCCAGGGAGCCGTAGATGTTGGAGGCTTTCCAGAAGCGCGGAATAAAGAAAGCGAAGAGCAGGGAGAAGACGACCGAGAGCACGGTCGTCATCACCGCGCCCGGCAGCTGGCTCTTGAGCGGGCGCGTGCCGCCCGGCAGATAGCGGTAGGCGAGGCATAGGATCAGGACGATCAGCACGACCGTCAGGACCCCGCTCAGTTCCAGGATCGACAAGATCTTTCCGATGAGCTCGGCGAACCCGAAGCGGGCGATGACGGCGGTCAGGATCTGCTGGATCGAATTACCCAGTACCTGGAACACCAGCATGGCGATCAGCATGATGGCGAAGAGCAGGGTGTAGAGCAAAGATTTCGGCTTATCCATCAGCGTCGACTTGGAACCCGGGGTGACCTTCATCAGACCCTTTTGGATGGCCGTTACGCCGGCGCTGGCGGACCACAGGGTGGTCAACGCGGCGATGCCGGCTAACAGGCCGGAAGACTGGCGGTTCAGGTTCTGGACCACCGTCAGGATCAAAGCTTTGACCTGGGTCAGGTCCGGCAGGATCTGCAGGAGCAGGTCGGTAAAGTCTTCGGTCGAGAATCCCGGCGCCAGGTTGACCGCTGTGATGACCAGCATCAGAAGCGGCACGGCAGCCATCAGGATGAACAGCGTAGCGTAGCCGGCGTAAACGCCGAGTTCGGCTTCTTTAATGATCGCCAGGATCCGTTTGACCAGGCGGCCCGGTTTGGAGGAGAGAATCTTTGCCATAGTGTGCTCTTTCTGCTAAGACATGTCAGGAAGCGGAGGCACTGTGTTGCCGGGCGCTTCGTTTATCTGCCCTAATTGTACTGTAACCGCCGGGGTAAGACAAGAGCGAACGGGCGCGGCGGCCACCGCGTCGACGTTTCTTTCGGTTCACTATCGTACTGCCAAAAAAACAGGTCAGATGATTTCGGTAAAGTTATGGTCTATCCGCCGAAAGACATATATAATGATTGGGAATGATCAATCAGCTTTTGACGGGCCTGCGGGAAGCGGTCGGTTGCCGGTAATAGAGAGGAGCATCCATGTTTAATTATATCTGGCCGATCACCCTGATCGTGATTGCGAATATCGTCTATCAGATCTGCGCGAAATCCGTACCGGGCGGGATGAACCCGTTCGCGTCGCTTATTGTAACCTACCTCGTCGGCGCCCTGGCTTCCACGATCCTGTTTTTCGCGCTGGGGCACGATCTGCCGCTATTGAAAGAAATACAGAAGACGAACTGGGCGCCGGTGATCCTCGGTATCGTGATCGTCGGTCTGGAAGCGGGCTGGATCTACGCTTACAAGGCCGGCTGGCAGGTGAGCACCGGTTTCATCGTCCAAAGCGCGATCCTTGCCGGAGGTTTGCTGGTGGTCGGTTACCTCTTATATCACGAAGCCCTGACCTGGAATAAGATCGTGGGCGTCGCGATCTGCCTGGTGGGACTGATTTTCATCAATTATAAATAAAGTGATTGCAAGAAGTGAAAATAAGGATCGGGAGAGGAGACGAAAATGGACGTTACCAAAAAAGACGAAAACGTGCTGGCTGGGATCGTAGGGGCTTTCTTATTCTCATTGATCGGCGGCGTCATCTGGTTCGTCCTGGATCTGGTCGGTTACGTGGCGGCCATTTCCGGGCTGGTTGGCGCGGTCTGTGCCGTCCAGGGGTACCGGATCTTCAGCGGGACGATCAGCAAAAAAGGCGTGATCATCGCTTTGATCATCGCCCTGCTGGTCCTGGTCCTCGCCTGGTATCTCTGTTTTACGAAAGACGTCTATCAGGCGCACCAGGAGTGGTATGAGAGCGGGCAGATCCGCTATATGCCGACCTTTGTGGAGTGCTTCCGCTCCGGGCATCTGTTCCTGCAGGAGCCGGAAGTCGCGCGCGGTTATTATGGCAACCTGTTCATGGGCCTGGCCTTCGCGGTCCTCGGTTCGGTCCGCTTCATCATCAACGCGTTCCGGAACGCTGCGGCGAAGAAGGCGGCGCCGGAGGCCATGGCGTCTTACGGCACGCCGTCTTTTGATTATACGCCGAACGCGCCGACCGGCGACATCTTTGACCCGGCCGCGCAGCAAAGCCAGAAGGCAGAAGCCCCGAAGGAATAGGAATAAAGGACTAGAGAAGGGACTATGATCTATGTAATCTCGGATCTGCACGGCTACCCCCAACAGGATCTGCGGAAACTGCTGGCCGGCGCAGGTTTTAGCGATGAGGATTTCTTATACATTTTAGGAGACGTGATCGACCGCCACGGGGACGGCGGTGTGGAGACGCTTCTCTGGCTCCTGGAGCAGCCGAACGCACAGCTTATTCTGGGAAATCATGAAGCGATGCTGCTTTCCTGCCGCTTTGCGCTGGAAGAGGTGACGGATGAAGCCCTCGCCGAGCTGACGGCGGAGCATATCGGCACGCTGGATAATTATATGTTCAACGGCGGCGACGTGACCTTGCGGGCGCTGCGCAAACTGCCGCCGGAGCGGGTGCGTGATATCTTTTCCTATCTGGCGGAAGCGCCGCTTTATGAGGGCGTCAGCGTCGGGGATACGGATTATCTGCTTGTCCATGCGGGCTTGCAGGGTTTCCGCCCGGACAAGAAGCTTTCCGCTTACGCGCCGGACGAGCTCATGTGGCAGGGGCCTGCCATGGACGAGGACTATTTTGAGGATATCGTCACGGTCTTCGGCCATACGCCGACTTTTGTTTATGAGGAAGCGTTCCGGGGCCGGGTGCTGACGAAAAGGACCTGGATCGATATCGATGCCGGGGCCGGTTACGGGGAAGAGCCGGTCTTGTTCCGGCTGGACGACCGCCGGGAGTTCCGCCTGTCGGAGCTCTGAGGAGGGATGCCGGGAATCCCCCGAATGAGTGGAAACAGATTTCCAAGAGGAGGAAACATGGCCAGTAAAATCTTGTGTGATCCGGAAAACCCGCTGCTGAAGCAGGTGGATACCGATCTGGTGAGGCAAATCGACCAGGCCTTTGATGAAGAGCTGATGTGCTCGCAGGTGACCTTCTGTCACGGGGCAAAGCGCTTGGGCTATGATGAGGAAATGGCTCTGCTGGCCGCCAGCGGCTTCGGCTGGGGGATGCAGAACGGTGAGCGCTGCGGCGCGGTAACCGGTTCGCTCATGGCCCTCGGCTTAAAATACGGATATCGCAACCTTGCGGAATTTCCCAATTATAAGATCCTGAAAGAAAAACAGAAGGAATTTGACCATCGCTTCCGGGAAGGATGCGGCAGCTTATACTGTAAGGAGCTTCTGAAAGCTAATTACGGGGTGGATAAGGAGCGGGCCCTCATCTATGCAGAGGAGCGTTACCGGTATTGCTCCCTGATCACCGCTTTTGCCTGCGAGATCCTCGACGATCTGCTGGGAGAGTAGGGGTGGAGAGTCATGATCAAATCGACGATAACCAAACGGGAATATCAGGCGATCTACCGGCTGCTAAACCGGGTTTCGCCGCTGGATCAGGACTGCGGGCTGCTTTGTGGAGCGGTCTGCTGCACGTCCGAATACACCGGGGACGAAGCGCCGGAGATGGGCATCTACCTGTTGCCCGGCGAGGATAAGGTGCACAATAAAAAAGATCCCTGGCTCGACTGGACAGCGGAAGAAGCAGAGGATTACGATTTCCCGGGCTCTTGGCGCGGGAAGGTGTATTTCGTGCGTTGTCAGGGACCGGCGCGCTGCAAGCGGGAGATCCGGCCTTTACAGTGCCGGACGTTTCCGCTGACGCCGCATCTGAATGAAGACGATGAGCTCATCATGCTCTATAACGATCTCGATCTGCCCTATCGCTGCCCTCTGATCGAAGAAGAGCTGCCTTTAAATGAGGATTTCGTGCAGGCGACGACCACCGTCTGGGAGCACCTGCTCGCCGATCCGCTCATCTACGATCTGGTGAAGGCGGACTCAGAAGCGCGGGAAGCGGCGTTCCGGGATCTGGCTACCGCGCTTGGCGATCCCGGTCTTTAAAGCTGTCCAACAGGCCTCCCTATATATTCTGATCAGGTCCGCGAGCGGTAGCCAGTATTTGTCCGCCAGAGACCTTAAGCAGATGAAACAAAAGCCCCGCGCACGGGGCTTTTTTATACTTGGATTGTCCGGATCAGGTAATGTAGACGTCGGTACCCACGTAGCAGTGATAGTAGAGTTCCTGAGCCGCCCAATAGGGCAGGTTGACACAACCGTGGGAGGGATCATAGGTGTAGATATCCCCGCCGAAGCTGGAGCGCCAGGAGGCGTCGTGGAAACCGTAGTAGGAGCCGTAATTGAAGCTCATCCAGTAATCGACCTTAACGCTGTAGTCCGCACCGGTCAAGGTGCCGTTTGTCATCTTGTTGTTGATGTAGGAATGTCCGTAAGGCGTGCGGAGCTGGTAATCACTAGCCCAGGGATTCCCGGTCACGACGTTGCAGTCAAAGATCAGTTCGCCGTCTTCATAATACCAGAGGTGCTGCTGGCTGATCGATACTTCGATGACCGAAGGGCTGGAGAAGCGGACACCTTCCGGTTTGGAGATGACGCCGTATTCGTCGGCTTCCCAGAATTCTCCGTCAGCCTTGAAGATCTCATTTTTCTTCATGGCGTAATTGCCGCCTGCGTAATAGCGGTCGCCATGCCAGTTCACGAATTCGCTCTGGGCCAGCATGCTGTTGCCTTTGGCGAAAAGATCGACGCCGGCAACATAGAACATCTGGTTGATGAAGCGGGATCCGTTCGGATTCATCGCCGCGACGCCGGCCGGCAGAACGGCCGGACCGCCGAGCAGGGTGATGCGGTGCAGGATGTCTTTTTCGACGATATAGTTGTACGCGGTACGGAAGGACATATTGTTGGCGGAAAGAAGCAGGGGCGCGTCTTTCGCCCAGGCCAGCACGCCACCGGCCAGGCTGTCCGGGAAATTGGTACCGTCAGCGAGGATCGCTTCCCGCGCTTCCGGATAGAATTTACGGGCGACCCGCTTGGCAGTCTCGTAACGGTTGTCACCGGCGATGCGGGTAACGTTCCCGTAATTGGCCAGCTGTCTTTCTACCAGCGTGTTGACGGAGCCGGTACCGCCGACCACGTAGACGTTCTGGATCTGATCATTGTGCTCGTTCAGATAGACCCGCTGTTCAGGTAACAGGCTGTTAGCGGTCAGGAGGATCGGTTTTCCGGTTGCCGAAGCGGAAAGCGCGTCCGGGTAGGAGAGACCGGAGCAGACCAGCAGGTCGCGGCCATCCAGACCGGCTTCCTCCAGAATAGCAAGGTTGGTTTCATAGCGGTTGGCACCGGCCAGGCGAATCACCCGGCTGGCTTCGATGCTGTCTTCTATCGCTTTCGGAACGGAAGCCGTGCCACCGAGAATGTAGACGGTACCGTCTTGCGTAAGATTCTTGGCAATAAACGCAGCGGCGTCATCGATCACACCGTTGGCCACGAGCAGGATCGGCGCGGCTTTCTGAGCAGCCAGATAACTCCCTGAAAGCGCGTCCGGATAGTTTTTGCCGCTGGCCAGGATAATGGATGTAAACTGCGAAAGTCCCAGTTCCTTCTTAAATTCCTGAGCAAGCTTGATCGAAGTCTCATAACGGTTGCTGCCGAAAATGCGGTTGCAGCCTTTGGTCACTTTGCGGGTCGCGGCCGCAGTTGCTTTCACTTCTTTCCCAGTCGGATAGACAGGAGCGGCTTCTTCGGTATCTTCCTCAGTTCCGGGTTCCCCGGCAAGAGGTTCTTCCGGCTCACCGGTTGCATCCTCGCCGGTTGCGTCCTCGCCGGTCGCGTCCGGTTCTTCGCTGTCTTCGGCTTCGGCTTCATCGGTTGTGTCCGCCTCACCGGTCGGTTCGGCAGTTGGTTCTTTCTTTATGAGTCCCTGCTTAGCGCTGGCTCCGGATTTC
>JAFRYQ010000153.1 GCA_017437565.1 Bacillota bacterium
GAATGTTCTTCTTGTAATCGCTGTATAAATCGAGAAGCTCGTTCATTTTTTTCTGGAGTAAAAGCTGCAGATCGGAAGCTGATTCGTAATCACCCTGATCCAGCGCTTCTTTCGTCTTGCTTAAGAGGCTCTTTCCGCCGGGCGTATCCTTCCCGATCTCCATGCGCAGCGCGTCGATGGCCACCCATTTGCTCTCGTCGAGGCCGGAGTAGACCGTCTGGTCATGCAGCTTCTTGCAGCCCCGGATCAGCGCCATATTCTCGGGAATGATGCGGTCGTGCAGCTCTGTTTTCCACTGCGAGATGACCTGCTCCCGATAGGATCCCAGCGAAAGATCCGTCATCACGTCGCCTGCTTTAAACACCGCCAGTTTCTCCGGATACCTGTCAAAAGCCTGGATGTTTTCCCAAACCGTAGCCGGCGGCACACCAAAGCGTTCGTCACGTTCTTCCTGGGTAAAATCAGTAAACACGTTCTGTTCACTGCGGTATTCGCGTTCCGTCTCCAGATAGAAGTCCTCTTCCCCACGCTTCTTGGACATCGAGCGTTCGAGTTCCTGCGGGTTCTTCTCGGCGGTGACGGCCGCTTTGATGCCGTCCAGCATCGCCATATAGCTGGCCGCGAGGACCAGATAGGTATTGCTCTTCGGGTTCGGCGCGCGCAGCTCGAAACGCGTTGCCAACGGGTTCTCCCGATCGCGGATCAGCCCGGCCAGGACCGTCCGGTTCCGGGACGGTTCTTCCGGCGAATGCCCCAGTGAGGTCACGATACAGACCGGCGCTTCATAGCCGGGTTTCAGACGGTTCAGGGAATCATTCGAAGCGCTGACGAAGGGATTGATCACTTCGTAATTCTTCAGCAGCCCCATGAGCGCGCCGTAACCGATCGGGTTCATATAGTCCTTCGCCATATCGATAGCGGAGAACAGGCTGACGATCTTGCCGTTCTTCAGGCGCGCGGAAAGGCCCAGGTGCGTATGCTCGCCGCTGCCGGCAACGCCCGGGAAAGGTTTCGCCATGAACGTCACGTCCAGTCCGTGCAAGGTGAAGATGTCGCGAACCACGTATTTCGCTTGGTTCTCGTTATCCGCTGCCTGCATGGCGCTGTCATAGCGCCAGTCGATCTCCAACTGCTCCATGACGTGATCGTAATGCCCGGAATTGCCCATGCGGGCTTTGACGCCGCCGACCTCCTTATGGCCCATTTCCACGCCGATCCCGTATTTATCCAGGATCATCAGCGTATCTTCCAACGCCGTCCGCACGTCGCCGTAAGTCCGTTTCCAGTACTGCTCCTTCATCACCTGCGAGGTAAAGAGCTGTTCGCGATCGCCCTTATCGCCCGGCGTCCGCACCCAGAATTCCAGTTCCGTGGCGCTGGTCGTCAGGATCTCATCGATGTCGTCTACGCTCTCCGCGCCTTCAATATGGTTGAAGATATAGGGATGTTCGGCCAGTACCTTCAGCAGTTCGCTCTTAAAGAACTGCAGGGCGTCGCGCAGCATCACGCGGGAGCCGGTCGCAAAGCGTTCGTTATGCACCAGGAAAGACGGCAGCCGCAGCGTTCCTACCGGCAGCCCCAGTTCCCGGTCGATATTGCTATAGTTATAATCCACGTACCAGTTGGCGTCCAGATCCGGGATCATGTCGATCTTGGCGTTATTCAGGGTGGCAATGCCCGGGAGCGATACCGAAGAACCGTCGGTCTGCACCCCGCTCTTCAGCATCTTCTCCATATCCTTCACGAAAAGCGCTACCGGGATCTTTTCATCCGTATCGTGCCCGCCGATATCGATCCCCACAAAGGACACGAAGCGGACTTCCGGATGCGCAGCCAGTGCATCTGTGATTTGCTGTCGGGAATGTTCCCCCTTCGGAATATTAAACAGCATCTTATTGACATCAAAGTTCAGCATTCGTCTCCCTCCTTTCGTGGCAGATCTCTTTAAATATCCCGGCGGATCTTGTTTTTCTTCCGCCGGATGGTTTACATATTGATAACGTCGGCGATCTCTTCGATCATCATCGCCTTATCGCCGGCTTTCAGGTGGACGACCTTGGTGGAAACCTCCGCGCCATCCTTCCCTTCTTCGGTCTCGGCAACGCGGATCAAAGCATAATAGTCGCGGTTTCCTTCCTTGGTATTCTCGCGGATGCTGCCGAACTGCAGCACATCGATGCCCCGCTTAACGACGCCGTCACCGCTGATCGCGCTTACGGTCCCGTAAAGCTGCGAATCCGGATCGATCAGGCTCAGGACGGTATCACTGCCGGAATTGATGCGGTCCAGCAGGCTGGAATAATAGCTGACCACGGTGCCTACGATCTCATCGCTGTAATTCACCGCCTGGCCGCTGGCATTCGTATACCACTGGCTGTCGTTGAAAGTAGTGGAATCCCCGATCCCCCGCACGTCATAAGTGATGCCTTCCTTAAAAGTCAGAGCCGTGTCTTCGGCGATCTCTTTCAGATTCCCGTTGCTGTTACGATTCAGGCTGTCGTTGATCGCTTTCTGCACCATGGAAAGGGCCGGTTCCTCGGTCGCCGCTTCCGCGGCTTCCGGTTCTTCGCCCGTCACTTTGGCAATGATGGTATCGATCCCCTTCTGCAGGGTATTGGCAACCGGGCTTCCTTCAAAGAAGACCAGGATGGCCGAGCAGACCACCAGGATAGCCAGGATCAGGATCAGGAGGTCGAGCAGGAAAATTTTCAGCCGGCCGCCTTTACGGCCACCCCGTCTGTCATCCACGTCATCATCATTAAAGATATCGCGGTAACGGAGCTGTCCCGTCTGTCCCTTCTTGAGCGTAGCCGGCTCCGCAGTGCTTTCCGCAGTTTGCCGGGTCGGCGCCGCCGCTTCCTCTTCCGCAAAGAGCTCTTCTACGTCCACGAGTTCCTTGGCTTCTTCTGCCTTTTCCGCAGCTTTCGCCACCGGCTCATCCGCGGCTTCCGCGATCGGGCCACCCGCCAAACCTTCCAGAGTCCGGTTCAGCTCTTCCAGACGCGCCTCATAATCATCCTCTACCGGAATCTCTTCCGCCGCGTTCTCCTCGATGACGACGGTCGGGGCCGCTTCTTCTTCGACCACAACGGTCGGGGCCGCTTCTTCCTCAACGACGACAGTCGGAGCCGCTTCTTCTTCGACCACGACGGCCGGGGCCGCTTCTTCCTGAACGACGACAGTCGGGGCTACTTCTTCTTCGACGACGACGGCCGGAGCCGCTTCTTCCTCGACCACGACAGCCGGGGTCGCTTCTTCCTCGACGAC
>JAFRYQ010000154.1 GCA_017437565.1 Bacillota bacterium
TCCCAATCGCGCACATTCGATGTTTCGCTTCCCTTCTGCTCTTCGTCGTTGATCGGCTCGTAGACGTCGTTACCTTTCCACTTCCCTCGGTATTTCGCTCCGTCGTAGCCCATCTTCCGTGCAAACTCTACGGCTTTTTCTCTTCTCACGGTGTTTTTCCTCCCTCCAGCACGGCATTCGCCATGGCTCCGTCTATCTGCTATACAGTACGGCATTTTCGGACTGTCGTTTAGCACGTAATTTTGCTATTTGTATTATTCTACATGATACAGAGTATAGTCAAAAGCTAATCCCAAATATTTATCTATATTGTTTTAACACATGAATCTGACCACACCTTAAATATCGCAATAATAATTACCAAATCAGAGTCTCATATCCATACTCTGACTACTATATCAAAGCTTTTTTTGTTCATCATTTTCGAAGTTGATTTTTTACGAAAATGGTTCTTTTTAACATGTAAAAGATATTGAAAAATAGCCCTTTTCCTGCTTTGACGATGTTCCCCCGGGGTGGCCTGTATTCAGCGCCTGCAGCATATCCGCCGTCTCGGCGCCGCGCACCTCCCCCACCACGACCCGGTCCGGCCGCATGCGCAGGCTGGTGCGGATCAGGTCGTTCATGGTGACGCGTCCGCGTCCCAGCGAATTGGCATTTCGGCATTCCAGCCGGACGATGTTCTCCGTATCATAGAGCTGCAGTTCCAGCGAGTCTTCGATCACCACCACCCGTTCTTCCGGTGGGATGTGATCCGCCAGCGCGTTGAGCAGGGTCGTCTTCCCGGAAGACGTGCCGCCGCTCACGAAGACGTTCATCCCGGCCCGCACCAGTTTGCGGAGGAGATCCGCTCCTTCCCGGGTGACGCTGCCCAGTTCTACCATGTGTTCCAGGGTGATCTTTTCCCGGCTGAAACGGCGGATGGTCAAAACCGGGCCGCCGATCGCCACATTTTTCATGACCGCGTTGACCCGGGATCCGTCCGCCAACCGGGCATCCAGGATCGGTTCCAGCTCGTTGATCTCCCGGTGTACGGATGAAGCGATGCGGCGGATCACCTGTTCCAGCTCTTCCACGTTGGTGAAGCGGTCCCGGGTGCGGATGAGCCGTCCCTTCTTTTCCACAAATACTTCCTGCGGCCCGTTGACCATGATCTCCGTCACCTCCCGGTCCCGCAGCAGATAAGAGAGCGAACCCAGGTCGCCACGCAAACGGCCAAACAGACGGTCGGTCAGGTCGCAGAGATCCGCGAGCGGCAGCTCCGGTGCCCCGGCCAGGACCCGCTCTTCGACCATGCGCAGCGCTTCCTGTTCATCCGGTTCCTCCGCGGCGGCGCCGATCCGCTGTGCCGCTTCCGCCAGAACGCCCTGCCAGAGCGCGTCTTCCAATTCCCGGCTCCACATTCTTCTCACCTCTCCCGACGGCTCCCGCAAAGCGCAGCGATCCTCCCGATGCGGACCCCGAATTCCCCATCGATGCTGTCTGCCGAGAGCCGGCCCAGATAAGGGATTTGCACGGCATCTTCAGCGCTGTCGCCGACTTCTTCTACCTCTTCCCGGTGAAAATTGATCACCCGCACCACCTGCCGGAGGTCCTTCGTCAGTTGTTCC
The DNA here is from genome assembly GCA_017437565.1 of Bacillota bacterium. Lineage (GTDB taxonomy): Bacteria > Bacillota > Clostridia > Peptostreptococcales > Anaerovoracaceae > Eubacterium_B. The sequence goes on from JAFRYQ010000154.1 coordinate 1,611, forward strand.
AGCGTATGACCGGCGTTGACGGTGACCACGCGGTCACAGACCGCGAGCAGCGAAAGCCGATTCCCCTCCAGGTGATTGCCGAGATCGAGGACAAGCTCAACGAAGCCCGCGGCAGCGGCAGCCGCGCTGAGACGGAGCAAAAGCTGCGCGTCCACTTCCCCTGCCCGCTTATTGTGATAAGGCGTGCGCAGGTAGAAGAGATCGCCGCTTACCTCCGTCATCCCGGTCAGCCATGGATCACGGCCGCGTCGCAAGCGGTAACAAAGGCGGGTCCAACCCAATTCATCGTTTTCTTCCCAGGTGCCTTCTTCCGGTTCTTTCTGCCGGCTAGCCGCCCGGCGCAGGAAAGCCCGTCCCGGCGCGACCTTTCGCTCAGCCGCCTCGCCGCTTAAAAGCTGGTCCGGTGGTAAAGTGAGCGGGCAAAGATTCACATAGAGCGTCTTCCGGCGCTGCCGGGTCAGTACGCGGGCCAGGTCGACCGCGATGGCGGTACAACCGCAGCCGCCGTCTTCAGCCGCTACGGCCAGGATACCGGTCCGGCGCCCTTCTCCGAGATCGCCTTTTCCGCAGGCCGCTAACAGCACAGCGGCTAGTTTCGGCGCGGGCAGGTATCGATAAGCGCAGAGGAGCGCCGCCGGTTCAAGCCCTCCGTCTATGGAATCTCCTTCATAGACCGCTTGGCCGTTCCGCTCCTCCTCCGTGAGCAGGACGACCGGCAGGCGGAGATCCGTTTCTTCCGTTCCGCTCCCCGCCGGGCCGTCCAGGATCCTTACGTCCGCCATACGCGGATCCCGGGTCACGTCGATCTTACCGGTAGCCGTAAGCCCTCGCGCTAACGCGGTGCCATATGCCTTATCGCGCGTCGTGATCAGCGCCCGGATCAGTCCCACCGCTTGCCTCCTTTCCCACACAACCCCTTACAGCTCCATCATAAAGGCAAAAAAAATCCCCTCAAAAGGGGATTTTGACACAATTTAAGGGGAAATTGGCACAATTCGCGAAAGCCTTGTCTTTACTGGCTTTCCGGCGTCCGTTTACAGGCCGCGTTCCGTGAGTTCGGCCCGGATCTGGCGCAGTTCGTCTTTCCGTTTCGTTTTCTGCGTGGTCGTTTTGATCGTCGGACGGTCGGAAAGGAAGAAGTGCTTCACCATCTTATAGCTCGGCATGCTCTCATTGATGAGGGCCAGATCCGCCTCCGCCCTTTCCTGCAGAGCTTCCGTCGTCAGTCCTTCTTCGCGCAGGAATTCCGGGTCGCAGACGATCTTGGCCCAGAGCACGTGATCGCTTTCCTTATTGCGAGCGAAAATCATGCTCTCGGCGACGTAAGGCAGGTTATTGATGAGATTCTCGATTTCTTCCGGGAAGACGTTCTTACCGTTCTTCATGACGATGACGTTCTTCTTGCGGCCGGCGATGAAGAGATAATCGTCTTCATCAAAATACGCGAGATCTCCGGTGTGGAACCAGCCATCCTGCAGCACCGCCGCCGTAGCTACCGGATCCTCGTAATAACCGAGCATGACGGATTCCGCTTTGACGACGAGTTCACCGATGCCCGCTTCATCGGGTTCCTCGATCCGCGCTTCGATATGCGGCATCAGACGGCCGACCGAGCCCGGTTTGAGGTAGCGGTAAGTCTCGCTGGCGATGGTCGGCGAAGTCTCGGTGAGGCCGTAGCCCTGTACGGTGAGGATGCCGAAATCGTTGAGCCCTTTCGCTACGACGGGATCGAGAGCCGCGGCGCCATTGATGAAGAAACGCATGCGCCCGCCCAGCTGGTCGATGATGGAACGGAAGACCTTCCGACGGATAGAGAGGCCTGCCTTTTCGGCGGCGGCGCAGAGTTTAAGCGCCTTTTCCACCTTCGGGCGCATCTCCTGTTTATCGATGGCCTTCCAAATCTTCTTATAGATATTTTCCAGAAGCAGTGGCACGGTCATCATGCAGGAAACGCCGTATTCCTTCAGATTGATGGTGATATATCTCAAGCCGTCACAGAAGACGGAGGTCAGGCCCTGCGAAAGGAAGATGAGCACGCCGCCCATGCCGAAGATGTGATGAAGCGGCAGGATCAGCATGCAGACATCGTCCGGGAAGAAGAGCTCCTCACAGTTCATATAATAGCCGCAGCTCATGATATTATGATGCGACAGCATGACCGCTTTCGAAGCCTGGGTCGTACCGGACGTAAAAAGGAGGAAGCTCATGGCATCCCGGTCGATCTCCGCTTCCGTATAGCTCGTATCGCCGGCGGCCAGTTTTTCGCGTCCCAGGTCCAGCAGGTCGAGGATGCTGATGCCGTTTTCGGGGATATAGTCGAGCCCGATCAAAAGCTCCAGCTCCGTTTCCCCGGAAGCCATGATCTCGCTGACTTCCCGGCTGTGCTTCTCATCGCAGAAGACGGCTTTCGCCCGGCTGCGTTTAAGCAGTCCGGTCAGTTCCTCTTTCTGCAGCAGCTTGTCGAGCGGGACGATGACGCCCACGCCGCAGCAACTGGCCAGATAAGAGAGGATCCATTTATAGCTGTTCTCCCCGATCAAAGCGATCCGCGTGTCCTTCAGCCCCAGGCTCAGGAGGGCCGTCCCTAGCATATTGACCTCTTCAAGCAGGTCCCGGTAGCTGGTATTGATATAGCTCGCCTCTTTCCCGCGGATCTTCACCTTGGTGATAAAAGCGGTCTTTTCCCCATATTTATCCGCCGACTCCCGGAGCATGGCGCGCAGATCCGGAAACTCGTGAAATATCTTCTCTAAATGATAGTTTTTGCGGTATCCGTTCATATCCGTCCCCCTTTCGGACTGTTCTCTGCTTATTCTTTCCTGCATGTGTATATCGGATAAATTATCATTTTTCTCCCCGGATGTCAAATTGACGAAAGCGGCGCCTTGTGTTACATTAGGGAAGAATGATTTACGAAAGGTTAGGTAACAAGTATGAAACGAGTCTTTTCCGGCGTTCAGCCGACCGGGAATATCCATATCGGCAATTATCTCGGCGCCCTGCGTCAGTTTGTGGAACTGCAGAATGACCACGAATGCATCTACTGCATCGTCGATGAGCATGCCATCACCCTGCCGCAGGATCCGAAGGAACTGCGCAAGCACATCCTGGACGTCGCCGCCCTCTACCTCGCGATCGGCGTCGATCCCCAGAAATCGATCGTCTTCGTGCAGTCGGACGTACCAGCCCATGCCGAGCTCTCCTGGATCCTCACTTGCAATTCCTATACCGGTGAGCTTTTCCGCATGACCCAGTTCAAATCCAAGAGCCAGAATAAGGAATCCGCTCCGGCCGGCCTGCTCATGTATCCGGTGCTCATGGCTGCGGACATCCTGCTCTACGATACCGACGTCGTTCCGGTCGGCAACGACCAGAAGCAGCACATCGAACTGACCCGCGATCTCGCCATCCGCGTCAATAATACGCGCAAGAAGACCTTCGTCGTGCCGGAAGGCCGTTTCATGAAGGAAGGAGCCCGCATCATGGCCCTGGACGATCCCACGCAGAAGATGAGCAAATCAGCGGAAAACATCCACAGCCGCATCTCCCTCCTGGACGACGACAATAAGATCAAAAAATCGATCATGAAGGCTACGACCGATTCGGAAGGCATCATCCGCTTTGATCCTGAGAACAAGCCCGGCATCAGCAATCTGCTGAACATCTACAGCGTCTTCTCCGGCCGTCCGGTTGCTGAACTGGAAGCCGCCTACGAAGGCAAGGGCTACGGCGATTTTAAAAAGGATCTCGTGCAAGTCACGATCGAAGCACTCACCCCGATCCGCGAACGTTTCAACGAGATCCGCTATTCCGAAGAGCTGCCGCTTATTTTGAAGGATGGCGCCGAACGGGCTAACGCCATCGCGGTCAGGACCCTGGCCCGCGTGAAGAACGTCTTCGGCCTCGGCTTCTAAGCCGCCAGCGCCGTCGATCCCCGCCATACAAAAGGGCCGCCCACAGGGCTGCCCTTTTTTCGTATCCGCATGGCGGACCGGTCTGACAGGATCACGGACAGCCCAAGCCCCTCCGTTCAGCCGGTGAAGGCGGATGCCGCTTCCCGGATCGCGGCGAAGGGGACCCGCAAGTCCCCAGCAAATACGTGGACCGGGACTTCTTCATCCAGGCTATAGATCTGCAGGTCGATCTCCTCTTCTTCAAAGGTATAGACGTAGACCTGCTCCCGGACCGGATTCACGGCCCAGTATTCGCGGACGCCGGCTTCCCGGTATTTACGCGGTTTGATCAGCAGGTCCACTTCCCGGCTGGCGGGATGGACGACTTCCA
>JAFRYQ010000155.1 GCA_017437565.1 Bacillota bacterium
ATATGCTGACGGCCTACAAGCAGATGGGTGTCACCGGTATCCTGACCGACGGGCCCTCGCGAGACCTGACGGAAATACGCCCGCTCGACGTCCAATGCCTGTTCACGGGCGTCGCCCCGGCACACGGCAAGTTCCAAATCCAGGCGGTAAACGTCCCGGTCAATATCTGCGGGATGGACGTCTGTCCGGGTGAAATCGTTCACATGGATGAGAACGGCGCGGTGAAATTCCCGGCCGAAAAGTCCGGCGAAATCCTGAAGAACGCTGAGATCCTGAAACAGCGCGAAGAGAAAAAACAGGCTGCGATGAAGACCTGCTCCTCTCCCGAAGAACTTGCCTCTCTCATGAAGAGTAAGTAACATATTAACCCCCCGAATCACTAAAGTGGTTGCCCTTTTGGTGGTTCGCCTATTGTTATGCAGCTGATTTATACCCGGCGTCTTACGATTGGAGGATGCCCATGATCGTCAATCCGCATGAATGGCTAGATGCCTGCACGAATTATTTAATGCAAGTCGGGATTCCGGAAGACGACGCCTTTATTACGGCAGAATCCGTTACGCTTGCAGATATGCGCGGTGTTTGTTCGCACGGGGCTTCGCGGCTTCCCATCTATAAGAATCGGATTGAGGCCGGAGTGGTTAATAAAACGCCACATCCGGTAATGATCCGCGATCACGGTGCCATGTTTCAAATCGACTGTGATAACGGGCTCGGGCAACCGACTGCGTATTTCGTGCTGAGAGAGGCTTTGGCCCGAGCTAAAAACGCCGGCATATCTATCGCTTTAATCCGGCATTCCAATCATCTGGGCATGCTCGCCTATTATGCGCTGAAGGCTTGTGAGCAACGCATGATCTCCTTTATCACTTGCCATACCATGAGCGTCGCCCCCGCACCTGGCGGTCTCTCCCCGGTCGTCGGAACCAATCCGCACTGTTGGGGATTTCCCGCTGCTCACGGACCGATCATCTCCGACATGGCAATCACGCCTTCCCGCGGCAAGATTAAAGATCTGGCGGCATCTGGAAAGAAATTGCCGTCCGGCTGGGCTACCGATTCTGCTGGGAACGAGACATGCGACCCGGAGGCAGCCTTATCCGGACTTTTACAATGCATCGGCGGTGCCAAGGGCTATGGACTGGGGATTATCAGCATCCTCCTCTCCGGCGTATTAAACGATGTGCCTTTCCGCAGCTCGGACCTTCCTCACTGTCTAGAGAATCTTGAAGAACAAGCGCAAAGCGCGGCCTGTATGATTCTAATTAACCCAGAAGTCTATAGCGATTACGATAGTTATATCCGGCGCACTGACCAGCTCTATGATTATGTGAAAAGCAGTGTTTTAAAAGAAGGAACGGACGCCGTCTATCTGCCTGGGGAAATCGAGCAAAGGAATTATTGGCGCGCTTTAAAAGACGGTCTTTTTATCAGCGATGAATTATACCGGGAAATCAACGCTCCCAGTTGCTAAGGTGTTGCCGGCAACCAGGCGAACCTGCTGCATTTAGGAGAAACGGACGATACTTAAAGCCGGAACGGCGTTGCGAAAGGAAAACGGCACTTTATAATGAGTTTAAGAGAGGATGCGGACTGCATCATTCAGTACGCTTTATCACAGGTACAACCGGAAAAAGCCGTGCGGCGAGCTCTGGCAAACCGCCCGCTTCCACCGGGTCGGATCGTGCTAGTCGCGATCGGCAAGGCCGCTTGGCAGATGGCGGCTACCGCAACAGAGATTCTTGGTTCCCGTTTGTCAGGCGGTATCGTAATCACCAAGTATGGCCACTCTCGCGGCGTACTCCCGCCGCTTTTAATCCGCGAAGCTGGCCATCCCATCCCGGATGAGAACACTTTCCATGCCACACGCGAAGCCTGCGAGCTGGTCTCCGGTCTGACTGTGAATGACCTTGTTCTCTTTCTGGTTTCTGGCGGTGGCTCAGCTCTGTTTGAAGATCCTTTGATCCCACCTGCCGATCTCTTCCGCGCTACGGAGGAGTTGCTGGCTCGAGGAGCCGATATCCGGGAAATGAATACAGTCCGCAAACGCTTTTCAGCGGTGAAGGGCGGGAAATTCGCTCTGCTCTGCCAGCCGGCGGCGATCCTGAACGTCGTCTTAAGCGATATTCTCGGCGATCCGCTGGATATGATCGCCTCCGGTCCGACTTTCCCAGACACTTCCACCTGCGAAGAAGCTCTGGCCATTGCCCGGAAGTACCGACTTTCCATGACTGAAGAGATGGTATCCTGCCTGAAAGTGGAAACGCCAAAAGCATTGCCGGTTGCCGAAACCATCGTCGGGAGCAACGTCCGCACTTTATGCGAGGCCGCTTCCACAAGCGCCGCTTCCCTCGGCTATCAGGTCACACTTCTCACTGACTGTCTGGACTGTGAAGCGCGGGAGGCTGGTCGTTTCCTCGGAGTGATTGCCCGTTCCCATCAAAACACCCGCAGAAGCCTTGCTTTTCTAGCGGGCGGAGAAACCGTCGTCCATATCACTGGATCCGGGCTGGGCGGGCGCAATCAGGAATTGGTGCTCGCAGCTTCCCTTTCCTTGCCGGAGACGCAAACTACCGCGATCTTCAGCTTCGGTAGCGACGGCACGGACGGACCTACTGATGCTGCCGGTGGGTATGTGGATTCAGAGAGTTTTCCGACTACAGAGGACGCGCTTGCCGCTCTGGCAGCGAATGATTCCTACCATGCTCTGAAGAGCTGCGGCGGCCTGATCCTGACCGGGCCAACCGGAACTAACGTGAATGACCTTGCGGTCATTCTGATTAAACGCTGAAAGTAATAGGGAGAAAGAATATGGAATACCGCAGATTCGGAAACGCGATCATCGCGGGCCTAACGCCAGGGGATGAAGTGATGGCTTGCATTCAGGAAATTGCTCAGAAAGAACAAATAACACTTGGCAAGATTGAGGGGATTGGTGCCATCCGCAGCTTCCGCATCGGTCTTTTTGATACGGATACCAAAGAATACCACGTTTCCGAATACCGGGGACAGTACGAGATTATCTCCCTGCTCGGGAATCTGTCAATAATGAACGGGGAAACTTATTCTCATTGCCATCTCGCCGCGGCAGACGCTTCTAACTGCGTCATCGGAGGGCACCTGAACGAAGCGGTCATTTCCGGTGTCGGCGAACTTGTCATCACAATGCTCGACGGCCGTCTGGAGCGGGTTTTTTCGCCGGAAATCGGGCTGAATGTTTATCGTTTTGACTGAGACACGCCCAATAGATTCTCTGTGTTAAATAGCGCCATTTATCCCTATTCCGTTTCTTCCTCCTCATCATCCAACTCTTCCAGATCCTCCATATAGTCTTCTTCCACATCGCTGATCGGAATATCGAGTTCGTCGACATACTTGCCGCTTGCCATATCGATCAAGTCTTTTTCTTCGCCTTCGGCACATCTCGTAAGAGCAATCGCGTATTTAAGAAGCTGAGCTGCCGGATTTTCGAGATCAGCATAGATGCCTTCGTAGACGTCCGAGTATTCATCGCCAAATTCCACGCCATCAAGATCCCAGATTTGGTGCTCTTCCAGATATTCCGTAAACTCGTCATCTTCAGAATCGTCTTTCATAAGATCATCGAAGATATCACGTTCAGATACAAAGGTCATCGGTAATCCATCATATTCCGCGATACTGAGCCACTTGGATCCGGCGCCATCGTTATACTTGATGCTCGTGATGACATGCCCGGGAATTGGACCACATGCGAATCCGCCGTTTGTAATGCCGCACTTTGCTTCTTCAAGCAGATATCTCTTCATTTCTTTATCCTCCATATTTAAGTCCCTGTATTATCTTACAGGCTTATTGTACGAAAGTCAGGGTCCAAAAAGTGGACCGCTGAGGTCCAATTATTATCTCTCTTCCGGAATTGTTAAATCGATTCCGTACCCATTAAAACGTTTTACAAGCCGTTCTTTTTCCTTTTCTCTTCCGGTATCACAATAGATCCCGTAGAGCGCGTGGCCGGCGTGATTTAGTTTTTGGCGGATCCCCGGATTATCGTTTTCCTCAAACAAAGCACTCACCAGATCGATCTCCTGTCCGTAATAGATCACGGCTTCTTCACTAGCGAGCCTGTTCCAGAGAACCCAGGCATGGTTGTTCAAAACGAGAGAAACAAGGTCTATACATGAGGGATCATTCTCTAGATGATATTTACGGATGACGCAGATTGCTTCCCCGGTTAATTCGATCGCTTTCTCCGGATCCTCGCTGTCGATTTCGAAGGCGTATGCAGCAAGCGCATTTATATAGGAGAACGCGGAATCTTCGTTCAGTGACTTCTTTCCCCATTCGAGCGCGCGAAGTGCATTGTCAGCCTCCGTCTTCTTATCCCCCACATTACGAGCCTTGACAAAGAAATACATGTAGGAATCCATAAGAGAGGCCCCCGCGTTGACCGCATAATCGTCCCCATCTTGCCAAAGTGTATCAAGCTGACCATCGTATTTCAGCGCTTCGCGATGCCAGAATTCTCTGGACACGTCATCGTTAAGGGCACCGTAGCCATTTGCAATCTTCCATGCGGTAATAATAGCGGTAGCGAGACTCTTTAAATCTGAGCTTCCTTCTTCCGCTAGACAAAGCTCATACAGCATCTTATTGATCCGAATTGACTCCGAAAAGTTTCCGCTACGCATCGCCATTGCTGCCTGCTGCGCATAAAGATCGATGTTTTCCTGAATCTCATCACCTTCAAAAGTCGTTTGATAATGATCGCGAAGAGCCTCATTCAGCGTATGCCGGAGCTCCGTAAAAACGAACTTATAGTAAGTATCGACTTTGGCAGTCTCAAGAAGATCATTCGTATGTACAACGTAATACGGTTCTTTCTTCTTCCCGAAATATGCGGGATAGAGATCTCCCAGTTCGATTTGCATATATAAGCTCTCATGCGTTACGGAATAGGTATAACCTTCCTCGGTCCGAATGATCTGGAAATACTCGTTTCTCTCCGGGAACTGCGTATTAAATGCTTCCAGGTACCCTTCCTTTTTCCCTCCGGCATAATGCATACCGATGCGAACGCCGTTTTCTTTCGAATCATTTACCGAAGCCAACACTTCATCCAACTTGTCATCGGTCGCCCGGTCAAGCTCCAGATAGAAATGGAAGAAGGGAGAAGCGGCAGCGTCTTCAAGAGACTCGAACAATTCAAGAAATTCTTCTTCCTCGGTGAGGTCCCATTCTATTCCCTCACTCAATGCTTTCTCGAATCGTTCCCTTTCTTCTTCCGTTTCGACATAAAAATGGTCACCTGACGGACTATATTCGGCGCAGACACAAAGTATGCTCCCATCGCTCTCATTCTTTACGCGGATTACGCCTCTATACAGATAATCCATCGGAGCCGGCCAACAGCGTTCCGCTGTGATGTTGCGCTCAAGCTCTGTAAATAATGCCGGCTCGTCATCGTCATCATAATCAATCAGCTCTTCTTTCTGGCTGATCAAATGGATCTCTGCAGACGGCATGTCCGGACTTGTTTTTATATACGGAAAGCCTGATTTTTCAAGGAATCCGTTTACGCCACCGATCCCGCATCCGTCCTCAAATCCGATCATGATGACATGACTTCTCATATCCCGCTTATCAAGGAGCGGCATTCCGTATATACGGAGCGCATGCTGTACCTGCGGAAGATTCATACCGACCGCAAGAGCGATTGCTAAAATATAATCGCGTTCCGTTGTCTTTTTATCTTCCCGCAGAAGCTTATACGTATAATCCTGCGACAGCCCAGATCGAATCGCGATATCTTTCCGTTTTACTTTGTGCTCCCGAATCATCTGATCCATAAATGCGGTAAAGGATTCGGGATACTTTGTTCTTTCCTGGGCTTTCAGGAATGCTTCAAGACCAGATCCACCGTGCTTCAGTAAATGGCGCAATTCATTGTCTTTCATTTCTTTAACCTCCGTTTTTCTTTCTGATCTGATCAAATTATTACAGAAAGAACTAGGAAATAGTGGACCTAGGAGGGCCAAAAACAAAAGCAAGTAATTATTCGGTCTCCTTTTTCCTCACTAAGGAACTATTGTGTTCCACAAAATAATCCTTTACAATCCGCTTGAGCTGGGATGATATAGTAGCAAAGTCACAGTTTAGGTCCAGCGTTTTAGCACTGATCTTATTTCCACTCATAATAACATCCATATCCGGCGTGATTTCCTCATCGGTCTTGGCGTATAAGAGAAGGCCTGAGACGTTGCCAGTATTACCGACATCCTGGTTTTTCACATAAGCAAAGATCTGATAAATATTATTTGAATGCAAGGTATGTTTTCCATACTGAACCTGTGTCATGTGAGAATAGTATTTTGCATCGATAATGA
>JAFRYQ010000156.1 GCA_017437565.1 Bacillota bacterium
GGAGCGGATCGGCAGCTGCGTCCTGCGCCGTCTACCGGTCGCGGACTTAAGGAGCCTCTTATGAAAACGGTGACCATCCTGCCATCGAAATCCGACGCGCACCGGGCGCTGATCTGCCGGACGCTGGCGGCGATCCAGAGCGGGCAGGAACCGGCCGGGCGCGTGCTGCAGGCGGGGACTTCCCGGGACATCATGGCGACGCAGGCCTGCCTGACGCAGCTGCAGGAAGCCTGTCAGCAGCAGGAGCAGGCGAAAGAGATATCCGCGGAAGCGCCGGTCGGAACGCTCCCGGAAACGGGAGCGGTGCTGCTTCCCTGCGGGGAGAGCGGCTCGACTTTACGGCTGCTACTACCGATCGTCTGCGCCCTGGGCGTGAAAGCGGTATTCCGGCGGGAAGGAAGACTCCCGCAGCGTCCGCTCGCGCCGCTGGACGCGGAACTGATCCGCCACGGAGCGGTCCTGACCGATCGGGGCGGGCCGGAACTGCAGGTGGACGGCCGCCTGCAGGCGGGCGATTATGAATTGCCGGGCAACGTCTCATCGCAGTTCGTCAGCGGCCTGCTGCTGGCTTTGCCGCTGTTGACGGAGGAAAGCCGGATCCGCGTGCGGAAGCCCTTGGAATCTTCCGGTTATGTCGCGATGACTTTAAGGACTTTGCAGCGGTTCGGAATAACGGTCGCCGTCCGGGAGGAGGCTGATTATGTGGAATACCGGATCCCGGGCGGCCAGCGCTGGCGAATGGAGCGGGATTACGCAGTGGAAGGCGATTGGTCCAACGCTGCTTTCTGGCTGACTGCGGGAGCGATCAGCGGTGAAGGCATCTCCGTGCGGGGACTGACGGAGGATACGCCTCAAGGCGACCGGGGCATTGTGGAGATTCTGCGCCGCTTCGGCGCGGAAATCAGCTGCGCGGACGGAGAAGCGACCGTCTTGCCGCGTCCCGCGTCCCGGCTCTTGCAGGGGCAGACCGTCGACGCCTCGCAAATCCCGGACCTGGTTCCCGTCGTCGCCCTGCTCGGAGCCTGCGCTGCCGGCGAAACAAAGATCATCCGGGCCGGGCGCCTGCGGCTGAAGGAAAGCGACCGTTTGCGGAGCGTCGCGACAGTCTTACGGGATCTGGGTGCCGCCATCGAAGAGGCAGCAGACGAACTGATCCTGACGGGAAGCGCGTCCCCCCGGCCGGGGGAGAAGCCGCTGGCGGGCGGCCGGGTCGATGGGTTCGCCGATCACCGGATCGTGATGATGGCGGCAATCGCTGCCTTGGCTGCGGAGGGGAGCGTCCGGATCGAAGGCAGTAAAGCTGTAGAAAAATCCTATCCGGATTTTTTCAGCCGTTTGTTTACCCTGTGGCCGGAACTGGCGGGACGGGTCGTCCCGGCATGAATCGTTTCAGGGAACCTGTTCATAAAAAACATCCCTAAGGAGGAGAAAGGAAGGGCATATGTCTTCCACCTTTGGAAATCATATTCAGATCAGCATCTTTGGCCAGTCGCACAGCGCGGCGATCGGTGTCGTGATCGACGGCCTGCCGGCTGGGGAACAGATCGATGAGGAAGAACTGCAACGCTTCCTGGCACGGCGGGCACCGGGCCAAAGTGACTTAACGACAGCGCGTAAAGAAGCGGACCAGGTGCGGATCCTGAGCGGCCTTTACCAGGGCTGTACCTGCGGTGCTCCTCTGGCGGCGGAGATCGAGAACCGGGACGTCCGTTCCCGGGATTATGAGAAGATCGCCGACATTCCCCGCCCCGGTCACGCGGATTACACCGCCCATGTGAAATACGGAGGCTGGGAAGACTATCGCGGCGGCGGCCATTTCTCCGGACGGTTGACGGCGCCGCTTTGCGTCGCCGGCGGCATCGCCAAGCAGATCCTGGCCCGGCGCGGGATCGGGATCGAAGCGGCGATCGATGAGATCGGTGGCGTCACATATGAGGAGGCGGTCGCCGGGGAGGACGTGACGGCAGGGAAAGACATTATGGCGCTTCCGGCAGCCTGGACGCGGATGATTGCCACCGTTCGGGAAGAAGGCGATTCCCTGGGAGGCATCATTTGCTGCCGGATCAGCGGGATGCCGGCCGGCGTCGGCAGCCCCATGTTTGACGGGTTGGAGAACCGGATCGCCCAGGCGGTCTTCGCGATCCCGGCGGTGAAAGGGCTGGAGTTCGGAGCCGGTTTCCAGGCCGCCCGGATGCGGGGAAGCGAGAATAATGATCCTTTCTGCCTGGATGAAGAGGGACAGGTGGCGACCGCTACCAACCATCATGGCGGCATCCTGGGCGGCATCAGTTCCGGCATGGATATTACCTTCCGCGCGGCGTTCAAACCGACGCCCTCCATTGCGAAAGAACAGGACAGCATCAGCTTCAGCCGCGGGGAAGATGCCCGCCTTTCCATTCAGGGCCGGCACGATCCCTGCATCGTCTTGCGGGCGGTGCCGGTGGTGGAAGCGGCGGCCGCGGTCGCGCTTCTCGACGCGCTGGCCGGCGAAGGAAAGCTTTGATCGGCGGAAAGCCTGTGTGTATTGTTGAAGAGGAAAAAATATGGATTTGGAAGAACAGAGAAAAAAGATCGACGCTATCGACGACCAGCTGATCGCGCTTCTGGAACAGCGGATGCGGACCGCGGAGGAGATCGCGCGGATCAAGCAGGCGGAAGGACTGGCGGTCACGGATCCGCTTAGGGAGCGCCGGCTTTTGGACCGGATCATGGAGAGATCCAGCGCGGACCTGGCCGGCTATAACTGCATCCTTTGGAACAGCATTCTGGAGATGAGCAAGGACCATCAGCGTAAGACGCAACAGGAAGAAGCCCCGGTGGTAAAGGAGATCCGTAAGGCGCTGACGGAAACGCCGCCGCTTTTCCCGGAAAGCGCGACCGTCGCCTGCCAGGGCACGGAAGGCGCATATTCACAGGAGGCGTGCGATAAGTTCTTCAAGATGCCGCACATCCTTTATACCAAGAATTTCCGTGGCGTTTTTGCTGCCATCCAGGCCGGGCTCTGTAAATACGGCGTCCTGCCTTTGGAGAACAGCACGGCTGGCTCCGTCAATCAGATCTACGATCTCATGATGGAATATGATTTCCATATCGTGAAGAGCGTCCGCCTGAAAATCAGTCATTCCCTGCTGGCTTTGCCCGGTGTGCGTAAAGAGGAGATCCGGGAGATCTATTCGCATCCGCAAGCGCTCGCCCAATGTGAAAAATACCTGAAGGAATTCCCGAACGCGGTACTGATCCCGGCCGAGAATACGGCGGTCGCGGCCAGACAGGTCGCGGAATCCGGACGGCGCGACGTGGCGGCCATCGGGTCGGAGAAAAACGGCAGTCTGTACGGACTGGAGACGCTGGAACGGAATATCCAGGATCAGGATAACAATTATACCCGCTTTATCCTCATCACCCGGGATTTGGAGATCTATCCCGGCGCCAATAAGACGAGCCTGATGATGATCCTGGAACACAGACCCGGCTCCCTCTATAACGTCTTAGCCCGTTTCAACGCTTTAGGCATTAATCTGGAGAAATTGGAATCGCGTCCGCTCCCGAGCCGCGAGTTTGAGTTCATGTTCTATTTCGATATCCGGGAATCCGTCTATTCCGATGGCTTCATGCGCATGATGAACCAATTGACGGAGATGGCTCTGGAATTCCGTTATCTCGGCAGCTATACCGAAGAATAGGAGGCTTGCGATGCGCATTCTGGTTTTAAACGGACCGAATATCAATTTCCTGGGCATTCGTGAGCCGGAGATCTACGGAAAAGAGACCTATCAGGATCTGATCCGGGAGACGGAAAAAGCCGCGGCGGAACTGTGTGAGCCGGCGGCCGGGCCGGAGGGCGCGGTCCGGCTGGATTTCTTCCAGTCCAACCATGAAGGCGCGCTCGTCGATGCCATTCAGGCAGCCTATCGGAAATACGACGGGATCGTGATCAATCCGGCTGCCTATACCCATACCAGTATCGCCATCGCCGATGCTTTGAAAGCGGTAGGGATCCCGACGGTGGAGGTACATATCTCCGACGTCAGCCGCCGCGAGGATTTCCGGCAGATCTCCTACGTGCGGCCGGTCTGCCTGGACACCGTCAGCGGGGAAGGGATCCCGGGCTACGCGCATGCGCTGCGCATTCTGGCGGACCATTTCCGGACGCGCGCTTGAGGCAGGCCCTGCCGGCCCGGGCAGAAAAAGCAGTTGAACTTGACTCTTCTTCGTTAGATAATAATAAGTGGTTTATTATGCGTACAAGACGGACGGAGGAGTAGGTGGCGATCTTTGCGATAGGCGATCTTCATCTGGCTATCGATGAACGGATCGAAAAGCCGATGGACGTTTTCGGACCGGTCTGGGCGGATCACGACAAACGGGTCAGTGAGAACTGGCACCGGCTCATCACGGATGAAGATCTCGTGATCGTCTGCGGGGATATTTCCTGGGGCTTAAGGTTCGAGGAAGCCCAGGCGGATCTCGATTTTGTAGCGGAGCTGCCGGGACAGAAGGTCCTGATAAAGGGCAATCACGATCTCTGGTGGACTTCGATCAGTAAACTGCAGGCTTATGACCGGCGGATGTTTTTTGTGCAGAATAACACCTTCCGTTGGGGCGATATGGCGATCTGCGGCACGCGCGGCTGGATCTGTCCCGGCACGGAAGGATTCGAAGAGCACGATCAGAAGATCTATGATCGCGAGCTGATCCGCCTGCGGATGTCACTGGAGGCCGGCCGGGCCAGCGGTGCGGAGAACCTGATCTGCGCGCTGCATTACCCGCCCAGCAACGATAAGTTCCAGCCATCTGGGTTTACCGCTTTGCTGGAGGAATACGACGTCCGCACCTGCGTCTACGGACATTTACATGGGAAGGAAGTCTTCCGAAAAGGGTATAAAGGAAATTGGAACGGTGTGGAGTATAAACTGGTTTCGCTGGATTACGTGAACGCCGAGCCGGTCCGCATCGGATAGGAGGAAGAAGATGGCAGAGAAGAAAAGAGCGATCCTGATCGTTCTGGATAGCATGGGCGTTGGGGAACTTCCTGACGCGGCGAATTACGGAGATGAAGGGGCCGATACCTTCGGCCATATCGCGCGGACGATGGGAGATCGCTTCACGACGCCGCATTTAAGCGCGCTCGGACTTGGCAATATTACCGGGCTGGATCAGGGAAGCGGCCGCTTCGCGGTAGCCGAGCCGGCCGGCGCTTTTGGCAAGCTTGCCGAGAGGTCGATCGGTAAGGATACGATCACGGGGCATTGGGAAATCGCGGGGCTGGAAACGCTGACGCCCTTCAAGACTTATCCGGACGGATTCCCGCCGGCTTTTATCCAGGCTTTGGAAGAGAAGATCGGGGTCGAAGTGATCGGCAACTACCCCGCGTCGGGCACGGTGATCATCGAGGAACTGGGCCCCGAACATGAAGCGACCGGCAAACCGATCGTCTACACGTCCTCGGACAGCGTCTTCCAGATCGCCGCCAATACCGCTGTGATCCCTCTGGAGCGGCTTTATGAGATCTGTGAGGCGGCGCGGGAGCTGCTGGTAGGCGAATGGGCCTGTGGCCGCGTAATCGCCCGCCCCTATATCATCAATAGCGAGGGCAAGCGCGAGCGCACGTCCGACCGCCGCGACTACGCGGTGACGCCACCGGAAGAAACGCTTCTCAATAAGGTACAAAAGGCCGGCCAGGAGGTCTTCGCGGTCGGAAAGATCAGCGATATCTTTAACGGCAGCGGCGTCACGGAATCGGTGCACACCACCAGCAATATGGACGGCGTCGACCAGACCCTCGTCGCGATGGAGAAGGTGGAAGAAGGTTTCATCTTCACGAACTTGGTCGATTTTGATTCCAAATACGGACATCGCCGCGACCCGGAAGGCTATGGGAAAGCGATCATGGAATTTGACGCCCGCCTCCCGGAACTCACCGGCGCCATGCGCCCCGGCGATATCCTCCTGCTGACGGCGGATCACGGTAACGACCCGACGGCTCCGGGCTTTGACCATACGCGGGAATACATTCCGCTCGTCGTTTACGGGCAGCCGGTCCGGGCCGGCGTGGAGATCCCGGTCCGTGATACTTTCGCCGATATCGGCGCGACGATCGCAGCATATCTGGGCGTGGAAAACCCGCCCATCGGCACGAGCTTCCTGAAGGAGATTGAAAAATGAAATTGAACATGAATGACCTCATCATCAAGAAGAGGGACGGCGGCAAGCTCACCAAAGAAGAGATCCGGGCCTTCGTTTCCGGCTATACCCAGGGGGAGATCCCCGACTACCAGGCGTCCGCGCTCCTGATGGCGATCTTCTTCCGGCACATGGATGACGAGGAAACGCTCGCACTGACGGAAGCCATGAAAAATTCAGGCGATACGGTCGATTTGTCAACCATAAAAGGAATAAAAGTTGACAAGCATTCGACTGGCGGTGTGGGTGATAAACTGACCCTGATCGTCGGTCCCTTAGCCGCTTCCTGCGGCGTGCCGATCGCCAAGATGAGCGGCCGGGGCCTGGGGTTCACGGGCGGCACGGTCGATAAGCTGGAATCCATTCCGGGCTTTAACACGACGCTGGAACCGGAAGATTTTTACCGGCAGGTCAATGAGATCGGGATCGCTTTGATCGGTCAAAGCGGCCACATCGCGCCGGCGGATAAGAAGATCTACGCCCTGCGCGACGTCACTGGGACCGTCGAGAACCTGAGCCTGATCGCCTCCAGCATCATGAGTAAAAAGCTGGCGGCGGGGAGCGATGCCATCCTGCTGGACGTCAAGTGCGGGGAAGGCGCGTTTATGGAGACCGAGGAAGACGCGGCGGCGCTGGCGGAGATCATGTGCCGCATCGGCACCGGCGCCGGCAAGCGTACGGTCGCTATGGTGACCGACATGAATCAGCCGCTGGGTTACGCGGTCGGGAACGCGCTGGAAGTGATCGAAGCGATCGAGACCCTGAAAGGGCGCGGTCCGGCGGACATCGAGAACCTGTCGCTGACCCTGGCCGGGATGATGATCTACCTCGGCGGCAAGGCCGGGACACCCGGGGAAGGCCGCATGATCGCCGAGCACGCGCTCCGGAGCGGCGTAGCGCTGGCCAAGCTGCGTACGCTGATCGCCCGGCAGGGTGGTAATCCGGATGTGATCGATGATTACGATCTCTTCGGAACCGCGAAGAAGGCGGTCGAAGTGCGTTCGGAATATACGGGTTACGTGCAGCTGATCGAAGCGCGCGAGATCGGCCGCGCTTCGCAAAGCACGGGAGCCGGGCGGGCGGAGAAAGACGATCCGATCGATTTCAACGCCGGGATCCTGCTGGCCAGGAAGGTCGGGGACCGCGTCCGTAAAGGCGATCTGCTCGCGACCTGTTACAGCGCTGACGCCGCGAAAGCGAAAGCCGCGGCCAAAGCGGTCGACGACGCGATCCTGATCGGAAAGGAAAAGCCGGCGGAGCAGGTCCTGATCAAACGGACGATCGGGGCTTAGCGGAAAACGGACGGCAAACACCGCGAAAGAGGAATGCGCAGTATGAAGTATTATTTTTTCGTAAATCCGGCTGCCGGACAGGGAAAAGGGGACGCGGAGTTTATCCGGGCCATCGAGAACGTGGCCGCAGAGGCCGGGTGCCTGGCGGATACCGAGATCATAAAGACCAATGCCGTGGGGGACGGGGAGCGGAAGGCCCGGGAGCTGGCAGCGGCGCTTGCCGGGGAGGCAGGCCGTTTCTACGCCTGCGGCGGCGACGGCACGGCGAACGAAGTGATCAACGGCACAGCCGACTTTTCCAATACCGCCGTCGGCATCATTCCGATCGGCACCGGGAACGATACGGTCCGCAATTACCCGGAGGCGGGGGATTATCTCAACCTGAAGGCCCAACTGGCCGGCCGGACGAAGAAGATCGATCTGATTCGCTACAGCGGCTTGATCGACGGACGGCAGCAGACCCGTTACTGCGTGAATATGATCAATATCGGCTTTGACTGTAACGTCGTGGAACTCGCCGGGCGCCTGAAACGGAAACCGCTGATCGCCGGATCCGCGGCCTATCTGCTGGCCGTACTGGGGATGTTCATCCAGATGAAGGGCATCAGCCTGCGCGTGATCGAAGACGGCGAGACGCGCCGCGAAGGGAAAATGCTGCTCTGCGCGCTCTGTAACGGCTCCTATTGCGGCGGCGGGATCAAAACAGCGCCGCAGGCCAAGGTCAACGACGGCGTCTTCGATATCAATATCGTGAACGAAATTACCCGCGGGACCTTCCTGCGTTTCTTCCCGAAGTTCTCCAAGGGCGAACACGAAGGCCTGCCCGGGGTCGAGAAGATCGTGAATACCTGGCCCAGCCGGGGCGCCGAATTCCTGCCCTATGATACGGAAGATTTCTTCATCTGTGTGGACGGCGAGATCTGCCTCACTACCGGTATCCGCGCCGAGATCTGTCCGGAGGCGCTCAATATCATCGTGCCTCTTGAACCGGGAAACGAGATGTGATATACTTATCAAGCTGCCGCGGAATAAGGCAGCGTTTGGAGAGTTAGCGAAGAGGCCGTAACGCGCCGCACTCGAAATGCGGTTGTCCGATAAGGGCACGTGGGTTCGAATCCCACACTCTCCGCCAAAAGAAAGGAGCCGTCAGGCTCCATTTCTTTTGGCGGAGAATAGTGGGTGAGAAGCCACGCGGGTTCGATGAAGTCCTGCCCGCGAGCGGCGAGCGCAGTGAAGCCGGAGCGGCTAGCAGGACTGATGCAAAGGCTGCCCGCGATTGGCAAGCGCAGCGCCGACAGAGCGGCAGCAGCCGACTGCAATCCCACACTCTCCGCCAGAATAGGATTGCTATCTTAACAAAGGTAGCAATCCTTTTTTGCTATTACCGAAGTCCTTCAAGCTTCTTTGCATTTTCTACCCGACAGTACTAGAATTGACTCACTGTGATGATTATCCCATCACTGAAGATTGAAAGCAGAAGTCTCATTCATCGGAAGATAGGTTGCTCATCTTTCATGCCTGTTGAATGTCTGCAGGACATATCGCACCGGCATTTATGGAAATAGAAAGACCGCACATTGCGCAGTAGTCATTCGTTATACAGTATGAGGAGGTTACATGATTCATGGATATTGAACAGCAATATGACAAACTCCTTCGCTACTGCTATATGAAGCTTCGGGACAGGACTCTGGCAGAAGATATAACACAGGAAACATTTATTAGGTTTTTTGAAAGTAAGGATTATCACAGCATCGGAAAGGAAATGGCTTACCTTTATACGATAGCCCGAAATCTTTGCATTGACTCTTTCAGAAAACAAAAAGATGAGTTGATTGAGGATTTGCCCGCAAAGATACAGGAAATGCCGGAATCAAGGGACAAGGTGGAGAGTATTGTTGATCGGGTTTCTATAGAACAGGCTTTGGACCGCCTGACCGCGGACGAGCGGGAAGCAGTTGTCCTCCGGTTTTCAGGAGAGCTTTCCGTAGAGGATATAGCAAAAAGCATGGATATCTCCCGTTTCGCCGTTCGCAGAAGGATATTATCGGCGCTGGAAAAACTGAGAAAGGAGATGGAAAGAGTTGAAGAATTCTGAACTGAAACGCCTCATTAAAAGTGCATACGGCATAGAAGCCTCCAGGAAGAACGAGTTTATAAAAAAATATCAGAGACGTGAACTGAACTACAGAGAGCTGCTTCGCGTACAGCTGCAGTATATGGGAGCGCAGTTGACGGCAATCTTCGGCTATACGCTGACTATGCTGCTTGGAACATTGGCAAATATCGATGTGGATCTGGCTAAAATCGTTGCAGTCTTTGCACCCCTGGCGGCACTGTTTGCTCTGACCGGGCTTGGAAAATCCAAAAAGTACGGTATGGAAGAGATAGAGATGTCTTCAAGATTTTCGCTGAGGACGATCACGATCATACGGCTTGCCATTATCGGAATTGCCGGGCTTGCCATTATGCTGGCGGCATCGTGTGCACTGAGGGCCGTTACGGGAATGGGCCTGTTCGTATCTTTTGCCGCGGCGGGTGTGCCGTATCTCGTAACGACGTTTCTCTGTATGCTGCTCATCCGCCGTTGGCACTCGCCGAAAAATATTTACGGCTGTGTCGTGATCGCAGCAGGTGTCAGCGCTGCCATGTTCGGCGGCATAGATATTCTTGAGCACTGCTGCGCCGGGCTGTGCAGATCAGTGCTGTCCGGAGTGCTTCTGATATCGGTCGGCCTGACAGCGGTCGAGGTATGCGGATATATCAGAGAAAGTGAGGAATTACAATGGAACTTGTGTTAGACCGTGTGTCGAAGCAGTATCAGAATATCATAGCTGCCGACAGGATCACGCTGAAGCTCGGCGTCGGTGTGACGGGTCTTCTCGGGGCGAACGGTGCC
>JAFRYQ010000157.1 GCA_017437565.1 Bacillota bacterium
GTCAGTACATGAAAAATCAAGAATGCCGAATCTTCTATCGAAATTTTTTAACTATTCATCTTTTGTATGTTAGATATGCAAAAAAACCGCTCACATGAATAACGGAGCGGTGTATTATACCAAAGCAGTATGAGCATTTTTTCTTTTATTTTTTTATAATTGATCGTAGAGAAGAGTAATCCGCAATGATCCGAAGCAATCAACAAGAAAAGGAGATGCCCGCTTATGCTGATCTCGTCTTTCGATAATATCAATATCAACTCGCTCCGCAATTTCGTAACGGTTGCTGAGATTGGTAATATCACGAAGGCTGCGGAAGAAGTCTATCTTACCCAGCCTAGCCTCTCCCGGCAGCTCGTGCAGCTTGAGAACACTTTTGAGGAGAAATTGTTTTCCCGTTCCCGGGACGGAGTGAAACTTACCGCGGAAGGTGAAATCGTCTATAAGCAGTGCCGTAACCTGCTTCACGCATATGACGAATTCGCCAGTACCATCCTGGGTTTAAAAGGGGCCGTCAGCGGGACGCTGACCATTGCCCATCAGAAGAACCTGGCGACATTAATTTTACATATTCACAAAACGTTCCTGAAATCCTATCCGAACGTAAACATTTCCAATTACAGACAAGGCCGGCAGAATTATCTGGATCTGCTTTTAAGCGGAAGACTGGATGCGGCTTATCTCCCGACGTTGGAATTGACACACGCGCCGGACCAACTGAAGAGTTTCCCGATCATCACCAAACGCAATATGCTGTTAGTCTCTGTAGATAACCCGATTGCTAAACGCGACCGGATCCATCTCGCGGAGCTGGCCAACGAACCTTTTGTTTTGCCTAATAAACAGACAGCGCCAAATCTACTGAAACAGATCATCGATACCTGTGAAGCAAACGGATTCACTCCGCACGCAGTGGGATACGCGGATAATTACGTAGATTACGAGATGGATATCGTGCGCTTTGACGCTGTTTCCATCCATCCGTTCATGCATAACGTGGAGGACTCCCATCTCGTAAAATACGTTGCCTTAGACGGCTTTCCGGAAGAATACCCGATCAGCCTCGTCTGGAACAGTGCCAGCACGCACCCCCTGCTTTCACTTTATGTCGATGCAGTGAGGGACTTCGTGCGTCAACATGACGCGCTGATCCAGTCTCTCGTGCTGCCTCGCCCGCTTTGATCACGATCCCGGTTAACGGACACCCATCCACTTACTGATCAGACGCTGGTGGATCTCCGAAGCTCCGTCCAGGATACGATAAACGCGGACGTCACGATAGAGCCGCTCGATATCGTAATCGTGGCAGTATCCGTAGCCGCCGAAGACCTGCAAACACTTATCTACGACCTGGCAGCACATCTCGCCGGCGAAGTATTTCGCCATGGAAGACATGTAATACTCGTGCTTGCCCTTATCCAGCGCGTCCGCGCAGCGCATGATGAGCAGGCGGGCGGCATCCACTTTTGTCTGCGCATCGGCCAGGACGAACTGCGTATTCTGGAAAGACGAGAGCGCTTTTCCGTTCAGGATCCTTCCCTTTGCGTATTCGATCGCGAGTTCGATCGCCGCCTGAGCGCAGCCTAGCGCCGAGGTCGCGGCATAGAGGCGGGCGTCATAGAGGCTGTCTTTCGCGATCAGAAGTCCCTGACCCGGTTTCCCGAGAAGATTGGCCTTCGGTACCACACAGGAATCGTAATAGACCGGGTTCAGCCCCATGCCGTGCAGACCCATTTTCTCTTCCGATTTTCCAATCGTGAGACCCGGTGTATCCGTCGGTACGATCAGCGCAACCGGTCCTTCCGGCGAACTGGCGATGGTGATGATGAAAGCCGCCGTATCCGCGCGCGTAATGAAGATCTTCTGCCCGCTGACGATGTAGTTATCCCCTTCCGGTCTGGCCTTGGTATGCAGATCGACCAGGGCGGAACTACCTGAAGGTTCCGTGATCGCCATGGCGCCTTCGATCTCGCCGGCGACGATGCCCGGCATATATTTTGCCTGCTGCTCCGGAGTCCCGAAATGCATGATCGGCGCCGAATAAGCCCCGTTGGCTCCGGAATAAAGATTGCAGACGATACCGGCGCGGGCAGTCCGCACGCTCTCTTCGATCGCCACGCAGATCGCTTTATAGCCCAGCGCAGCCCCGCCGTATTCTTCCGGGATCGTCAGGCCCAGGAGCCCCAGGTCCCCCATCTCCCGCATGACTTCCCGCGGCACACGGGCTTCGGAATTGCTGTCCCTCTCCGAAACCAGCGGTTTCACACGTTTTTCGATAAAATCATGGCAAAGATCTTTAATGGCTAACAAGTCTTCATCATAATCAAAATCCATTTTCTAACCCTCTTTCCGCATGCATAGCCCTGCTTTACTCATCCTAACAATAGCACGCATCCTGTTTACTGTAAAATGCCGGAGATGGCTCCATTTCGGACTTCAATACGTGTTTTGCATCTTTACTACTCACGATCCCCATCCGCTTAGAATACCGCTTACATCGGTTGGAGAAAAAGAGCCGGGGGCCCCGGCTCTTTTTCTGGTTCTGACAACAGGAATAAACAGGCAACCGGGTGATCGATCAGGAGCAATAATCCTGAACGAGTTCCCAGATTTCTTCTTCCGTATAGGGGCCAGGCACCTGCGGATAAGCGGAATCCTTCGGTACCGCTTTCGCGAATTCCTGAATCTGGCTATCGGTAAGCTTTACGTAATCGGAAAGCTTGATAATGCCAAATCTCGCGTTATAGCTCTTGAAATCAGCCAATGCTTTTTCGCCGACCTCTTTATTGGTCATATCATCCGCGTAGACAAAGCCCATCATCTGACCGATTCTCTTAACACGATCCGGATAATACTTCGCCGCAGCTTTCATGGCGTGCGGAAGAGCCAAGGCACAGATAAGGCCATGGTGCAGATGGACGAAACCGCCGAGCGTCTGCGCCAAAGCATGTCCCATATGGCACCAGCTCTCGATCATGCCTAATCCGGCCATCATCGCCGCATAAGACATCTGCGTTCTCGCTTCGATGTCGTTCCCGTTCTTATAGGCGCGCTCCAGGAATTTGCCGACACGGTCGATGACCCCTTCAAAAATCGGATCGTGATATTCGCTGATATGGCAATTCGTATAGGGTTCCGCCGCATGGGCCAGAGTATCGATACCGGTACAGGCCGTCAGGAACGGCGGGAGGCCAACCGTGAGAAGTGGATCGACGATCGCGCAATCGAAACCGGTTTCCTTGGAAACGATGAGACGCTTACGGTCTTCTTCGACGTCATTGATAACTGCAGCTACCGAGCATTCCGCGCCGGTTCCGGCAGTCGTCGGGATCGTGAAGAGTCTTTTACCCGGTGCCAGGGGTTTCCCGCCATCCGCGAAGTATTCTTTCACCAAACCGGGGTTCCCCAACATCGCGTTGACCGCTTTGCCACTATCCAACGTGCTGCCGCCGCCCAGGGCGATAACACCTTCAGCGCCGAACGCTTTTGCTTCCTTCACACAGAGATCGATATCACTGCTCGGAGCATCGGATTTAATATCATCAAAGATCTGATAAGCAACACCCGCATTCTTCAGAGATGCCTCGATCCCCTCCAGCAGGCCGGCAGCGCGTACGCCCTTATCCGTGAGCAGGAAGATTTTATCGATCCCAAATTCTTTTACGTATTCCCCGGTCTTATCGGCCTGGCCACAACCAAAATGGATATCACCTCTCTGCGATACCGAGAAATTCATCTTGCCGTAATACATAATAACCTCCGTTTCTTAGCATGAAGCGCTAAAACAACCAATTATCTTTAGAACGCCATGTCGACGCATTTGATCTGTGTATATTCCTCAAATGCGTATCCGGACATATCTTTACCGTATCCGCTCTGGTTGAATCCGCCCCAAGGCAGTTCAGCCGGCGCGCCGGAATAGGTATTCACGCAAACCGTTCCAAAATGGAGCTTTCTAGCCATTCTGAGAGAGCGTTTCGCGTCCATCGTCCATACGGATGCCGCCAGGCCATACATGCAATCGTTGGCCATGGCCAGTCCCTCTTCCTCGGTCTCGAACTTCTGGATCGTGACAACCGGGCCGAAGACTTCATGCTGGACGATTTCGGATTTCTGATCTACGTTCGTGATGACGGTCGGTTCAAAGAACGCACCTTTGTCCCCGATCCTCTTGCCTCCGGTCTCGATCACAGCGCCTTCTTTTACGGCTCTTTCAACGTATTCCTGGACTTCCTTCATATGGGCAACCGTGATGAGGGCACCCTGCTCGGTATCAGGAGCGAAGGGATCCCCGATCTTGACCGCTTTTGCCATCTCCGTCATCTTCTGTACAACTTCGTCATAAACACCGGACTGGACGATGAAACGGCATGCCTGTCCGCAATCCTGCCCGCAGTTTTTGAAAGAGTGCTCCCGCATGGTTGCTACTAATTCGTCGACTATGGCATCGTTAAACACGACGTTCGGCGCTTTGCCGCCAAGTTCCAGATGCGCATGCTTCAGGGTTCCGGAACAAAGCTCCGCGATCCGGCGACCAGTTTCGGAAGAACCTGTCATCGAAACCATCTTGACCAGCGGATGCTTGCAGAGGCCTTCTCCGACCACACTGCCGCTTCCCGTTACGACGTTTAATACGCCAGGCGGGAAGACGTCCGCAGCCAGTTCTGCCAGATAAAGCGCGGTCAAAGGAGTAATGGACGCCGGTTTGATTACGACCGTATTACCGGCCGCCAGCGAAACGAACGCTTTCCAGACGAACATCATCAGCGGATAGTTCCACGGGCATAAACCGGCTGTTACGCCTAAAGGCTCTCTGCGGATCGACGTGGTGATTCCCCGCATATATTCCTGCGTGGATTTGCCTTCCGGATTGCGGCAGATGCCGGCATAATACCGGATGCAGTCGATCGAATACTGGTGCTCCCCTTTGGCTCGGGATAAAGGTTTGCCGCAGTTCAGCGCTTCCAAACGTGTGAATTCATCGATGTTTTCTTCGATCAGATTCGCCATCTTATAGAGCATAGCTGCCCTTTCTCCCGGCGTCGTGTCGCTCCAGACCTCATCATAGGCTTTCTGAGCTGCCTGCACCGCGAGATCCACGTCTTCTTCCGTGGCGATCGCGTATTCGGCGATCACTTCCTCGGTAGCAGGATTGATCACTTTCCCCTTCTTGCCGTCAGAAGCATCTTTCCACTGACCATTGATAAATAATCCTCTGTATTTCTCCATGTTTTACACCTTCTTTCTGCTATTGGTCCGCCACCTGCCTATAGCTCTCCTCTGAGCTCTCTGGCACGGAGTTCATTCTGCAGTTCCATCTCTCTGCCATCCAGCTTATAGAAGCTCATGATGAAGGCCAGGAGCAGATAGTCCAGAATATTACCCCAGCAATAGAGATTGAAGATCATATCCAGCGCGCTCTGCGGTTGTACCGCACCACCGGTAGTCGAAGAGACGAAGCCTCCTACAGCCAGTAAAGCGGTCAGAAGTCCGAGAATCAGACCATTGAATACCTTTTCGCCCATGGAACCGGCTGCGAACGTGAGAGCTTCCTGCCTCTGATGGGTCTTGTA
>JAFRYQ010000158.1 GCA_017437565.1 Bacillota bacterium
CGAACCTTCGCCCGGTTTAAAGGTGACGGTGCAAAGCTTCGTCCACTTGGCGTTGAGGTTGGTGTGCTGCGTGATGGGCGTGGAAAAATCGAAGTGATGATCCTCCGTAAAACCGCCGTTCGTATACCAGCCTCCGAAGATATAACCATTCTGGTACAGCTTTTTGGGCTCCACCGCGATCGCGCCGTAGGTGACCGTCTGCGTCGCCGGCTTCGTGCCGATGCCTCGGTTATTGAACGAGACCAAGAAGGTCTGCATGTTCCACTTGGCGTAGAGGATAAGCGCTTCGCTAACCGGCCTGCTGAAGTCGTAAACATGCTCATAATTCGGATCGGTGTACCAGCCCGCGAACGTGCCGCCCGGCTTGGTCGGATCCGCAGGCGCGGCGACCGTATTGCCGTAAGAAATGATCTGCGCGGGGATCGCGGCGGAAGTGCCGCCGACCAGATCGAACGACACCTCGTAGGATCTCTTGTTCCATCTGGCGTAGAGATCGAGCGTCCCGGTGACCGGCGCGCTGCTGTCATAGGACTGTGTAAAACCGGAGTCCGTATACCAGCCTCCAAAGACGTAACCGTTGATCTCAGCCGGCATCTTCGGAAGGTTCGCAAGTTCACCCGTCAGCACATGTTCGCTCGTGTCGGGCCGGTCGTAGGCCGCGCCCATGTGATAGCGTACCGTCCAGGCTTCGCGGATATAGAACATTCTGCTGCCAAACCGATGCCCGCCCCCTGACGGAGAGGTCAAAGGAATGTTCACGATCTGGTACGGCGCTACGCTGACCCAATCCGCGTCGACAGTGATGCTCATATCCCGATCCTCTTCGATCGAGATCCCCTGATTATCCCCTTTTATCTCATAGTACGCGCTTATCAGCTTCAAAGACTGATGGAAACCTATCTTTCCTCCGGTGATCCAGAAGGTCGCGCCCGCAGTGTGCCCGGCCATCTGCGTAAAGGGCTCCGGATAGTAATCGACCGACCAGCTCACCTCGGCCGGCTGGCCGTCCAGAACAAGAACATCTTCTGGCTGGCTGGTGAACAGATGCACTCCCTTTTTCAAAACATAGAAAGGTTCGCTCTTATATTCCCGGCCGCTTATATCCTCGATCACAATATAATACGGCACCCAATCAATATAATCTTTGCCTAAATAGATCCCGGCCACCGCGGAAGTGACCTTGTCGGTGATATTCCAATAAGCAAAGTCGACGTCCGAATACTGCCTGAACAGATAGATACGGTCGCCCTGCGGTGTGAAATTCAGTTCGAAGGAGACCTTCTTCTCGGCGTCCGGATCGCCTTCCGCGTCGAGCCATATAGAATTCGGCTGCACAATGAAACCCCGTTCCTGGATGATATAGAACGGATCGCTTCGATATTCGCTGCCGTTGTAGTCCAGCCGAATGACATAAGGGTCATCTCTCTCCCACTGCCAGTTTACGACGATCGTCATGTTCTGCTTCGTTACCGCGGGGTTCCCTTCAGGATCCGTGAAGTTTTGGTCGATCCAATAGTAAACAGTGCCCAAAACCGGGTCCGGACGCTCAATGGCAAGACGTGCATCCTGCCCTTCAGGATCGAAATTCAGGGAAAAAGAAAGTACTGCATTGCCGTTTTTCGGCCTGTAGACCGTCTGCGGCTGCACCGCAAAGCCGGGAGTCGTATCTGCCCAGACAGGTTCTGCTGCAATCGCCAGGATGCCTGTCAGCATCAGAAGGCAGAAAAGGAAAGCAAGCGGTCGTATCATTAAATGTTTCGTCATGTCTGTACCTCCTGTGGCCGGCCAGGGATCCGGCGCCGGTCATGATCCGCGAAAAGTCTATATTCTGTTTGATTATCTCATTTCCGCAGATCAAGCACATCCTA
>JAFRYQ010000159.1 GCA_017437565.1 Bacillota bacterium
GGGCAGTATCACAAGACGCCGGTCAGCGCTTCCGAAACAGCGACGGCCAAAACCACGGTTTCCGAAGGTGTGGTCGGCTATATCTACTGGCACTGGTGCTACGGAACGTACAATTACGGGCCGATCAACCGGAAGATCTCTGACAAGTGGACCTCTACCTTCCCGACCTTCCACGCCTTCTACAGCACGCAGAACGCTGGGAACGTCGATGCAAACGGAACGAACGGCGGCGTACCTTACTATCCGAACAGCGGGGTGTGTAAGGATACGTACTGGTATTTTAAGATCCCGGTCTACCGGCAGACGATCGTGAACTACACCCGGGACGCGGCGCAGGATACCTGGAGCAGTTGGTCCTCCTGGGGCGACAGACGGGTGATAGCGAGTGCGGCCCGCAAGGTGCAGACCCGGACGGTCTACCGTTATCTGAAACAGGATATCCATAAATGGGATGCCGGTAAGGTCACCAAGAAGGCGACGACGACCAGCACAGGCATAAAGACCTTTACCTGCACGCTCTGCGGCAAGACGAAAAAAGAGACTATCGCCAAGCTGCCCGCCAATAAACCTTCCTACGTCCGCATCTACGGGGCCGACCGCTACGCGACGAGCCTGAAGATCGCCGACGCGTACAAGAAGGCTCTCGGCGTCTCCAAGTTCAGCACGGTCTGCGTGGCCGACGGAGTCAACTTCCCGGACGCTTTAGCCGGAGCTTACTTCGCTTCCCAGAACAAAGCGCCGATCATCGACATCCGTTCCAACGCCCCGACCGGGCCGCAGACGATGAACGCCCTCAATTACATCAAGAAAAACCTGAAGGCGGGCGGCACCGTCTATATCCTGGGCGGCCCCGGCTCGGTGCCGGCTTCGGTGCAAACGACGCTGAAGAAGGCTGGCTTTAAGGTCCAGCGCCTCTGGGGACAGAACCGCTATCTCTCCAATATCGCCATCCTGAAAGCGGCGAAGGTGAAGGCCGGAACCGAATTCATCGTGACGACCGGGACCACGTTCGCGGATGCTTTGACGGCGAGCGCCACCGGAAAACCGGTGCTACTGGTAGCCGGGAACGCCCTGACCAAGGAGCAGAAAGCCTATCTGGCGAAGGCCGGAGCCAAGAAGTTCACCATCGTCGGTTCGACGAAGGAAGTCAGTATCGGCATCGAGAACCAGCTGAAGAAATACGCGTCCGTCAGCCGCCTCTCTGGCACGAATGCCTATGAGCGGTCCATTGCGGTGGCCAAGAAGTATTTCCCGGGGACGAGGAATCACGTCAATATCGCCGACGGGCGCAACTTCCCGGATGCGCTGTGCGCCGGGCCACTCGCCATCAAGAAGGGCGGTCCGCTCTTCCTGACCGACGGGTCTACGACGGTGAACGCCAAGATCCGCGCCTATACGAAGGCGGCCAAGACCATGAAGGCCACCGTTTACGGCGGGCCGGCTTCCGTCAGCGATATTTCAGCGAAGGTGATCTTAGGGATGAACTAAAGGAGACGGCATGCTGGCCGTCAAGCGGATGGGAACCGTTTGGGACATGCTGTTGAAAAATACCCGCTAAGACGAAAGACAGGACCGTCTGCTCATGAGTCTATTTTAAACCGTTCATTTTTTCGT
This sequence comes from Bacillota bacterium, assembly GCA_017437565.1. Classification (GTDB taxonomy): domain Bacteria; phylum Bacillota; class Clostridia; order Peptostreptococcales; family Anaerovoracaceae; genus Eubacterium_B. Next base: position 1,615 of record JAFRYQ010000159.1, read on the forward strand.
TTTTTCGGCGAGAAGTGAACGGTTTTTTCGATTTTTGCGATAAAAGTGGACGGCTTGTTGCGGACGGAGGCAAGCGGGCAAGGGAAGCGCGCGGATACGAGTGCAGATATCGGCACTCTTGCCTTTTCGGCTTGTCAGTAAATTAACGATGGGGTATAATAATTATGTATCGGCTGGTCGTGGCAGCAGCATATGCTACGGGTGGCTAAAACAGTCAATCTATCTATATAATACGGAGGAAATTCGATATGAAGGAACGCATTTTTGAAGTCCTTTCCGGTCTGGTCGCCTGCCCGAGTATCAGCGGTACGACGAAAGAGCAGATCGCGGAAAATTACGTTTACGATTTTCTGAAAGCAATCCCCTATTTCCAGGAACATCCCGAATATTGCGGCCTGCATAAAATCCCGAACGACCCCTTCGGCAGAGCAGTACCCTGGGCGATGGTACTCGGCAATAAAAAAGATACCGTTATCTATTCCGGCCATATCGACGTCGTGGTGACCGACGTTTACGGTGAGGCGGAGCCCTTCTGCTTCAATATGGACGGTACGCTGGAAGAAAAACTGAAAACCATGACGGCTGGCATGAACGAGCAGCAGAAGGCGGACCTCGCATCCGGCGAATGGATCTGGGGCCGCGGCACCGCCGACATGAAGGGCGGCGTGGCGATTGCCATGTGCCTGGTGGAAAAATACGCGGCACTGGCCCAGAAAGGGGAGCTGGAGGGTTCCATCCTCTTCTCGGCGGTCGCGGATGAGGAGTGCTATTCCGCCGGTATGCGCGCTATCATGCCGGTCTATCTCAAGCTGCGTGAGCAGTATGGCCTGAACTTCAAGCTCCTGGTCGATCCGGAACCGGCTTCCGAACAAGGTCCCAAGCAGGTCCTCTCCCTCGGCTCCGTCGGTAAGACCATGCCGGTCTTCGCGACGCAGGGCGTTCTGGCTCATACCGGCCACATCTATAACGGCATTTCGGCGCTGAACATGATGACCGGACTGTATAAGAGAAC
>JAFRYQ010000160.1 GCA_017437565.1 Bacillota bacterium
AACATAATAATGAAGACGGTTTATGTTTTTACGGTAAAAGACAGACAGGGGAACGACGTCAGCCTGTCCAACTATCAGGGAAAAGTACTGCTGATCGTCAATACGGCGACCGGCTGCGGATTCACTCCGCATTATGATCCGCTGGAGGCCATGTATAAGGACCTGAAGGAAAAGGGCCTGGAGATCCTGGATTTCCCCTGCAACCAGTTCGCCAACCAGGCGCCCGGCAGCGACGATGAGATCCATGAATTCTGCACGGTGAAATTCGGAACGGAATTCCCGCAGTTTGCCAAGATCGACGTCAACGGCGAGAACGCGGATCCGCTGTTCGCTTTCCTGGCCGGGGAGAAACCCTTCGCCGGCTTCGGTAAGGGCCTGAAGTTCGCCGCTCTCAATAAATTCGCCGATATGAATAATAAGGCCTTTGGCGACAAAGCTTATATCAAATGGAACTTCACGAAATTCCTGATCGACCGCGAAGGAAACGTGATCCAGCGCTTTGAGCCGACCGTGGACATGAAAGTCGTCCGCGAAGCCGTAGAAGCTGCTCTGTAAAAGAACGTGACCAAGGCGCTTGAGAGCCTTGCCATAGAAGAAATGAAAACTGCCGGCAGATGCTGTAAAAGCAAGGCCGGCAGTTTTGTATGACAAGCGATTTCCAGCGATGGACGCGGAGTACGTTTCAGCCGAGTGGTTCGATCTCCTTTAAGAAAGCCGCCGGCGCCGTGCGCGGCCCGCGGATATAAGCGAGATCGAGCTTGCGCAGGCGGGAGATGGGGAAGAGCGCGGGATCGTAAGTCCGCTCCAAACGGATCTTCATGACGCGGGTGATGGTGAGATTCTCGTCCTGATAAGAATAGGGAATGTCTACCGCGGTCACCACACAACGAAAGCGAATGGCGGATACCGGCGCCCCGACGTACATATAAACGATGTCCCCGGGCCAGACTTTGCTGCTTTGTTTCCAGGTGAGCTCCTGCTGCGCGCGGAATCCGGCCTCCACGTCATAGAATTTCGGATTAGCGGGAATGACCCATTTCACCGGCGAACCGGCGAGGCGCTGAATGGAGGACTTGCTGCTTTGCCCGAGAACCATGTCCCGGCTCTTATCGATCAAAGCCAAAACTTCTTCATCGGCGATCGACCCATCGAGTAAGATACTGATCCATTTCTGGTGATGCATATGATAAGCGGGGAAGACACTGGGGTTAGCGAGCACGCGGTCGCGTTCTTCCGCGGCGACGCGCACGTTGATGATCTCCACGACCGGGTCCTGCGTCGCGTCGGATTTCCGAGACGCGCCTGACTCCTGTTGTACACCTGATTCCTGCGAAGCGCCTGACTTCTGCTGTACACCTGATTCCCGCGACGAGTTTTGTTCCTGCGGCGCGACAGGATCCGCTTTCCGGAGCTTCGACCGTTTCACCTGAATGATGATCCCGTACCACTTCCGATTCGCGGGTAAACGAAAGACACCGGTATCCTGGTCGTCAGTAAAGGGAAAATCAGGCAATTCCGCATAGCGTGCGGCGATCTGCCGGGTAAGGCGGTTGGCCTGCGGAGAGAGGAATGGTTCCGGTTGGAAACAGGCTTCGCGGATGCGGATGAGGATATCCTGATAAGCCTCCCGCACCGTGCCGACAAAGGAACCATAGTGATGGCTGACACGGATCGGGAGATATTCGCTCCCATCTTCGCAATCGAAAACCGTTCCGCTGACTTCCCCAAGCCCGGTCACTTGGATATCAGCCCGGAAGGAACCGTCCAGAAAAGTCTCGGAATAACGATATATGGAATCATCACCAAGCCGGAACCCGTAGGAGATCAGCTTTTCCGGGATGACGACTGTTTTACGGAACACTTGTTGTTCGATCTTCTTTGCTTCATCCATTTTCTTATGCCTCCGCTTTTATGTTATACTGGGAAAACAAAGAAGTAAAGTAAGCGTCGGGAAAAGGCGTTCCAGTTTTTCCAAAAAAGGGATTTTGTTACCGCTTTTTACCCCAGAACAGGTAATAAAACAGGAAAATCAAAAAAACTGGAACACATCCCGGGAATGAAGATCGGGAAGCAGCGATGAGTTTATACGCAATCGGGGATCTGCATCTCCATTTCAATTCAGAACTGAAGAACCGGGGCCAGCTGAAGGACCGTCTGTGGAAGAATCACGAGGAGAAATTCCGCAAGAACTGCCAGAAGAACCTGACTGACGAGGATACGTTGGTCCTGGTCGGCGATCACAGCTGGGGAAAGAACCTGGAACAGGCCGCGGCAGACCTCGCTTATATCGAGGCCCTGCCGGGCCGGAAGATCCTGACTCGCGGCAATCACGACATGTTCTGGGATGCCAATAAGACCGGGAAACTGAACGAGCTTTACGCCGGCCGTCTGGAATTTCTGCAGGGGAATTACGTAGCTTACCGGGACTATGCTTTGGTCGGGACGAAAGGCTTTACCTTCGAAGGACCTTTTTGGATCGACCGGCGTGGCCGGATCGTGCGCTGGGATGAAGAAGCCGAGGAACACGCCAAGAAGATCGTGAAACGGGAACTGGCCCGTCTGGAGGAATCCTTCCAGGCAGCGAAAGCCGGCGGTTATAAGAAATTCATCGTCTTTCTCCATTATCCGCCCACCAGCATCCTGGAAGATGAGAGCGGATTCACGGAAATGGCGGCAGACTACGGGGCCAAGCAGGTCATCTACGCGCATTGCCACGGTGAGACCCGCTTCTATGACAGCCTACACGGACAACATCGGGGCATTACCTACCGGCTCGTTTCCGGTGATTTCCTGCGCTGGATGCCGGAGAAGATCCTGGATTGAAGAGCCGAACCGAACGGGAAGAGGCGCATAAGGAAAGCGAATCGATCTGCATCAATAAAAAAGGGCTGTAACATCGATACAGCCCGCTTTTTTATCTCCGTTGATTCTTAATAGTAGTATGAGAACGAGACCGAACAGGGCACCGAGCGCAATCATGCCCGCCAGGAAGATGATTTGTCACCTGACAGGCGACCACGACCACTCCAAAAATGATATGATAAGGACAACAAGAAGAGAGCAAGCACATTTAGAGGGGAGTTGATTCTATGTTAGGAGCTATTTTCGGAGACATCGTCGGATCCGTCTACGAATTCAATAATACGAACGATTATAATTTCAGGCTGCTTTGCGAACGGTCCGGGCCCACCGATGATTCTTTCATGACCCTGGCTGTGGCCAAGGCGCTGCTGGAGACCTGGGGACAGGATGACGAGACGATCCGCCAGGCCGTGGTCCGTGAGATGCAGGGGGTCGGGCGTCGTCATCCGGACGGTGGCTACGGCGGCCGCTTCATCGGCTGGCTTTATAATGACGATCCGCAACCGTACTACAGTTGTGGCAATGGGAGCGGCATGCGCGTCTCAGCCTGCGGCTGGCTTTATCCGACGCTAGCAGAAACGCGCCACGCCGCCCGGCTCACGGCAGAACCCACCCACAACCACCCAGAAGGCATCAAAGGAGCGGAGGCGATCGCTTCCGCCATCTTCCTGGCCCGCACCGGCGCCGATAAAGCCGCCATCAAAGCTTATGTCGAAACGGAGTTCGGCTACGATCTCAATCGGACCTTAGAAGAGATCCGCCCGGACTACGGCTTCTATGAGACCTGCCAGAAGTCCTGTCCGGAAGCCATCATCGCCTTCCTGGAAGGAACGGATTTCGAGGACGTCATCCGCCGCGCCGTCGCTTTAGGCGGCGATAGCGATACCATCGCCTGCATGGCCGGCGGCATCGCCGAAGCCTATTTCGGCATGCCTGAGGAATATAAAAAAGAGACAATGGCCCGCCTGGATGAAGAGCTGACCGCCATCGTGGAATCTTTCCAAGCTAAGCTGGCCGAACAGCGCCCTCCTGAATCAGGAGCAGAAGAGCGAAGCCTGGCGGAAGAGACCGCCGGTCAATGGCAGCTGGCGCATATGCGTGATTTCTACTGTGCGGCCCGGTCTGACGGGGGGATCGACGCGCGGGATACCTATGGATATAAGCCGGTAGAGATCACGCCGGACGAGGTCGTTCTGGAAAACGGGCAGGCCATCGGCATCCGCTTCCATGACCATCTCTTCCGCTTTGATGATCCCGCGACCTACGTCCTGCGGGAAGAGACGGAGAAAGGCTTCGTCGGCGGTTGGGGCGACGTGGAAGAAACCGAGATCTACGTACTGGAGAAGAAACCGGAGTTAAAAGAGGAGGAACAGAAATGAAGAACATCGCCGTGATCACCGGAGCTTCTTCCGGCATCGGAAGGGAATTCGTCTATCAGATCGACCGGATCGCGCCGCAGGAGAAGCTGGATGAGATCTGGGTGATCGCCCGGCGTCGGGAGCGGCTGGAAGAGCTGCAGGCTGCTTGTCAGACGAAGATCTGCCTACTGCCGCTCGATCTCAGTGCGGAAGAGGGCATCCGGTCTTTTTCCGAAAAGCTCGCTGCTGAAAAGCCGGCGGTCCGCTTTCTGGTCAACGCGGCCGGTTGCGGCGTTTTTGGGCCTTTTAAAGAGAGCGATCTCGACGGGCAGCTGAACAGCCTGAAGATCAATTCCCTGGCTTTGATCGCCATGTGCCGGGTGTGTCTGCCTTATATGGAAAAGGGCGACCGCATCGTGAACGTTGGCTCCAATTCTTCCTGGCAGCCGGTGCCGTATCAATCCGTCTACGGCGCGAGCAAAGCCTGCGTGCTGAGTTTTTCGCGGGCGCTCGGGCGAGAATTGAAACCGGCAGGGATCCACGTCATGTGTGTCTGCCCCGGTTGGATCAAAACGGAATTCCAGGAGAACGCCAAGCACGACACCTATATCCGCTACGTGGACCGCTGGTACGGCCCGGACGAAGTCGCGGAGCAGGCCATGAAGGACCTGAAAAAGAAGAAAACCGTCTCCATCCTGGGGCGCCCGGTTCGCAATCAGGTACGGCTTGTGAAATTCCTGCCGGTCGATCTGGTCATGAATATCTGGTGTAAACAGCAGGGAATCAAGTAAGCAGGGTAAAATCCGTTAATTCCTCATAGATGGAGGTCAATTTCTCACCATCCAACATCGCCTCCCGAAAGAAATCGTAGACGTCCTCAAACTCTTGGTCATCCAGGCGAACAAGAGGCGGTAAGGCTACGATCCGGTGTTCCTGCCCGGCGAAGTAGAAACGGACCCGGGCTGGTTTCTGCAACACGTAATAGAGGTCGTAGAGACCGAAAGATGTCGGATCGAATTCCTGTAAACAGTAGGAATTCCGGATCAGGCTGCACATCAGCTCCCGGTCCGCGGAACAGGGCCGGTTCTGCAAGCGCTCGGCTAAAAACCGGCAAGCTTTCCGGTAGAGATGCCAGGCCCGGCGGCGCTGGCCCTCACGGAGGAAGATTTCCGACCGGCGGAGCGCGACTTCCGGAAAGGGGTCGTTCAGGTCCGCCGTGTATTTCATCTCGGCGTAAAGCGGCACGATGATCTCGGTAAACTTCTCATAATCCGGGTCGCCATAGAAGCCGTATTTATACATATCCGCCACCATATAAGCGGCGACCGGGTCGCCCATCCGGCGCGCTTGGTCAAGATAATAAAAGGCTTTTCTGAAGTCTCTCTTGCCCATGGTACCGTAATACCAGATATGGCCAAGATTGGCAATCGCGCAGAGATTTCCGGCTGCCGCCGCTTTCTCATAATACAGTAAAGCGAAGACGTCATCATGCTGCTTATAGTAATACGCGCCTAGATCGGCCATATAGCTGGACTTCCCGGTCTTGTTGATCAGCAGGTGGAGCGCCTCCTCATAACGGGGCTTGTCCGCTTCCAATAAATCATTTATATCGTGGTATTGCCGGCAGATTTCTTTTGCTTCCTGAATGGTCATGATGTGCACCTCGATTCCTGGTATTCCTGGCAAAGAACTGAATTAGCTAATAAAAAAGGCTTTCGGAGACGCGATATCTCCAAAAGCCTTTTTTACCGATACTGAAATCATACCCCATTCTTCCCCAACTGTCAAATTTCCCCATATAAGAATTTATTAGACATGCTGGCAGCGTGGGCTGACGGATCAAAGCAGCCGCCAAGTCATCATTTGGCAAGACAGGAGCGACGCTTCGGTAGTATAATGGAGACGCGAGCGGACGCTCTGCAATAGTTCGTAGTGCTTGCGTGCAATGTGTAGAAAGAGGACGGCATGAAGGAAAGCCGGAAACAATCTTATTTGGCGTTTATCGGCGCGGTTTTGCTCTTTGGGACCATTGGGATCTTCCGGAGATTCATTCCGCTGTCTTCGGGCATGCTGGCTTTCTTACGGGGGATACTGGGCGGGATTTTCCTGCTTCTGCTCAGCAAAGGGAAGAACAGAAGGCAAACGGGCGGGGAGTCAAATAGTCTGTCCGGGCTGCCATCGGGCTTGCCAGCCCGGACGCGATGCATCCTGATCCTGACTGGCTGTCTGATCGGTTTTAACTGGATGTTCCTGTTTGAGGCTTATAATTATACGAGTGTGCCGACAGCAACGCTTTGTTATTATATGCAGCCGACCATCGTGCTTCTCCTTTCCCCGCTTATCTTCCGGGAACGGCTGACCGGTAAGAAACTGGTCTGCGCGGGACTGGCCGTCCTGGGCATGGTGTTCGTCTCGGGCATCATGGAGAGCGGAAGCCGGACCGGTTCGGATCTAAAAGGGATTGCCTACGGATTAGCGGCGGCAGCGCTTTATTCTGCCGTCGTGATCCTGAATAAGAAGACGCCGGTGGCAGACGTGTACCAGAAAACGATCATTGAGCTTTTTGCAGCCGGAATCGTGATGATTCCGTATCTGCTGTTGACGAGGAAAAACGGCTGGGTATTAATGGACAACCTGACTGCAGACGCCGGAGCCCCCGGGTTCCTGGGCGGCATAGGGATCATCTTGCTGGTTCTGATCGTGGGCATCGTGCATACCGGCATCGCTTACGCTCTCTATTTCGCGGGCATGCAAGGCCTGAAAGCCCAGTCGGTGGCCGTGCTCAGCTATCTGGATCCGGTCTCGGCACTGCTGCTGGCGGCAGTCATTCTCGGGGAACGGCTGAGCCTGTGGGGGATCGTCGGCGCGGTCCTGATCCTCGGCGCAGCCCTGGCCAGCGAGCTGGATCCCGGTGAGAAGAATATTGATAATTAGAATCTGTGAAAGTGAATAAAGGAGGAAATGAACATGGGGAAGGCATTGGTTGCGTATTTTTCAGCGAGCGGGGTAACGGAGCGGGTAGCAAAACGGCTGGCGACGGCTATTCAGGCGGATGAATTTCCGATTCAGCCGGTCGAGCCTTATACGGCAGCGGATCTCAAGTGGACGAACCCTTGGGCACGCTGCAACCGGGAGAAATTCGGCAAAAAGGACGTACCGGTCGCGGGACGTGTAGAAAATATGGCGGATTACGACACCCTCTACGTGGGATTCCCGATCTGGTATTACGCGGCGCCGAACGTCATTCAAACCTTCCTGAAGTCCTATGACCTGACCGGCAAGAAAATCGCGCTCTTCGCGACTTCCGGGGGCAGTAATATCGGCCAGACGGCGGCGAAACTGAAACCCTATATCGGCAGCGCCGAGATCGTAAAGGGAAAAGTCTTTTCGCCCCAGGTGAGCGCGGAAGAGCTGAAAGATTGGGCAGCCTTATGAATGAACCATTCGTGAAACTCGACCTGCACGGCATGACGCAGGAACAGGCGCGGCGGGCGATCGACCGCCAGCTGTCTGCCTGCGGACCCGCGGTCTATCAATTGCAACTGATCCACGGTTACCACCGGGGAACAAATCTACGGCAGATGATCTACGACTGGTACCGTTACGAACCCAAGGTGAAGCGGATCCAGCCGGGGGATAATCCGGGGATCACCATTCTGGTGCTGAAGGAATTGTATTAGAAAGGAAATAGGGGAACCATGGCCGATGATCATACCTTTGAACAGGACGTATGGGAACTGATGCTGGAGCGGCACAGCGTGCGTCAGTATGAAGAACGAGAGATACCGGAAGAAACGCGGGAGAAACTGGATGCCTTTATCGCCGCGTGCAACCAGGAAGGAAAACTCCACATCCAGGCGATCTATGAGGAACCGGATTGCTTTTCCTCACGCATGGCGCGGTATGGGAAATTCGAAGGTTGCCGCAATTATATCGCTTTGATCGGGGAGAAGCGGGCCGGACTGGATGAATGTTGCGGTTATTACGGCGAGAAGATCGTTTTGAAGGCGCAGGATCTGGGCCTGAATACCTGCTGGGTAGCCATGACGCACGGCAAGAGCCAAGCCGAAGTGCGACGCGGCGAGCGGGAAGTCATCCTCATCAGCCTGGGTTATGGCAAGACACCTGGAACTACCCGGAAGAGCAAGACTGCCGCGCAGGTCAGTAACTGCCGGCCGGATTCGCCGCAGTGGTTCAAACGAGGCGTGGAGGCGGCGCTGTTGGCGCCAACTGCCATGAATCAACAGAAATTCCGCCTCCTGCTGGACGGCGACCGCGTACGGGCGGAGGCTTCCGGCTTCGGGCCATATACCAAGCTGGATCTCGGCATCGTAAAATACCAGTTCGAACTGGGAGCCGGGCAGGAAAACTTCAGTTGGGCGTGAGTGAAGCCGACTGCTTGAACCGGAGAATCTACAAGGTTCAGAAGAAAGATGGAAATGAAAGTGAAGAAACAGGATCAGAAGATGCCGGAAACAGAGAAGCGGCCATATGCCGTTATTCGGACGAGCCGTGCGGAGATCCGGGTCGATCTTTATCCGGAATACGCGCCTAATACGGTCGCCAGTTTTATCTATTGCGTCCGGCAAGGTTGGTATAAGCATCAGAAGATCCGGCGTATCGTGCCCGGTTATGTCATTCAGCCCAGTTACAATGCATTCGATATTCCGGAAGCTAATTTTGATATTCTGGCTGAATGCGCGATCAATGGAATCGAAAACCCCTTGGAATATCACTTGGGAACTGTTGCTATGGGCGGGTACTGGAATCTCGCTTCGGGCAGCGAGTTCTTTTTCACCATGGGCGAGGATACTGAAGGGAAGCTGACCGGGAAATACCCGCCATTCGGACTGGTAACGAAAGGAATCGAAGAATTACGCCGCTTAGAAAACGTTAAAACAGCGCCGGTCCCAGTCGATACACCGGGTATCGTCATTCAGGAACCGGTCGAGCCGGAATACATCGAAGACGTAATCGTGGAAACCTTTGGCCGCGTGTTTCCGGATCCGGTCGTCTACCACGGACCGATTCCACCAGAGGGGTTCGGTGACTGAAGCAAATATCGGATGATGTTGTCATCGCCAGAAAGAGGAATCACGAAAAGATTTCAAGAAGGGACATCCATGTTGGTATGTCCCTCCTTAATTCAGGATGGCAATTGCCCGTTCAAATAATGGGATCGTCCGGTGTCGCTAAACGATGAGTGGCCAGCCAGTTGCCGGAGACGAGTTCCGCGCCGAGGCGGAAGGCTTTTTTCATCTCTTCCGGGAAAACGGTCTCATGCCGGTTTTTCTTAGCTTCCGCGTCAAAGAGTGTCCAGTTGAACTGGCTGTAATCCGCTACCTGCAGCGTGTCGCCGACGATGAAGACTTCCAGAGGCCCGATGGCCACGGAGAGACGGCCACAGATATTGCGCATCATATGCGCGTAGGGGCCTTTTTTATAGGCTTCTTCGCCAAAATTGCTGGTCATGATGAAAAGAAACGGCGTTTTGCCCCAGACGTAGCGTTTATCTTCCTTGCAATAGGTGATGTTCTGGTAACAAAGCCGTTCGAAAAGCTGCATAAAGCCGGCGCTGGGCTGGCCGAGGTAATTGGGCGTGCCGATGATCACCCCGTCCGCTTCCCGGATGGCTTCCAGCACGGCGGTCAGGTCATCCTGTTTCACGCAATGCCCCTCATGCGGCGGTCTCTTGCAACCAAAGCAGGACACGCAACCGGATACGTTCTTCAACCGGTAGAGGTCAAAGTACTGGATATCCGCGCCCGCGGAGGCCGCGCCTTTCGCGGCTTCTTTAACAATGCGGTCCGTATTCCAGTTTACGCGGGGACTGGTATTAATGGCGACGACGTTCATAATGATACCTTTCCTTGCTTATATGATACGTATACTTTCCTGTTTATTGTAGCATAACGAAATCCTTTCAGATATGCTTTGCATAGTGTATACTATAGGGAGCCGGCAGGAAACGAACCGGTGTCTCATTATGTTTGGAAAACGCCCGCCAATCGGACGTGACAGGGAAGAAGCATGGCTCAGGACTTTCGGAAAGCTTTGATCGGATACGGTGTCGGGAACGCGGGAGAAGCCATCTCGTATTCACTCATCGCGACCTATTATTCGCTCTTCCTGACCAAATATGCCGGTTTTACGGCAGCTTCCGCCAGCACGATCATCGCGGTCTCCATGGTGATCGAGGTCTTCGCGGGTTTCCTGATCGGCAGCCTTTCCGACCATTGCCAGTCGCCGCAGGGCCGGCGCCATCCCTATATTCTGGCCGGATCCTACCTGCTGTCACTTTCTTTGATCTTGTCGTTCCTGATCTTCCCGGGGAGAAAGCTGATCTATCTCTACTACTTCGCGGTGGCCGTCGCCTTCCGCGTTTTCTTCTCCCTGTTTCAGATCCCTTTAAGCGCCTTAGGCGCGGAAATCACCGACGACTATAACCAAAGAAGCCGTCTCCGGGCTTCCGCGCGCTTGTTCGCGATCTTTGGATCCAGCTTCATCCGCATCCTGCCGCTACAGCTCGAGAAGGCATTTCCGGGGAATGAAGCCAGCGCGTGGCGCATCACGGGAATCATCGCCGCGGTATTGACCTTCTTAAGTATTCAGGTCTTGCTTAAGACGACCAAGGAACGCCCCTGGATCCCGGCTTCCGCCAGTGAGAATAAGATTTCCGTGAAACAGATGATCCATGGCTATTACCAGCTCCTGAAGCTGCGGGCGATGCGCCTGGCGGTGGTGTATAAGGCAGCATATTCCGTAGTAGACGCGATCTTCGACCTGGCCACCATCTACTATCTCTTGTATTTCGTTAAGATCGACGCCAATATCATCTCTTATCTGCATCTGATCCTGGCGGGCATCTACCTGCTGATCCTGCCGCTGGTCGATAAGATGGCTTTTAAGATGGGTAAGAACCGGCAGCAGATGATCACCTTTATCGTGGCGAGCGTCGTGATTATGACTGTATTCCTGCTTTGCCGGAAGCACCCATTCCTGGGTGTGATCATCGTCCTGGGCCAGGGTTGTCAGCAGGCCTCTTTCTGGCAGCTCAGCAACGCGCTCTATTACGACGTCGTGGAAGTCGGGGAGTACCGCTTCGGGACCCGGCAGGAAGGTGAGATCGGATCCTTCATGTCGGTGCTCGGTACTGCAGTCACCGCAATCACGGTCGCGATTTTCGGGGTCCTCTTCGATGAAGCCGGTTATAACGGGGCGCTGCCCGTGCAGCCGGATAGCGTGGCGACTTTCCTCTGGGTGGTCTACGCGCCGGTAACCGTCTTCTTCAGCCTGGTGGCCGCGAAAGCCCTGCACATCTTCCCAATCACCCGCAAGAGCCACGAATTCCTGAAGAGCGCAATCGTAAAAAAGCGGCACGGGGAAGAGTTGACGGTGGAGGATGCAGAAGCCGTGGGGAAGATGGTCTGATTGAGCGGTTCTTCTCATTTGTTGGCAAACTGAAGCGGCAAAGGGCGAACATAGGTCTAGGGCGTTTTGGTAAATTGACCTTTTTACGAGCGATTCTCTTAGCAGATCGCTCTTTTTTATGCCAATTGCAAAACGGCATAGTTCTTTAAAGTAGTATCAGATAACAGGGTAAACCCATAGTTTGTCTTGCAGAAGTAAAAGGGCAGAGGGCCGACCCAAAGTTAATTTTTGCAATCAACTTTTTGAGC
>JAFRYQ010000161.1 GCA_017437565.1 Bacillota bacterium
AAAAGAAACAGGGCCATTTTCAATATAGCGGCTCTTACCCAGAAGGGAAGGGAATGGTTCTGCAGATGCGGCCGATCTGCATGCATAGAAATTGCTAAAAAACAAGAGGAGATGCCTCTTAACGGTTAAAAGCCGTGTCTGGAGGCATCTCCTTTTATCTTGCTTGGATCGACGGGATTTATGTGCTGCGATAATTAGTTGATGCCGATGACGGCAACGGCGGCGGCTTCCGTGACGGAACCTTCGCCGCCATAGACAGTCAGCTGATAGGAGTTGGCTGCTTTGGCATAAGCCGCGATGCGGTTGTAGACCGCCGCCGTTTTATCCGTCAGCAGCAGCGGGCCACCTTTCTTGACGGCCAAGGGGCCGCCGCAGAGACCGTCGGCAGCGTTCTCGCCACTGGCCAGATTGAGATGCGGCTGGTTGCCCGGGAAGAACTTCCGCGCGATCGCCAGTGACCGGTTGTAGCTGTCCCCGCTGCCCACACGGTTGACCGGGGCGAATTGCTGCAGGGCGCCGGCCATCTGGTCGCTGATGACGGAGGCATCGCCGATCACGTAGAAGCGTGATGGCCTCACGGAAGACAGATAGGCGGCCTGGTCCGCGGTCAGTACGTTGCCGGCAACCAGCAGCACCGGTTTCCCGGTGGCGGAAGCCGAGAGGGCGTCCGCAAAGTCGGCGCCGGTGCACACGATGAATTCGCTGCCGGTCTTCACCTTAGCCTCTTTCAGGATGGCTAGGTTGGAGAGATAGCGGTTGCTGCCCGCGAGACGCGTGACCTTGAACCCGGCGGCTTTCAGATTCTGTTCGATCGTTACGTCGACCGAACCGGGACCGCCCAGAATGTAGACGTTGCCGCCGGCTTGCAGATTCAGCTTGATATAGGCCAGGGCGTTCTGCGTACCGGCGTGGTTCGGATAAGGACCGGCCATGGAGATGACCGGACAATTCTTCACGGAAGCCAGATAAGCACCGGCCAACGCGTCCGGGAAGTTGATGCCGTCGGCCACGACCAGGGTGCTGAACTTCTTGACCCCGAGTTCCTTCCGGTAGGCTTCGGCAATGGCCAGGCTCGTCGCGTAGCGGTCAGCGCCGGCGAGCCGTTCGATTTCCCCGGCCTTCTTCACGATCTTGAAGGTCTTGGTCGCAGTACCGGTGAAGTTGCCCTTGCCGGTGATGGTAATCGTAGCGGTGCCCGGATCGGTATTGTTCTTGTAGCTGACCGTATAATCGGTGCCGGCCTTCAGGGTCACGGCCTTCTTGTTCAGGGTCATCTTGACGACCGGGGCCGGCTTCAGGACCGCGCCGGTAAAGGATTGATCCTTGATCGCGGCAATGGTCGCGTTCTTCAGATTGGCTTTGGCAATCGTCCATTTCAGGGATTTCGCGGTGGTCGTCCCGTCAGACCAGGTGTAGTTCTTTGTATTCACTAAAGCGTACTTCACGGTATAGGTACCGGCCTTCGTTGCCGTGGCTGCTCCGCCTGCCAGCTTATAGGTCGTGCCCAGGCCGCCAGCCTTAGTGGCGTTGGTACCGGCCTGCGCGGCGCCATTATAGGTGAGGCCGGTCTTGACGGTCGGGACCGTGACCTTGGCCGGGTTGATGGTGAAGGTCTTGGTGACGCTGCCGGAATAGGTACCCTTGCCAGTGATGGTGACCTTAGCCGTACCGACGTTGATATTGTTCGCGTACTTCACCGTATAATCGGTGCCGCTCTTCAGGGTCAGGGACTTGCCGCCAAGGGTGAGCTTGACGGTCGGTGCCGGTGTCTGGGCTTTGCCGGTATAGGTCTTACTGCTGAGCCCGGTAACGGCAGCCTTGGCCAGCGAGAGCTGCGTGATCTTAAAGGTACCGCTCGTGGTGCCGGTGAAATTGCCTTTCCCGGTCACCGTGACCGTGGCGGTGCCCACGGCGGTGTTATTGGCGTATTTGACCGTATAATCCGTACCGCGCTTCAGCGTGACCTGCTTGCCGGCCAGAGTCAGTTTGACGACCGGGGCCGGGGTCAAAGCGCTTCCCGTATAGGTCTGGTCGGCCAGCGTGACGAAGGCGGCTTTGATCGGGGCGGGCTTGATGGTGAAGCCGGCGTAACGGAGACCGGTGTAATTCCCCGTGCCGGCGATGGTGAGACGCGCCGTGCCGGCGTTGGTATTGTCCTGATAGGTGACGGAGTAATCGTTGCCATTGACCAGCCGGTAGGGACTGCCGTTCACGGTGCCCGTCAGTACCGGATCCGGGGTGTGGGCGGTGCCGTCATAGGTGACGGAAGGCAGGTCTTCCAGCGCCGGTTCGGTGATCGGGGTCCGGTCGATGCCGGCGGTGAAGCCCCAGCGGAGGTGGGCGATGGTGCCGTCTTCCTCTGTTGTGAGCGTATAGGAAGTGACTTCTTCCCCGTTAAAGGAGAAGGAGAAGGTCTCCGGGAAGACGTAGTAATCCGGCGCCCGCAGGGTCAGTCCATATTCATAGGTATGGCCGGCTTTCGGTTTGGCCGGATCCTGGTCAAGGCTGCTGAATACCGTGCCGTCCGTGACGTCGGTCCAGGACTCTTCCACGAGCCCGATCCCGTCCGGAGCGGAGCCCTCTTCGTTCAGGTTCGCCGTGAAGGGAATGTTATCCGTCCAGCGCAGGTCCGTCCAGGCATTCTCTACCGCGACGCTGCTCACCGGCGCGGGCAGGATGTTAAAGTTGACCGTTTGACTGCCCTTATAGTAATTGCCGATGCCGGTGACGGTGAGGCTGCCGGCGTCCGTGCCCGGATAGGTATTCTCACCCCATTCGACCGTATAATCGGTTCCTGCCGTTAGCGTGCGCCCGTTCATGCTGACCTGGAGATCCGGATAGGTGATCGGGCTGCCCGTATAAACGGCATCGGCAAGGCCGGTGATCTCCGCATCCGCGAGATCGGCGCGGTGGATCGTAAAGTACACGATAAAGTTGCCGGCATAGTGGCCTTTGCCGGTGATGGAGATCCTGGCGTTGTCGGTCGGATTGACATTATTGATGTAATCGACATGGTAATCCTGTTCCGGAACGAGATCCGCAAGGGTGAATGCAGGCCGGATCGCGCTGCCGGTATAGGCATAATAGCCACCGTCGGTATAGGCAAAATCGTTACGGTACCCATTGATATTGACCCGGCTAATCATCATCGTCTGGGGGTCGCTGTTGCATTTCGGTTCTTCATTGGTCCGGACCAGGGCGATCTGCTTGTTACGCCAGGCCAATTCGATGGGGATCTGCCCGTTGGCATCAGCCGTATAGACCGTGCCGTCGACCGTATAAGCGGCGTTGGGGGTGAGGTTAACGAGGGCACGGGGGGTCATAGTAGCCGCCGGCTTTTTTTCTTTCACATAAACCGTGAGCGATTTGCTGACGCCGGTTTCCGTGGAAACAAAGCGGACCGGGCTGGTGCCGGCTTTGGTGCCGGCTGTGATCAGGAAAGAAGTGCTTCCGGACTCGTCCGGATTGCCGGCGCCGACGGAGAGAAGGTTCGCATCGTAATTCGCCCGGACATAAGGATAAGTAGCGCCTTCCGGTAAGGTGCCGACGGTGATACTGATGGGTTCCCTTTGATTCAGAATGAGTTCCGTAACGTCAGGATCCAGCGTGAGGCCAGTCACCGGGACGGCAGAGTGTACGGCGCCGTAATAGAGCGTGAAGGTGCAGGTGCGGTCGTCGGAGCTATCATAAGGCGTCCCATTGGCATCAGTGACCCGGACGAGACAGCTTCCGGCTTCGCACGGCTCCTCATAGGTGCCGCCCAGCGAGATCCGGTTCAGACCGAGCCCTTCCGGGAGGCTTCCTTCCACGACTTCCATATTCAGGCCATTCACGGAGTAGGCATAGGAACTGGCGCCGCGGACGAAATAGTTGAAGTAATAATTGCTGCCGAGATAGTCCCCGACCGTATGCTCCGGGATCGTCGTATCGGCGACCGTTCCAGTCCAGACCAGTTCCGGCAGCGCTTCCGAATACTCGAAATGCATATGGGTCAAAGGCACGTCATCCGCGTCCGTGCAGACGAAGTAGCCGGAGTAATAACCGGGAGAGCTGAGGGCTGTCTTATAGTTATTGTCGGCCGGATCCGTACTTACCGAATGCGGGTCCAACTCCGCGCTGAATTTTACGCTGTTGCTGCTGGCGTAGGGGAGGCGGACTTGTCCGGTGAAATCCGCGCTGCCGCCAGCGGCCAGCTTGAGCGCGCGCAGCTGGTCGACGGCAATCGCTGGTTGCGTGGAAGTCCCTTGGTTGACGGCGGCGATGTTGACGGTTCCCTTGGTATCGTACAGCGTCAGGGAGCCACGCACGCCGTAGGTTTGCGAGTCGCCATCCGTCGTGACATCGATTTGGACGGAGGCGCCCTCCTGTCCGTATACGGAGAGAAAACCATAATTGGGAGCGGACCCGTACAGCGCGCCGTCGTCTCCGGAGCCTGTCAGGTGGATATTGAGATGGGCGGGAACCGGGTCTTCTGCGTCATAGCCGACGTAGAGACTGCCGTTGACGCCGACACCATAGAAATTGTCATTC
>JAFRYQ010000162.1 GCA_017437565.1 Bacillota bacterium
ACGGAGAAGCAGGAGTTCTGAGGACAGGAACTCTTTAAGAAAAGGCGTTCCAGTTTTTTAGATTTTGCGATTTTGTTACCTGTTCTCTCCAAAAAAGCGGTAACAAAATGCCGTTTTTTGAAAAAGTGGAACAGGTGTCAGCAAGTGGTAATGTGAGATAGGTAGAATGAGAAGCGGAGGTAAAGTGATGAAGTACGTAAAAATGAAGAAATGCAGTGTTGCTCTGGCTTTGATCCTGCTGCTGGTAGTGGCAATGACCGCCTGCGGGAGCGGAAAAGCAGGTGAAGCGGAGGAAGCGGAGGAACCGGAAGCGGAACCGGTGACCATGACGCTTGCCGCGGCGGCCAGTTTGGAGAACTGCCTGGAGAACGACCTGATCCCGGCTTTTGAGAAGGCCAACCCCGGAATTAACGTCGAGGGGACCTACGACAGCTCCGGAAAGCTGCAGACGCAGATCGAAGAAGGTTTGGCGGCGGACGTCTTTATGTCGGCAGCCACCAAGCAGATGGACGCTTTGGTACAGGAAGGCCTGGTGGACAAGGATTCCGCGATCGGGCTCCTGGAGAATAAACTGGTGCTGATCAAAGGCAAGGATGCCGAGACGGCAGTCACCGGCTTTGAGGACGTGACGAATGCCGAGATGATCGCCATCGGCGATCCGGAGAGCGTACCGGCCGGGCAGTACGCGCAGGAAGCTTTGACGTATTTGGGTATCTATGACGAAGTCGCGGGGAAAGCGAGCTTCGGGACCAACGTCACGGAAGTCTTGGCCTGGGTGGAGCAGGGAAGCGCTGAGGTCGGGTTCGTCTACGCGACGGATGCCGCGAGTTCGGATAAAGTGGAAGTGATCGCGGAAGCGCCGGAAGGATCACTGGAGAAGGCTGTCGTCTACCCGGTCGGCCTGGTGGTAAAAGGCGAGCAGCCGGAAGCCGGGAAAGCCTTCCTGGAGTTCCTGCAGAGCGCGGAAGCCAAGGCGATCTTTGAGAAATACGGATTCGCGATCTACGGCTAAAGGCGGCATGGATACTGGAATTGAGCCGGGCATCCGCAGCAAATGAGGCATCCGTACGGAAAATGATTTCTATGGGAAAATCCGGGAATCGCTGGACGCAGGGGATAGATTCGAGTAAAATCAAATAGAAGTGAAAGTGGCTTCGGAAGGGTTTGCCAGATAGCATGGCCTCGACGAGGCCTTTTTTCATTGGAATGAGTCTTACAAAGGTTGACGAAGGCAAAAAGCCACTATAAAATAGTGGCAGAAAGGACGGCTGTAATGCCGAAAAAAGAAATATTAATTGCGAAGCTGCTATGCAAACCAGTTCCGTCAGATTTTACAGTACGGGAACTGGATGTGCTGATGAGCAAATGCGGTTGTCGTAAATTACAAGGCGGCAGAGGATCCGGGTTGAGATATGTACATAATAAGACCGGACGGATCCTAACCTTTGACGGGCCGCATCCGGGGCACGAACTGTACCGTTACCAAATTAGAATGGTGATCGCATTTTTGAAGGAGTTAAAGGAGATTTAGAAAGGATAAACGTCATGGCTTTGATGGAATATAACGGCTATCATGCGCAGATTGAGTTCGACAGTGAAGATCAGATCTTTGTGGGATCGGTAATTGGGATCAACGATTCACTGAGTTTCCACGGTTCTTCCGTAGATGAATTGAAAAAGAATTTCAAGCAATCTGTCGACAACTATCTGGTGCTATGTGAAAAGGTAGGAAAGTCCCCTGAAAAAGAGTACCGGGGAAATATCAATATCCGACTTACCCCGAGTTTGCACAAAAGCGCGGCTCTCTATTCGGCAGAAGACCATATCTCGATCAATCAGTTTATCGTGGAAGCGGTTCAGGAAAAATGCCGGGCAAGAGAACAGCAAACGAATCTTGCACATGCCTAAAAAACGATCTATGGAACAATCCGGAATTGTCGCCTTCCAGGTGACCCGTTCAGCGTAAGCGAAAGGTACTATAAGCCTGCAAACAGACACAGAGTAAAACGCTTGGACGGGAGGAAAAGAAAATGTACGGAGCCATACTGGGAGATATGATCGGCGCGCCTTATGAGTTCGCCAGAGGAAGGATCGGGAAGGACTTTCCGCTGTTTACAGGCGGAAGCCGTTTTACGGATGATACGGTGATGACGATCGCTGTGGCCGACGCCCTGCTTAAGGTGCAGCCGGAAGAAGTGGAAAGCGTGTTGCGAAATGAATTGATCGATGCCCTGCACCGTTGGGGGAGCCGCTACCCGCATGCCGGCTACGGTGGCGGCTTCCGGAAATGGTTGAAATCAGGGAGCCGGGAGCCCTATTACAGTTTCGGGAACGGTTCCGCGATGCGTGTTTCAGCGGTGGGCTGGTTATATGACGACCTGGAGACCACCTGGATCATGGCGGCTATAACGGCGATCATCACCCATAACCACCCGGAAGGCGTGAAAGGCGCGGAGGCGACGGCAAGCGCGATCTTCCTGGCGCGCAACGGGGCGGATAAGGATGAGATCCGCGCTTATATCACTGGCACCTTCGGTTATGACCTGTCCCTGACTTGCGCGGAGATCCGCCGGACCGATCGCCTGACCACGAGCTGCCAGCGGACTGTGCCGGAAGCCATCACCGCTTTCCTGGAAGGAGAGAGCTTGGAGGACGTGATCCGCACCGCGGTCTCTTTAGGCGGTGATTGCGATACGTTGGGCTGTATCGCCGGGAGCATCGCCGAGGCCTATTATGGCGTTCCCACGGAGTTGGTCGCGGAGTGCCGAAAGCGTCTTCCGGCGGATATGCTGGCAGTTTTGGACCGCTTTGTCCGGCAAAGCCGGCCGGCCAGCCCCAATCGGCTTGTAAAGTAAGCGAGGACCCCGCGCTCAGACGATGCGCGCGCCGAAGGGCGTGAGCGACAGTTTGGCGATCTTAAAGAACTGGCGGCCAAAGGGAATGCCGACGATGGTCAGGCACCAGGCCAGCCCGATGATCAGGTTCCCGAGCGCCATCCACAGTCCGAAGAAAAGGAACCAGATGACGTTCGCCAGCAGGGAAACGGGGCCGCCGCCATAGACGACCTCTTTCCCGAAGGGGAAGAAGGACAGACTGGCGAACTTAAAGCACTGCCGGCCGTACGGAATGCCGATGATGGTGAGGCACCAGATCAGACCGGATACCCACCAGGCCAGCCCGCTGATGAAACCACCGAAAATAAACCAGAGAATATTGCCAATTACACCCATGTCGATTGCCTCCTTTCCGCTATCGATTTCAGATTCCGAGATGCTTATACCCCATTAAAGCCGGGCCAATCGCGCTTCCGGGTCCGCCAGTTCGTAAGCCTGGTAACGGACCTTGCCTTCCTCCTCATAGAAGGACAGGATCGCGAAGGGATCTGACGCGTCTGCTGAATAGAAGGGGACGTTGGTTTCATATTGCTCCAGGAGCGGCCTCAGGAAGTCCTGCATAGTCTGAAGGAATTCGCGGACGCGTTCCAGCTGATCAGCCCGGATCCGGCCGGGACCGCTCACTTGAATGTCCCAGTCAAAGGGGTTAGGTTCGTCTTTACAGAGTTCATAATCCTCGGAGTTGGAATCCGTACAGTTTAATTCAACATAGCTCATTTGCAGATCGGAAAAGCGGTCGAGGATCTCGCGGGCGGTGCGAATGACTTTACGCGGCGTCTCCTCTTCCGGGTAAAATTCCGATTCACAGATTCCGAAGAATTCCGAATCCCAGGTATGGCTTCCGGCGTCGCAGGGAACAAGCTCCAGTTCGTAAACGTGACCCTCATCATCCGTTTCCAGACCGCTGAGCAGAAGCAGCGCGTCGACGTCATAATGCTCCCGCCCGCGGAAACTGATCCGGTCGCCGGGCTGCAGCTTACCATCCAGACCTTTGATCAAAGCTTCAAAAGTGTACATCCCGTAATCACCGCCCCAACGCTGACAGATGTCGGCGCTCAGATCGAGCTCGGCTTCCTGCGCGTGGGGAAGCTTTTGTAACAGTTTTCCGAACGCACTGTCCGCCGGCCACTGGCGGTTGCCATTCCGTTCGAAACGAGGGAGCGTTTTTTTATTCAGCCAGAGGGAAAGATCCTGCAGCAGGACTTCTTCCCCATCGGCCTTAAGGCGGAGATTATCAATCGAAAACCATTCGATCGCCATCATGCGATTGATGTTCTCCAGGTATTTTGCATGGCTTCCAGAATGGGGGTAGCGGACCCGGATCTGTTGGCAACGTAAATATGAATCGTGGGTTGAACCGAAAAACTCATTTCTAAATCCTCCTTACTCGATTGACAGGAAACAGGTGGGAAACTGGTCGAAAACGTTTAAATTTAGAGATCTCCAAGGAGTTTTGCCGGCGCTCCTTACAATTGATATTATAGCACAAGACGATCAGAATTACCAGTATTTTCCAGACCGTTAAATTGTCTGACTTTTGGAGAAGGAGAAGCATTGGAGCTTCAAGAAGACCGGGCAGGCGCCCCGGAATGGTGGTAAAATAATAGCGCGAACAGAATCCGGCAGATGTTTGGGTGGAAAGGAAAAGAGATGCTTCGGGACGCGGATATCAGAGAACCGTTATTTACTTATCTGGAGCAGCGTTATGAGAAGGTGCGCTTCCTGGAGGAGAAGGTGACCGGCCGCGCCCGGGCGGATATCGTCATGATCCTGCCCGACCGGGTCGTGGGGATCGAGATCAAAAGCGACGCCGACAGATATACCCGGCTACCGGCGCAGGTCCGCGCTTATGACCGCTTTTACGATGAGAACTTCCTCGTCGTCGGTTCCACGCATGCGCAGCACGCCGCGGAGCACGTGCCGGCTTATTGGGGGATACTCTCCGTCGAACTCATTAAAGAGACCGTCGATTTCCGCTGGGTCCGGGAAGCAAAGCCCAATCCGAAAGCGAAACTGAAAAACAAAATGGGGCTGCTTTGGCGATCTGAACTCGCCCATATCCAGGCCTTGAACCATCTGCCGAAATACCGGAATAAGAGCAAAGCCTTCGTGATCGAAAAGCTGCTCGCCAAGGTACCGGCAGAACTCCTGCAGGAACAGATCAGCACGGAGTTATTTGAACGGGATTATACACAGTACGAGCAATAGCACAAGAGGAGACGGCCGGTCACAGCAGCCGTCTTTCCAATTATTGGCCCAGCGTTTCCAGATATTCCTCCACGTTTCGGTAGGTGATGCCTCCGGCTTCTTTCGCCGGACCGCGGTAGAGGACCGTGCGGGAGGTGATGGAACCGTAACGGAAGGAAATTGCCTTTAGCTTCTCTTCATCGGTCAGATGACGGATCTGTTTACGATCGACTTGGTCGCTGTGCTTGATCTCGAATAACTGACAGGTCAGATCACGGGTATCCTGGATGACCATGTCGATCTCGCCGACCGGGAAAAACAATTTGAAAGCCCTTTGACCGGGTGGGAGGGCTTTGATCGTCTCCAGGAGCACGATCTCTTCCAGGAGACGTCCGCGAACGTCGCACAGGATCGTCTCGATGATCGATTCCCGGGTCTCAACATCAAGGCTGGCAAACCAGGCATCTTGACGAAGCGAAAAGACGAGCGCCTGCGCCTGGCAATAGCGCATACCCGGCTGCGTGAAAAGGATCCGCTCGGCAGGAGCCTTCGCTTCGATCGATTCGGCCGGCCTGGTCAGGATGAGTTCCAGGAGGGACAGATATTCCCGGATCTCCGCGATATGCTCTTCCGTCAAAGCAATCTTCCGCTCTGCGCGGTTATGAATATCGAGGATCTGCATCAAGCGGGCGGTGACCTGTTCCTCGTCGATCAGATCAAGCGGGTTTTCCCGGCGTGTCCGGGCTGCCCGCTTTCTTTGTATCTGCCGGGCGGAACCGAGATCGTGCGAGGTGAAATCCTGCTCCAGGACCGAAAGCAGGAAGCGGTGATTCATGTCCTCGATGATCCGATTTACGGCGTTGGTCAGCTCACCTGCTTCCTGTAGATCCTGCAGGTGGCGGAAATGCGAACCCTGTTTATAGCAGGCGAGGCTGTGCTGGATATTGCGGGCGATCGCCGTATCGATATATTTCCGGGTCGTTTCGTCGTCACGGAAGGAAACACTTTCATCGCGAAGATCCGGGTCCCCGAAGTCGGTACTGCCGATATGGAACGTGCCTCCATAGCGGATATAGGTGTCCACGTCGTGGATATTTAACAGCCGGGCATATTCGCGGAAGGGGATAAAGGTCGTATGGATGAGAACGGCGCGGTCGTAGAGTTCATCATCGGAAGCAAAGAGGAACCCGAGCGAATCCGTCCCCGAGAGAACGATCTTCATTCCGAACATGGCGTAAATATCGGAGAGCCGGGACGCGGAGTCGATGAAATCAGCCATGAGCGTGATCTCATCAATAAACACATACCGGCAGTCGGCATCCGCGAGCAGCTGCAGATCGTGATTCAGCATCGCCATGTCATTCGTCTTAAAGAGCTTGATATAGGCGGTCTGTGCCGGCGGCAGATCGCGGATCGCCTGCATGATCAAAGTCGTCTTGCCGGTCCGCCGGAGACCGTAAAGCAGACAGACCGTGCCTGCGGAAGGTGCGGCTAGAAAAGCGGCAAGGCGTTTCATGCAGTCCCGGGCCTGCAGTCCGGATACGGCTTGCGCCATCGCCGCCAGACGGGCGCCGGTCACGACGTTACAGTAATAATAGGGGCCTGTATTCTCATGCAGATAACTGGCGGAAGGATGAGCGGTTGTTCCGAATCCAGCTGCGTCAAAGCCGGCGCCGTCGTACCAGGGCGCCTGAAGGCGTCGGCATTCCGTTTCGTATTCTTTTCTCTGGGCGACCTGCGCGAAAACGAGAGGTTCTTCTTCCGCGC
>JAFRYQ010000163.1 GCA_017437565.1 Bacillota bacterium
AAGAGTTCGATCTGTTGATCCGGGTCTGCGACGTCACCAACTGGAAGGACTATTTCCGCTTTCTCCCGGTAAGAGACAGCCATTTTTGCATCTATGCTCCCAAGACACATCCGCTGGCGCGGAAAGGACGATTGCAACCCGCCGATCTTTATGGAGAAAAAGTAGTGATCATCCGCGGAGGGACGAGCGCACTGACCGACGAGCTGGGCCGTTTTTTACGCACGGAGCATCCCCGCATCCATCTGGAAACCATCGTTCCGCATTACGACATCAGTCTTTTCAATCGTTGCGCGGAGGAGGACCTGCTCCTGATTGCGCCGGACGCCTGGCACGATATTCATCCTTCACTGGAGGCGGTTCCCGTGGATTGGGATTATACGATCCCCTTTGGCATCACTTATCCGCTGAACCCGACTAAAGAGGTAGAGCTGTTTATTGAAGTGATCCGGCAGCATCTGGAGAGCCGCCGGGAAACGGAGAAGCGGGATCACGAGGGTGAGCGCCCCGCATCTGTGGTATAATGATCCTATCGGCAGGAGTTCCTGCCGGAACCGATCAGGGAGGGGTTTCATGGCCTTTACGCATCTGCACGTACATACCGAATACAGTCTGCTCGACGGCGCGGCCCGCATCAAAGAAGTCGTAGCGCGGGCGAAAGAGCTGGGCATGGATAGTCTTGCTATCACCGATCACGGCGCCATGTTCGGGGTGATCGATTTCTATAAAGAATGTAAAAAGCAGGGGATCAAACCTTTGATCGGCTGCGAGGTTTATATGGCTGCCCGCGGCATGGAAGATAAGGATCCGGACCGCGACCGCTTCCAGAACCACCTGCTCCTGCTCGCCGAGACGAATGAAGGCTACCGCAACCTGATCAAGATCGTCTCCGCCGGCTTCATCCGCGGCATGTACTACAAGCCGCGCGTCGATAAGGAGGAGCTCCGCAAGCACCGGGGCGGCATCATCGCCACGTCGGCCTGCCTGGCCGGCAAAGTCCAGCAGTGCCTGCTGGACCGCGACTTCGAAGGAGCGGAGCGGGAAGCACGGGAACTGGATGAGATCTTCGGGCACGGGAATTTCTTCCTGGAACTGCAGGATCAGGGGCTGGAAGAAGAACAACAGATCAATCCCGAACTCCTGAAGCTGTCCCGGAAACTCGATATCCCCCTGGTCGCGACCAACGACGTCCACTATATCCGCCGTGAAGACGCCGAGATGCACGACGTGCTGTTGGCGATCCAGACGGCGACGACCCTGGACGATGAAAAGCGCATGCGCTTCCCGAACGATCAGTTCTATCTGAAGAGCGAGGACGAGATGCGGAAGCTCTTCGCCTTCTGCCCGGAAGCCTGCGACAATACCGCTTTGATCGCGGAGCGCTGCAACGTGGAGTTTAAATTCGGCGAATACCACCTGCCGGAATTCATCCCGCCGGCGGGCCATACCTGCCTGTCCTTTATGCGCGAACTCTGCGAGCAGGGACTGGAGGAGCGCTATGGACACCTGCCGGGCGGTGTGACGCAGGAGCACCGTGACCGCATGGAATACGAGCTTTCCGTCATCTCCAAGATGGGTTATGTGGAATACTATCTCATCGTCTGGGATTTCATCCACTACGCGAAATCGCACGGCATTATGGTCGGCCCGGGCCGCGGCTCCGGTGCTGCTTCCATCTGCGCCTACTGCATGCATATCACCGATATCGACCCGATCAAATACTCGCTGATCTTCGAACGGTTCCTGAATCCGGAGCGCGTCAGCATGCCGGATTTTGACATCGATTTCTGTATCGAGCGCCGCGGGGAAGTGATCGAGTACGTAAAGCGGAAATACGGCAGTGCCAACGTTTCCCAGATCATCACCTTCGGTACCATGAAGGCGAAAGCCGCGGTGCGCGACGTAGCACGGGCGATGGGCCTGACCTATAACGAGGCCGACCGTATCGCCAAAGCCATCCCGTTCTCTCTGGATATGACGCTGGAAAAGGCGCTCGCCGTCAGCCCGGACCTGAAGGCGATGTATGAGAGCGACCCCCAGGTGAAGCGGGTCGTTGATATGTCCAAGCGCATCGAGGGCATGCCGCGCAACGCCTCCACGCACGCGGCAGGCGTGGTGATCAGCAAGCTGCCGCTCGATGAATACGTGCCGCTCTATCTGTCCGAGAAGGGCGTCGCCACGCAGTTCAATATGACCACGGTAGAGGAACTGGGGCTCCTCAAGATGGACTTCCTGGGCCTGCGCAACCTGACCGTCATCCGCGACGCGTTGGAACTGATCAAAGCCAACCACGGGGTCACGGTCGATTTCGCGCGCATGGGTTATGACGATCCGGCCGTCTATGAGATGATCGCCGAAGGCAATACTGACGGCGTCTTCCAACTGGAATCGCAGGGTATGACGGGGTTCATGAAGAACCTGCACCCGACCTGTTTCGAAGACATCGTGGCTGGTATTGCCCTCTACCGGCCGGGCCCGATGGATTCCATCCCGAAATACATCGAAAATAAAAAGGACCCGAGCCACACGCGCTACGTGACGCCGCAGCTGGCGCCGATCCTGGACGTTACCTACGGCTGCCTGGTCTATCAGGAGCAGGTCATGCAGATCGTGCGCGACCTGGCCGGTTACAGTTATGGCCGTTCCGACTTGGTACGGCGCGCCATGAGCAAGAAAAAAGCCGACGTGATGGCGCAGGAAAAGCAATGGTTCATCTACGGGAAAGAGCGGGAAGACGGCACGGTCGAGGTGCCGGGATGCCTGCGTAACGGCATCACCAAGGACGCGGCGGAAACGATCTTCGCCGATATGGAAAGCTTCGCTTCCTATGCCTTCAACAAAGCGCATGCCGCGGCTTACGCGGTCGTCGCTTTTGAAACCGGTTGGCTGAAGCGTTATTATCCGGTAGAATTCATGGCCGCGTTGATGACGTCCGTCAAGGGCGATACTTCGGCGGTGGCGAAATACATCGCGGCCTGCCGCGAGATGGGCATCGAAGTACTGCCACCTTCCGTAAATGAGAGCGAGCGCAAATTCTCCGTGGAAGGGAATAAGATCCGTTTCGGCTTGCAGGCGGTGAAGAACGTCGGCGATAACGCCATCGACGCCATCATCCGCGTGCGGCGGGAACGCGGGAAATTCCGCGATATCTTTACTTTGATCGACGAGATCGATACGAGCGTGGTCAATAAGAAGGCCATGGAGAGCCTCATCAAAGCCGGCGCGCTGGACTGCCTGTCCCCGAACCGCGCCGCCATGCTCGCGGTCTACGACCAGCTGATGGATTCCGCGCAGGCCAGTGCCCGCAACAATCTGGCCGGTCAGATGTCGCTGTTCCAGACCGAGCGGAGCGTGATGGAGACGGCGGCTATGAGCGGCGGCCTGCCGGACGTGAAGAACTTCGATCCGGGCTTCCTGTTGGCTCTGGAGAAGGAATATACCGGCGTCTATATCACCGACCATCCGTTGAACCGTTACGCGAAGCGGATCCGCCGCATCGTCAACCTCTATACCCGCGACCTGGCCGGGACCGGGGAAGAAGGCACCGGGGCAGAGGATGGCAGCGGCTCCCCGTTGCAGGACGGCCAGCGCGTGATCCTGGCGGGCATGGTGGCCGGCCGCCGCAATCTCATCACCAAGAGCAGCAAGATGATGGCCTACGTACAGCTGGAAGACCTTTACGGGACCTGTGAGATCATCGTCTTCCCGAACGTTCTGGAACGGTTCGGGGAAGCTTTGACCGGCGACCGTGTCATCGTCGTGACGGGGCGCCTCGACTGCCGCGAAGAAGAAGCCCCGAAGGTGCTGGCGGAAACGATCGTGGCCATCGATGAATACGACGAATCCGCGCCGCCGCAAGCTTATCCGCGCCGGGACGGAAATGGTTATGAGCGGTCCTATGGCGGGCGCTCCGGCGCCGGTAACAGGGACGCTTCCGGTAGCCGAAACGGCGGCGGTTCCGGCAACAAGGACGCTTCCGGCAGCCGAAACGGCGGCGGTTCCGGCAATCATGCCGGCGCGGTGAAAGTCCGGATGCCGGCTTTCGGGAGCCAGGAGGGAAGCGGCGGTGCCTTATCCGATGAGGAGCTGCTGGAGGAACTGAAGAAGATCCTGCGGCGCTATCCGGGCAACCGGGAAGTCCTGATCTACAGCCGGAACGGCAAGGTCCTTTCCGGTGGCAATATGCGCGTGCGCCCGACCTTGGACTTCGCGGAAGAAACGGCGCTCCTGGTCGGCAACGCCAATATCAAGATCAAAGAGATCGCTCGCTGATCGTCCGCTGAGACCGGCACCCTGTTCCGGCGGCCAACAAGCTTCCAAACTGGCGATCAAAGGATGAAAAAACAGCCATCCCCATTCAGGAGACGGCTGTTTTGGTGTACAGAGTCTAGACATATTGACTTACTCACATATCACTCACATATGGGCTAAGGACTCAATTCAAGCGAGGACACGAAATCGAAGAATCTTTCCAAAATGATACACTTTCGGAGTTAAATTGAAAAATCGTGTCCTCAAACAGCTCGAAAATGGCTTCAGGAAAGCATTTGGGGACACGATTTTTAAGCCGCACGCCAAAATGATCCCAAAATGAACCGAAAACGCAAAATCGTGTCCTCACATCCGTTCACAGCACTGGGTGGTCGGTTGCTTTGTTTTGCTATACAGACAACTAACAATTATGGCGTCACCTTCTGTCCCGAACGTACCAGTGCCTGGACCTGTTCCAGTTTTTTGGGTTTTTCGCTTTTATTACCTGTTTCTGGCCAAAATGTGGCAACAAAACCCTTTTTTTCGCAAAACTGGAACAGGTTGTCGGTTGGTGACCGGCCGGAGGTCAGCAGGCGGCCGGATGGGCGAAGATCAGATAATGAAAAACGGCACCTCCAGGGTAAGCTGCTCTGGCGGTGCCGTTTCATATAATCGTTATCGTTTCAGATATGATTCTGTAAGATTTTACAGAGCGGGGAATTTGCAGGACGGCTCGATGACGCGGGTGTAATCCCAAACTTTAGCAATCTGTCCAGCTTCGTAGCGGATGCCTTTTCTCTGCAGCATTTTTTCATATCTCATTGCCAGAAGTACGATCAGGGATACCATTGTTTTTTCCTCCTCTGTTTTTTAAATCCGTTATTTCATCAGTGCTTGCTGTTTCTTTCTGTACACAGTATAGCGCCTGTGGTATGATTAGTAAAACGCAAGTATTTCATCATTTTCATTACAGTCTGTAATGATGAACCAGACGGAGGTGTGGCATGAATCTGTCCCAACTGCAAGCTTTGATAGAAACGATCGAGCAGAAAAACCTGACCCGTGCCGCTGAGAAACTCGGCTATACACAGTCCGGAATCACGCATCTTCTGAATGCTTTAGAAGAAGAGTGCGGTCTGAAGCTCCTGGTGCGGGAACGGGCGGGAACCTACGCGACCGCGGAAGGCGAACTGCTCCTGCCTTATTTCCGTGAAGTGATCGGCGCCTATCAGGATCTGGACGAGAAACTGAACGAGATCCGCCGGCTGAATGTCGGCCTGATCCGCATCGCCACGTTCAACACCGTTTCCGTACAATGGCTGCCAGCGATGATCGCGGGCTTTGTCCAGGAGCATCCCGGCATGGAATTCCAGCTGCTGCATGGCAGCGCCGAAGAAAACACCGCCATGCTGGAGAACGGGAAAGTGGATATTTCTTTTGAAACGACGCTTGACGAGAAACAAGCCCCGGACCGGATCCTGCACCGGGATCCTTTGATGGCGGTCCTGCCGGAGAACCATGAACTGGCAGGCAAGAAGGCGATTCGCGTGGAAGAGCTGGCGAATTACCCTTTCATTAAACTGAATGAGGACGCCTTAAACACGGTAGCGGAGATCGGGACCGTACTTGCCGCGCACCGGGTGCGCCCCCAGGTCCGCTTCTCGGAGATCAACGACTACGCGGTGGCGGCGATGGTCGAACAAGGACTCGGCGTCAGCATTCTGCCGCTGATGAGCGTAGACCGCACCAGCCGGCACCTCGCCATCCGGCCCCTCGCTTCCGGCGAGAAGCGCATCATTGGCATTAATATGAAGGATCCTGACCGCCTGAGCAAAGCAGCTCTTGCCTTCATCAACTACGCGGAGAACTGGGTGGTGGAGAAATATGGCCGGTCGGGGACAAAATAGGACCGGATCAGATCAGACGTCGTAGGCCGGCTCCCGGGCAAAGAAGGGCAAAGAAGTCGAAAGAGTGGCAGGAAAAGTCTTTCAAACAAGGGTAGGATATGCTATTATAACTATGTATGAATTGGTGAAAATTCCCTATATATGATGAACCCGTTATAGAGAGTTAAGGTGTTGAAAAGGGAGCTCCCGATGAAAAGAGCATTTTGGACGATAAGCTTGGTGGTCATTCTTCTGATGATGACCGGAACTCTAGTTTTTGCCGAGGAATTGCCGGTCGCGGAAGAAAGATCTGCGGCAGGGGATGTCATCCTGACCGTAACGGAATCAGATGAGGCTGAAGAAGCGGCCACGGAAGAGATGCTTGAAGTCGGTGAACCTGTTGAGGCTGCCGGCACGGGAGATGAGGAAGAGGAGCCGGCATCGGAAGATACCGAGGCCGATGAATCGGAAGATGCTTGCGAAACCGAAGAAGGCATTGAACCGGAAGAGAATGAGGGTTCCGAAGAAGATGCGGAAATGGTAGAGAACTCCGCGGAGGATGAAGAAACCGAACCCGCAGAAGGACTGAACCCGGAAGAGACGACCTCCCAGGAAACCGGCGAAGAATGGACGGATCCTGAGGATGTAGCAGGACCGGAAGAAGCGGTTGGCACCGAACCGGAAGAGGAGACTGAGGAGACTGTCGGACAAACCTTCGAGGAAACCGAGGCAGTAGAACCGAAAGACGCATCCGCAGAGACGGAGACCGAAGTTGCGGAAACGGAGACGGAGACGGAACCGGTTATCACGGTAGATGAAAACGGAAAGAAACCCGCGAAAGCAGGGAAGGAAACCGGTAAAACCGAAACGTCTTCAGAAAAGCAGGGAGAGACGGAGCAACCGAAGGGTCTGAAAACCGGGGAAACAAACGGGGAAACGACCGGCGAAGAGACCAATAAACAGACCGACGGTAAGACCGAAAAAGAGACCGGCGAACAGGCCGGCGAAGAAGCTGATAACGAGACTGGCGAGCAGCCGGAAGAGCCAGCGACGGAAGAAGAGAAGCCGGCAATTGAACCGGGCATCGAACGCTTTTCCGGAGACGACCGTTATCAGACGGCGCTGGCGATCGCGGATGCTTTGAAGAAAGAATTGGGCGTCAAGCTGTTCGATACGGTGGTCATCGCGAGCGGCATGAATTATCCGGATGCTTTGTCGGGATCCTATCTGGCGAAGGTCAAACAGGCGCCGATCATCCTGGTCGATGAGCGGAGCGCCAGCCTGGTAGCGGATTACCTGAAGAAGAATCTGAAGAAGAGCGGCTTTGCTTATATCCTGGGCGGTACCGGTTCGGTGAGCCAGAAGGCGGAGAAAGCGCTGAAGCTGGCCAAGTCCAAACGCCTGGCGGGAAAGGACCGCTACGAGACGAACCTGCTCGTCCTGGAAGAAGCGGGCATTGAGAAGGGAAGCGAGATCCTGATCTGCTCTGGCAATAATTTTGCCGACGCCATCGCGGCTTCTGCGACCGGCAAACCGATCCTGCTGGTCGGGAACGAGCTGTCTGCCGAGCAGAAAGCATTCCTGAAGAAGAATAAAGGCGGTACCGTCTATATCGTCGGTGGCACCGGCTCGGTGAGCGAGAAGATCGAGAAGGTGGCGGGCAAATACGGCGAGACGAAACGGGTCGCCGGGAATAACCGTTATGAGACCTCGATCGCTTTGGCGGAAGAGTTTTTCGCGGAGACGGAGCAGGTGGCCGTGGCTACCGGCGCGGCTTTCCCGGATGCTTTGGCCGGCGGGCCGCTGGCGCAGGCGAAGGAGTGCCCCCTGGTGCTGACCGTCGACGCGAGTGCCTTCCAGACCACTTATGAATATCTCCGCTTGAAGGAAAACCTGAAGCGCGTCAGCATCTTGGGCGGCGCCGGTATGGTGCCGGAGACGACGCTGCCGATGACCGCAGACGGGTCGCTCCGCAAGGGACTGTTCGAAGTCGGCAAGCGCCTCTATCTGGCGAAGAACGACGGCGCGCTGGCGGATGAAGGATATGTGACCTACGCGGCAAAGCGCTATTTCGTGACCGCCGACCACCACATTGCCCGTGATGAGCTGTTCACGACCGGCGGCAAGACCTATGGCGCGAAAGCCGACGGGGAGATCGCGAAGGCAGAGATCTTTACGGCTGGCGGTAAGACATATTACGCCGATAAGAACAGTGTAGTCGCCCGTAACCAGCTGATCAAAGTAGGGGACAAGACTTACGGCGCCACGGAAGATGGATCGCTGGCTGAAAACGGTTGGGCGAAGGCAGGAAACTATACGTATTACTTCAAGAACTTCGAAGTCAACAAAGTCTGCCTGCAGGCTCTGGAACTCATCGAAGATGGCGTGAATACGCTGATGGATATGTATATCTGGGCGAATAACATCCCCTTCGTACTCTTCGATACCGTTTCCAATCCGGACTGGGGCAGCCTCTGGTATGCCGGCTACGGGTTTACCAAGGAGCAGGGGAACTGCTACGTGAAGTCGGGCGTGTTCTTCATCATGGCCAAGATGTGCGGGTATGACGTGAAGCATATCACGGCGGCAGCTCCGCACGCCTGGGTGCAGCTGAAAGAAGACGGCGTCTTCTATATCTGGGACGTCGGTTATCATGCCGGGCCGATTGAGCAGGAAGAGTATTTCTGGGAGCGTTCGGAACTCGGTTACCGTTATGGGTGGCGCGAGATGCCGATGGAATACGTACCGAGTAATAAATAGAGTCAAATAAGATCATTCAGATCATGAACGATTAATAAACAATGAAAGAGGACAGGAACATGAGAAAGAGAATTCTTTGGCTGATGGCGTTGATCATGATGCTCGCGGTGCTTCCGCTGGCCGGCTGTACGTCGGATCAGTCCGCGGAGCAGACCAAACAGGCTGAGGAAGAGGCCAAGAAAGCCGAGGAAGAAGCCAAGAAAGCTGAAGAAGAGGCTAAGAAGGCTGAAGAAGCCAAGAAAGCTGAAGAAGAGGCTAAGAAGGCTGAAGAAGAGGCCAAGAAGGCTGAGGAAGAAGCCAAGAAAGCCGAGGAAGAGGCC
>JAFRYQ010000164.1 GCA_017437565.1 Bacillota bacterium
CAAGCCCTTCGGCAAGATGCAGAAATGGGCGCGCAAGAAATTCGGGAATGAGACCGGCAAGACCGTGCCGGCCTGCCTGGCGTCCTTTATCGTCTTCGTGCTGGTCGGCATCTGGCACGGGGCGGCCTGGAAATTTGTGATCTACGGCGTTTTCCAGGCGGTCTTCGTGGCTTCGGGGACGCTGTTGGAGCGCAGTTACGCCAAAGCGCGCAAAGCCTGTCATATTGATGATAAGAAGTTTGCCTGGCGCTTTTTCCAGATGGTGCGGACTGCCGTCATCCTGACCTTTGGCCGCTATTTCGCGCGGGGCGTGAGCCTGACGGACGCCCTGGGCATGTGGAAGGCGACTTTTGCCGCCTTTAATCCGCAGGTGCTGATCGACGGCAGTTTCCTGAATCTGGGGCTTTCGGTCAAGAATTACTGCTTCATGTGGATCATGATCGCCCTCATGCTGGCGGTCGATATCGCCCATGAGAAGGGTGTGCACATCCGTGAACGGATCATGGCGCGGCCGCTGGCGCTACGCTACGTCCTCTATTTACTTGCCGTTTTCACGGTGATCATCTTCGGCATGTACGGGCCGGGGGTGGACGCCGGGATGTTCATCTATCAGGGGTTTTAGTTATGGCAGTGAAGAAACAAGTATGGAAAGTCCTCATCTTCATCCTGCTCGTTGCCGTCTGCTTCCTGGTATGTCAGAACGTGATCGCTTACGACTGGAACCGGAACGAACTGCTGAAGAGCCGGTATAAAGATTACGCTGCCGAAGAAGACGGCGCTGTCGACGCGCTCTTCTTCGGGCCCAGCACGACCTACGCCGACGTGCTGCCGGTGGTCATTTACGAGGAGAGCGGCATCACCAGCTACAATATGGGGACGTCCAACCAGATCCCTTACCTCAGCTATTACGAGCTGCTCTACCTGCTGAAGCTGCATGAGCCGAAGGTCGTCGTGTTGGATTTCTCGGCCATCGCCCTGGATAAGGACGTCGACGCCGATCAAAGGCGGGAAACGATCTACCGCAAGATGACGGATACCATGCCGGATCCGGAGATCAAAAAAGCGATGATCGACGATATCACGACGCGTTTCACGAGCCAGAGAAAGCTGGACTATTACCTGACGCTGCTCCGCTATCACGACCGCTGGGAGGAGCTCACGTCCTACGACTTCGACAGCCGCAAGGTGGACGCGGCCTACGAGAAATGGATGAAGGGAGGGACCCTGAACAATCACCATGCCGCTTACGAGATGCCGGAGAATTTCTTTAATGCCGAGACGAATGAAGCTGTGCCCCTCTATCTGGAATACTATCAGAAGATGGTCGACCTCTGTAAGGAACGGGGGATCGACGTGCTCGTCTTCCTGGCCCCCAAGCTGGCGCTCCGGCCGGGCGATTATATGGCGGCGCGGGACTTTGCCAAAGCCAACGATCTGAAGATCCTGTCCTTCGCTTCCGAAAAGACCTTCAGCGCGGGACGCTTTGATCCGGCGGAAGACTTTTACGACACCTCCCACCTCAATCTGAAAGGCCAGAGGAAGGTCTCCCGCCTGCTGGCGAAGGCGCTCGCGACCTATTACGAATTGCCCGGGCACCGCGGGGAAGAGGGCTTCCAAAAATGGGACGAATATAGTAGAATCTATGAGGAACGCTACGCCGAGATGACGGCGTCTATGATCGAGAGCGACGGCGCGAGCGATGATGCCGGGGCGGAAGACGAATAAAAAGCAGGAGGAAGAACATGGATCAGGTACTGGCAATCCTGAAAAACGCGAAGCCGGACGTCGACTTCGCCAGCGAGAAAGCGCTGATCGATAACAATATCCTCGATTCGTTCGATATCATTTCTATCGTGACGGATCTGAACGATACCTTTAACGTCGAGATCAATATCGCGAGTCTGCTGCCGGAGAATTTCAATTCGGCGGAAGCGATCTGGGAGCTCGTGCAGAAGCTGAAATAGCTCTGGAATCATGAAGGGGAGGGAACGGTTTCTAATTGTCATCATCGTTCTCCTTTCACTCGTTATGATCGGAGAAGCCATCTGGGGACTGCGTATTCTGGACAGTTACGGCGGACTGCGGGCGATTCCGTTTTTCCGCGCGCTCCTGGAGAAGGAGAAGTCGGAAGCGGCAGGACCTCAGGCAGAGAGCGAAACGCTTACGGAAACCGGCGAGGCATCGCCGGAGGCGGAACTGGCGGCTTTGCTGAACGGGGACGCGGATCCCGAACATCATCTTACGATAGGCCTTCACGGCTGCGTGGTCACCCTGGTGCGACAGGGAGAACCTTACGTGGAACCGGGGGCTTTTTGTATTGACGGGGAAGCAGGCCCCCTGGGAGAACCGGAGATCTACGGAGCGGAAGCGATCGATACGGATCTGCCGGGTGATTATGAAGTCATCTACGCGTTCCACGGGCCGGACGCCGGCAAAGCGATCAGGCGGACGGTCCGGGTGGTGCCGGAAGAGGAATACCAGGCAGATAGCGACGGGATCGCCGTCCTCATGTACCACTACGTCTATCCGGCGGAGGATCCGCCGGATAAACTGACAAGCAACTGGATCCTCGACACCGATCTGGAAGAACAGCTTCTCTATCTG
>JAFRYQ010000165.1 GCA_017437565.1 Bacillota bacterium
AACCAGCAGTCCATGACTTCCGTGATGCGCTGCATGGGTTTGCCGCATTTCTCACATTTAATATGCACTTCATCCACGTAGGGGCGGTGCAGTTCGATGGAGAGGTCGATTGGTTCGATGGCCTTTTCTACGAGTTCCGCGCGGCTACCGATGCATTCCGTATGGCCGCAGCTGCAGCGCCAGATCGGGATCGGCGTACCCCAGTAACGGGAACGGGAGATGGCCCAGTCCTTTACCTCTTCCAACCAGTTGCCGAAACGTTTTTCGCCGACGAAAGGCGGATACCAGTTGACGGTATTGTTGTTGGCGACCAGTTCTTCCTTCAGGGCGCTCATCTTGATATACCAGCTCTTGCGGGCGTAGTAAACGAGCGGCGTGCCGCAGCGCCAGCAGTGCGGATAATTGTGTTCGATCTTCTTCTTGGCGAGGATCTTGTCACCCAGCCACTTGATGATCTCGACGTCCAGGCCGTCTTCCATGATGAAGCGGCCCTTCCAGGGCGTCGTCGTATAGCAGCCACGCTCGTCGACCGGCTGGTAGACGGGCAGTCCGTAAGCGACGCCGCAGTTATAGTCGTCTTCACCGAAAGCCGGCGCGGAGTGGACGATACCGGTACCGTCGACGACCGAGACGTAATCCATGCAGGTCACGAAGAAAGCTTTTACGCTGTCGCCGAGGTCTTCCCGCAGGAAGGGCATGATCGGCTCGTATTCCATATATTCGAGGTCGCGGCCTTTCATTTCTTCCACGATCTCATAGGTGCCGGCGCCGAGCACGTCGTCAGCCAGCGCTTTCGCCAGATAGAAGTAGTTGCCTTCTTCTTCCCCGGCGAGCATACGGACTTTCACATAGTCGATATCCGGCCCCACCGTCAGGACGGTATTGGCCGCCAGCGTCCAGGCCGTGGTCGTCCAAGCCAGGAAATACTCGTTCTCGGTTCCTTTCTTGCGGAACTTGACGGTCAGCGTGATGACCTTGACTTCCTTAT
Source organism: Bacillota bacterium (assembly GCA_017437565.1). Lineage (GTDB taxonomy): Bacteria > Bacillota > Clostridia > Peptostreptococcales > Anaerovoracaceae > Eubacterium_B. The sequence continues at coordinate 989 of JAFRYQ010000165.1, forward strand.
ATCCCTGGGCGACTTCATGGGACGCCAGGCCGGTCCCGCAGCGCGGGCAATAAGGCAGGATCTTATGGCCTTCATAGATCAGGCCTTTCTTATGGAATTCCTTCAGAATCCACCAGCCGCTCTCGATATACTCGTTCTCCAGCGTGACGTAGGGATGATCGAGATCGACGAGATAAGCCATACGCTCGGACATCTCGCGCCAGCGGTCCAGATAGGTAAAGACCGACTCGCGGCATTTCTGGTTGAACTCCTTGATGCCATATTTCTCGATATCCTGCTTGCCATTCATGCCAAGCTGCTTCTCGACTTCAATCTCCACCGGCAGGCCGTGGGTATCCCAACCCGCTTTCCGGTTGACCTGGTAGCCCTTCATGGTCCAGTAACGGCAAACGGAATCCTTCAAGGTCCGCGCCATCACGTGGTGGATACCGGGTTTGCCGTTCGCGGTGGGCGGACCTTCATAAAAGACATAAGCCGGCTGTCCTTCCCGGGTGGAAACGCATTTCCCGAGCAGGTCCTCCTCTTTCCAACGCGCGACCTGTTCCTTCTGCACTTCCGCAACAGGTCTTTCCGACAGTTTTTCAAACATTTCGGTTCTCCTTCTTGCCTTGGGGCGTCCGGCGGTTGCCGCCAAAAAAACGTCCCCACTCATGATAACGATTGGGGACGATCAATTCGGCTGACCGCGGTACCACCCCAGTTGCATACAGCTTGCGCCTCCGGCTTCTCTCCCGGCCGCGCGCACTGTGCCTCTCTTTGGAATGTCGGACTCCGGAGTGATATTCGCAGATCACAGCCTCACCACCCGACTCTCAGCGCCGGAGCAATCCTGCTCCTTCCGCCGGGCTCTCTGTAAGGATCTTACGCTGCCGCTACTTTGTCTCCTTCAACGTCCGTATGACCGCAAACAAGCGGTTTTTTGTGATTTGCACTTGAATAGTTTAACACCCACACCCGCCGGATGCAAGCCGTTTTTACGGCATTTCGCGGCAGGCGCAGGGTTTCGCTCTATGGATTCCGATGAGCGGATCAGTCAGGCAGATTGGTGCGCAGCAGGTTGATGCGGTTCTGGCTGTCGATCTCTTTCACCTTGACTTCGACGACGTCGCCGATGTTCATGACGTCTTCTACCTTCTCCACTCTGTGCTTGGCCATCTTGGAGATGTGGAGCAGGCCTTCCTTGCCCGGCAGGATCTCCAGGAAAGCGCCAAAGCTCATGATGCGGGTAACGCGTCCTTCATAGACTTCGCCGACTTCGACTTCTTTCGTCAAAAGCTCGATCTCCTTCTTGGCAGCTTCCGCGCCGGCCATATCGGCACTGTAGATCATGACCAGGCCGCTGTCGTCGATGTCGATCTTGGCGCCGGTCTCGGCGATGATGCGGTTGATGGTCTCGCCGCCCTTGCCGATCACGATGCGGATCTTATCCGGATCGATCATCATGGAGATGCTGCGCGGCGCGTACTTGGAGAGTTCCGGACGCGGAGCCGGCAGTTCTTCGAGCATGATGTTCATGATATGCATACGGCCTTCTTTCGCCTGCTTGAGGGCCTGGGCCAGGATCTCCTTGGAAAGGCCGTGGACTTTAATGTCCATCTGCATGGCGGTAACGCCGACTTCGGTACCGGTGACCTTAAAGTCCATGTCGCCGAGGAAGTCTTCCATGCCCTGGATGTCGGAGAGGACCGCCATCTTGCTGGAACCGTCTTCTTCCACGCGTTCGATCAGGCCCATGGCGATACCCGCGACCGGTCTCTTGATCGGCACGCCGGCATCCATCAGCGCCAGGCAGGAACCACAGGTAGAAGCCATGGAGCTGGAACCGTTGCTGGACATGATCTCGGAGACCACGCGGATCGCGTAGGGGAATTCCTCTACCGACGGGAGCACCGGCAGCAGCGCGCGCTCGGCAAGGGCGCCGTGGCCGATCTCGCGACGGCTGGCGCTGCGCGGCGATTTCGCTTCGCCCGTGCAGTAACCCGGGAAGTTGTAATGGTGCATATAGCGCTTCTCGGTCTGTTCGGTGATGCCATCGATGGTCTGCGCTTCGCTGGTCGGGGCGATGGTGCAGGCCGACAAAGCCTGGGTCTGCCCTCTCTTGAAAAGGCCGGTGCCGTGAACGCGCGGCAGCACGCCGGTCTCACACCAGACCGGACGGATCTCGGTCAGCTTGCGGTTGTCCGGACGGATGCCCTCGTCGAGGATCATGGCACGGACTTTTTCCTTCTTCAGCGCATAGGTGATCGCGGCGATATCCATGAGGTTGTCCGGATATTCTTCCGCGAAATGTTCTTTCGTATCCTGTTCGACGGCGTCGATGTTGACCAGTTTTTCCTTCGGGTCCAGGGTGTGGACGGCTTCGATCATCTTCGGCTCGGCATAAGCCTTCACCGCTTCTTCAAAGCCTTCCGGCAGTTCCTTCACCGGGATCTCCTGTTTGGGCTTGCCGACTTCCGCTACGACTTCGTCGATGAATTCAACGATCTTCTTGATCTCTTCATGACCGAAGAAGATGGCTTCCAGCATGACGTCTTCCGGAACTTCCTGCGCGCCGGCTTCCACCATCATGATGGCTTCCTTGGTGCCGGCAACGGTCAGATTGATATCGGAGGCCGCTCTCTGCTCCAGGGTCGGGTTGATGACGAAACGTCCGTCGACGCGGCCGACGCGGACGGAACCGGTCGGGCCGTCCCAAGGAATGTCGGAAGTCGCGAGCGCGACGGAGGAACCGATCATCGCCATGATGTCGGTCTCGCAGTCGAGGTCGACGCTGAGTACGGTCGCCACGACGACGATGTCGTTATGATAGGTCTTGGGGAAAAGCGGACGGAGCGGACGGTCCATCAGACGCGCGCAAAGCGTCGCCTTCTCGCTCGGTCTTCCCTCTCTCTTGATGAAGCCGCCAGGGATCTTGCCGGCCGCATACATCTTTTCTTCGTAATCGCAGGACAGCGGCAGAAAATCGATGTCCGCGCGCGGCTCTTTGGAAGAGCACGCCGTAACGTTGACCACCTAATCCCCGTACTGTACCCAGCACTGTCCGTTCGCCTGCTCGGCAACGTTGCCGATCTTCAGCGTCAGGAGTCTTCCTCCTACCGCTGTTTTAAACTCTCTGTAATCCGTAAATCTTGCCATTCTTAATAAACAACTCCTTCCTGTTTATTCTTCTTCACCTTTGGCATTTATATAAGTTAAGCGGGGCCGGACAGGCCCCGCTTGAAACCCAGGTAAACTATTTTCTCAATCCCAAACGATTGATAAGGTCTCTGTATCTCTAGATGTCCTTATCTCTCAGATAGTTGAGCAGATTTCTTCTCTTACCGACCATCTTCAGAAGGCCGCGTCTGCTGTGATGATCCTTCTTATGCACTTTCAGATGCTCATTCAGGTCATTGATATGAGCGGTCAACAGGGCAACCTGAACTTCCGGGGAACCGGTGTCGCCTTCCTTCTGGGCATACTCTTTAACGATGGCTTCTTTCTGTTCTTTCGTGATCATTTTTCTTTCTCCTTTTCTTTCATTCACCTCTGCTAAGCTCAGCGTCGGAGACTCGCCTGAGCCGGGCATAGGTAGACCAGCCCTACTAATATAGCACAAGGCCGGATCGAATGCAACAAGAATATTTCTTATCAGCTATAATAGCGGAAAACGCCTTTCACCTTGCCGAGGATGCGGGCGTCGTTCACGATGATCGGGCTCATCTCGTCGTTTTCCGGCTGCAGACGGATGTGACCGTTCTCCCGGTAGAATCGTTTCACGGTCGCCTCGCTCTCGAACCCGTCCACCATGGCCACGACGATCTCGCCGTTCCGCGCGGTCTCCTGCTGCTCGACCAGGATCAGGTCGCCGTCGAAAATGCCGGCGTTGATCATACTTTCGCCGCGGACTTTCAACATGAAGCTGGTTCCGTTCACATAGCGAGCCGGCATCTGGAACGTATCCTCGATATTCTCTTCCGCCAGGATCGGCGTTCCAGCCGCCACGTTGCCGATCACGGGAAGCTCGATCGTCTCATCGAAGATTGGGCTGACCTGATCTTTCTTCTCGGGTTCCTGGGCGCCGATGATCACGTACGCGCGGGGCTTGGCAGGATCCTTTCTTAAAAATCCCTGTCCGACCAGGCTTTCGATATCCTTATGGACCGTCGAAGTCGACTTGACGGAGAGCGCCTCGCAGATCTCCCGCACCGTCGGCGCGTATCCGCGCTCCGCCACCGCTTGTTTCATGAAGGCCAGTATGCGCTGTTCCCGCGCCCTGGCTTTATCTTTCGCTTTCGACATTTCTCCTACTCCTTCCGTACTCATTCTCCCAGGCTACCCCTTTTTAATTCTATCATAAAAAGAACAAAATGCAAACAAAAGTTCGGAACAACGCAGTTCACTTTTTCCCTGTTCCCGGCCAAAAGCGTTCCTATTTTTCCTTTTTTCGCGAGAATTGAACCGGCGCTCCTCCGGCCGCCCTTTGCCGGGCCCTTATAATTATGAGAAAAAACGCGGCAGGAGATCCCGATCTCCTGCCGCGTTATGGGAAACCTTATAGACGTCTCAGCGCTTCCCCTCCAGAAGCGGTTTGTGCGGATACTATCCAAGCCGGCTATATGGTTTCAAACTGTTTTTATTTCTTCTTATATACTTGGACACCCAGGAAGACGATGGCTGCCGCCATGATAGCCAGGACCGCGTAGAGCCAGGCCGGTACCGCTGCCGCCGGAACGGCTGTCGAAACGCTAGCCGCTTTACCCGATTCACGGTTCACCGTGATGGTGCCGCCGCTCTTCGGCAGGATGTTTTCATTGATGGTCAGCAGGACGCCGTCACCATACTCTTCCACCGAGTACTCTTCCGGTCCGACCAGGGTCTGATCGATGAAAACGTCCGTCACGTCGCCGTATTCCACATCGAAGAAATAGGATTTCACGCCGGCTGGCCCGCTGAGTGAGGTGCGCTCCGAATCCTTAGAAGTGGGGATCTGGCCGGCATTGATAACGGTCCCGTTGGTCAGGGTCACGATCAAAGCGCCATCCTCGATCTTCATATCGGCGATGCCGGCACCGTCTTTACCGTCCTTGCCTTTTTCGCCCTTCTCACCCTGCTGTCCGGTAGCTCCAGTAGCACCCGTTGCGCCTCGTTCACCTTGCGCGCCGGTATCGCCCTTTTCGCCCTTCTCACCGGTGTCGCCTTTTTCGCCCTTTTCGCCGGTATCGCCTTTGTCACCCTTCTCGCCTTTTTCGCCTTGCTGGCCGGCAGCGCCGCTTTCACCCTGGATGCCCTGTTCACCGGTCTCACCCTTTTCGCCTTGCTCGCCGGTCTCGCCCTGGATGCCCTGTTCGCCGGTCTCGCCCTGCTCACCTTTTTCGCCTTGCAGGCCGATCTCGCCCTGGATGCCCTGGGCGCCGGTCTCGCCCTTTTCACCGTTGGCCACAGTGAAGGTGCTGGTGGTGCCGTCGGTGAAGGTAATCGTATAGGTGTCGGTCAGGCCTTCACTATCCGTTTTTTCGATGGTTTCGA
>JAFRYQ010000166.1 GCA_017437565.1 Bacillota bacterium
GATGAAGCCGCCGATGGATCCGATCAGGGCGATCGGCATACCAGTCAGAGCGAAGCTGCAGTATACACAGACGATGAAGGTAACGGCCAGCGAGAACAACGGGGCTTTTCTCCACTTCGGCGGCATATATTCCTTCGGGCACTGCGTCTTAATGCCGAAGAAGAATTCCGCGAGGGAGACGCCGACAACCGGGCTCATGACCGCGGATACGATCGTGGACCAGGTGGAGATGAAGCCGAGGGACATGACGAACTCGATCAGGAAGGCGCCGCAGCAGCCGATGACCGGGCCGGCGATCGCCCAGACGAGCGGATGGCCGATGGAATCGCCCAGCTGCGTCTTTACCAGGTGATAGGAACCAGGAGTCGTGTTGATAACCGCCACGATGGTGAAGACGTGGAGTACGATCATGATCACGCCGCCGAGCGCGTTGGCTACCGCGTCAAGGCCGAAAGCGCCAAGGCTGATGACGCCGAACTGTCCGACGAAGTGGACGGCGATATTGGCCAGCATGCCGGCCGGGATCGCGATATTGACGGCTTTCTTGACATTAGCTTCGCAGGTCAGGTCGCCCCAGAGGCCCGTGCAGCAGATGAAGTGGCCGACGACGATATTGATGCCGGTGCCCATGCCGATCTTCTGATCCGCCAGGGGGTTATAGGCCATCATGTTGGAGATGCCGCCGCCACGGATGACTTCCTGCACGCAGACGATGATGAACAGGACGATGGCAATCGGAATGGTTGCGGTCGCGACTTTTGCGAGGCCCGCGAGGCCTTTGATCGCGCCGTACAGGCAGAAGCAGAGGCAGATCAGTTCGCCGATCACGAAGGCGAGTACCGGCGCGCTCTTGAAGATGCCTTTCATCGCCGCGCCGACATACCAGCAGTCGAAGAAGGTCCAAAGGACGATCGAAACGCCGACGATGATGGACGGGATCCGGCCGCCGAAGAAGCCGTAGATGTATCTCCAGACGATGGAGGTCGGATAACGGGTCTCAAAACCCATGTATCCGGAAACGGTCGCCAGGATGGACAGGATGATGAAGCCGAAGAACATGGCGATCCAGCCACGCGTCATGGTCATGCCCTGACCGAGGGAGGCGCCGATACCGACCGCGTTAATGGTAATACCGTAACCGATAAATACCATAGCCAGCCCCCAAGGGCCGACGATGCCTTTTTTCCTTTCAATATTCATAATGATTCCTTTCTTTATTGATAAGCCGGAGCAGGTCCCCGGCTAACAAGTCCGAATGTCGTTTCTCTTATTTGCCGCCAAACTGGAAGACCAATTCGGTCTTTTCCACATAAGCTTCTTTCATTGCCAGGAAGTCCGGCTTCACGTCGGTGTCCAGATGGGCGTCGAACGTCGCCTGATCTTCCCAGATATCTACGAGGTACAGCGCATTCTCGTCATTAGTCGGCGCATAGAAGCTGTACTCGATGTTTCCCGGCTGGCTCTGATAGCGTTCCTGGATCTTCTTCTCATTGATGGCAGCCATCAGGTCCGGGCGTTTTCCTTCTTTCGTGGTATAACGTACATAGCAGAAAATTTTGCTGCCAAATTCCTGAGCCATTTTATCCTCCTTATTTTCGCGCCCTGCGCGGCGCGCACCCTGACGTTAGGAAAGGTGTAAGAAAAGGGATCGCAGCGCAGCCGCGCTGCGGTCCCTTCTATGAACTGAACTGATTAGTAGGTCGTTACACCAGAGTCGGCCATGATGATGTTGCCAGTCAGGATGGAGGACTCGTCGGAAGCGAGGAACAGTGCGACGTTGGCGATATCGTCAACTTCGACCAGTCTGCGGAGCGGATAAGCCGCTACGACGGAATCCTGGATGGCCTTGTCTTCCAGATGGAGCGGAGCCATGAGCTGGGTATTAACGATACCCGGGCAGATGACGTTGACTCTGACCTGATCCGGTCCGTAAGTGATCGCCAGGGCTCTCGCCATGGAGATGATGCCGCTCTTAGCCGCGGTGTAAGCTACCGGGCCGCCCGTCGGATACTTGCTGCCGAAGGGCCCGATGCCGAAGCCGCCGCTCACACCAGCGGTGGAAGAAGTGATGATGACGGAACCGCCGCCGGCCTTTACGATTTCAGGAATCGCGTATTTGCAGCCGAGGAAGGGTCCCTTCAGATTGACGTCGATCTGCTGCTGCCAAGCCTTATCGGGAACGTTCTCGATACGGGCACCGTCGCCCAGGGCACGGCTGCTGACACCGGCGTTGTTGAAGATGATGTTCAGCTTGCCATAAGCCTTAACCGTCTCTTCGACCATGTTCTTGACGCTCTCTTCGTTGGAGACGTCGACCTTTACGAACATAGCTTCATCGCCGTTCGCTTTGATCTCTTCTACGACAGCCTTACCGGCGGCTTCGTTGAAATCAGCGACAACTACTTTTGCGCCTTCCTTCGCGAAACGGATGGCGGATGCCTTACCCTGGCCAGCGCCGGAACCGGTTACGATGGCGACTTTTCCTTCTAATCTACCCATTTTTTACCTCCTGTCAGTTTCAAGAATGGATGTTTTATTTACCGGCAGGGCCGTTTGGAACCGCGCGGCCCTGCAAATCTACGAATAGGTTCTTCTTATGCGTCCGGTACGAGCTTCTTCATGAAGTCGGCCATATCTTCCACGTCTTCCAGATGCTTGATGGTCTCGATGATGTCGACCAGCTTCTCTTCCGGCAGCGTGTACTTGCTGTTTCTGCGGAACTTTACTTCCAACTGATCGAAGTCGATCGCGTAGTCCGGAGCGCCGCAGC
>JAFRYQ010000167.1 GCA_017437565.1 Bacillota bacterium
AGCGCATCATGATGTAGGAGCCGGCCGGAATGCTCAGGTTCAGATTGAGATCCAGCGTATCGCGGAAATCGCGCAGGATGGCGTTGGTTTCATAGAGGGAGAGGGAAGACGTACAGAGGCGGTCGACCTGCGCGTCGTGGTGATAGCCGATCAGGTAGTAGACCGGCTCCCCCTCGGTTCCCGGCCCGGCACCATCCGACAGCACCATCCGACAGCCCCATCCCCACCGGGCTACACCCGGCCTAGTCTGATAAATATAGCCCGTTCGGGCTAGGAAGCTAGCCTGTATATAGCCCGTGGGAATAGCCCAAGCGGGATATTCAGTAAATTCAGAAAATAACTTAGTATAAGGATAACAAAAACGGTTCCTTACCGATATTCTTTCAAGAATCAGCAATTAGGCTGAGAGGAGGTAACACATGAGCAAACGGTTGAACACCGATATCGTAGCGGAATACAGTGCCAACTATACGTATGACATGATTCCGGAAGATGTGCTCCTGAAGACCAAGCAGGTCATCTTCGATACGGTCGGTCTCATGCTGGGCGGCGTCAACCTCGATAAAGGTAAATACGGCATCAAGCTGGCGCAGTCCTTTGGTAAAGCAGATGAGTGCACGATCGTGGGCACCAATCTGAAATCTTCCGCCTTCGGCGCTTCTTACGCCAACGGCGAACTGGCTCACTCCCTGGACGCTGACATCCTGATGGCCCCGGCCCATATGGCGCCTTACGTCATCCCGGCAGTCCTGGCAGAAGCCGAGAAACATCACAAATCCGGAAAAGAATTCCTGCAGGGACTCGTCCTGGCCATCGACGTGGCCTCCCGTGTCGGTCTCTCCCAGGGTCCCTTCCGCAATGACTGCGATGACAAGACCCTGACCCGTTCCCAGCAGATGGCAACGATCAAGACCTACGGCCTTGGCTGCGACTGCTTTGGCGGCGCGGTAGGTATCGGCAATATGCTCGGCTTTGATGCTGATCAGATGAAAGACGCGCTGGGCCATGCCGGCTTCATGCTTCCGGAAGGTTCGCATCACCGTTTCGTCTTCGGACCGAGAGCGGGCATGCTGAAGTACAGTCCGGCCGGATGGGAATGCGCGACGGCCGTCGCTTCGGCGGAGATGGCGGAGATGGGCGAATACGCCGACCGCGAGATCTTCGACGGTGAGCACGGATTTTGGGCGATGCAGGCGACCCCGAAACGGCTGGAAGACTGGCTGACGAAGGATCTTGGCACCTATTACGCCATCCGCGACGTCCGCTATAAATACTATCCGGTCGACGGCACCTTCCAGGCGCCGGTCAACGTGACCTACAACATCGTAAAAGAGAACAACATTAAGGTCGAAGACATCGAGCACATCCAGGTGCACATCGAGTACATGACGACTTCGTTCTCCAACAAGGTCATCGAATACCACACCGACGGCTGCAACTCCATGTACTGGTGCGTGGCCATGGGCGCTTACGCGGCCCAGCACGGCATCGAACCGGGACCGCTCTGGTATGAGAAGGAAACGATGCTGAATCCGGAAGTCCTGGCGCTGATGGAACGGATCGACTATGAAGAAGATCCGGCATCCGAGATCGCCCGTGAGAAGGATAACGCGGAAGGCATGACCTACATCAACAGAAGACCTTCGACGATCGACATGAAGCTGAAAGACGGCCGCGTCATCACCGCGAGCCAGGAATTCATGCAGTTCATGAGCTGCGGCGCTCCGGACTACGCGATCGACTTCGATCAGTTGGAAGTAAAGTTCCGCAGAAACAGCAAGTACACGCTGCCGGAAGAGAAGCTGGTCGACATCATCGAGACGATCAAGCATCTGGAAGACGTGGAAGATATGGCCGACTTCATGAAGAAGCTCGTACCGGATGAGATGTAGCCCTTAGTATTAACAATTTGTAAGGAGAAAAAACAATGAAAAGAAGTAAAGCTGTAAGAGTGCTCGTCACTCTTTTGATGCTGGCTATGATCTTTTCGCTGACAGCATGCGGCGGAAGTTCTGATAGTTCCAGCAATTCCAGCAGCTCCGACAGCGCAGCCGAGCCGGCCGCTGACGAAGGTGAGACTTTTGAGCTCAGATTGGTGCATTCGTTTAATGAAAACACGGTACATGGATTAAACGCAATTAAGTTCAAAGAGCTGGTAGAAGAAAAGACGAATGGCCGTATTAAGGTAACGATCCATCCGAATGCTGAGATGGGTACTTCGGCCAATGAGATCAACCTGGTTCTGGGTGGCGTTGTAGATGCCCAGTATGCCAACTCCTATACAATTGAGGCTTTTGAACCAGCAGAAGCGATCTATTCGCTGCCGTTCCTGTTCGACCTCAGCGATATGAGCAATGGCGAAGCGTTGTTGAAGACGACCATGGAGAATGAGAAGGTAGACGAGATCCTTCATGAACTCTATGCGGAAAAAGGCATCTACCGTCTTGGCAATTTCCCGACCCTCCTGGGTTCGGTTTTGGTAGCCAATAACAAACGCCCTGTAGAAAAGCTGGAAGACTATGCCGGACTCAAGGTCCGCCATCCAGGCGGAATGTTCGCTGAACTGTATGTCAGTTCTATGGGTGGCTCTCCGACTATGGTTACGGCTTCGGAAGTTCCGGTCGGTCTGCAGCAGGGTGTATTTGACGGATTGCTTGCGAATATCGCTCATATTCATGATTCCCGTTGGGACACGAATTATCTGACTCTTCCTTATTGGGGAACATGCAGCTGTCCGATACTGATCAATATGGATTGGTGGAACAAGCTGCCTGCGGATCTGCAGGATATCATGAATAATGAAGTAGTTCCGGAACTGAAAGAATACATCTATGAACTGGTGCCGCAGCGCGAGTTCGACGCATTGGAAGAGATGCAGCAAGATCCGTATAACGTACAGGTGACGATCCTGGATAAGGCTGAGTATGATCGCATTATCGAGGAAACCGGCGTTCGTGAAGCGGCAATCAACAAGTATCTTGACGAAGCTGGCCCGAAGGCTCAGGAACTGGTTGACGCGGTTCTGGGTGAATAATCGAAACGCATGAATGGTTAAGAGGGAGTCGGAGCCCGTATTCGGGTTCCGACTCCCTGGACCATTAAATGTGAATCAAAGTAACAAAAGAAAGGACGGAGTAACTTGTTTGAACGGATAGATCGTTTCGGAGCACTGTTGGATCGTGTTCTGGTCGGCATTGCCGTATTAGGGCTCTCCATCAGTACTCTGTGTGCTTTCGCCGCGGTCGTCCTGCGTTACGGGTTCAGGATCTCCTTCGATGAAATGGATGAGATCTGCCGCTATACGATCATGAGCGGAGCGTACCTCTGCGCCGGTCCGCTGCTGCGCAGCAACGGGCATGTTTCGTTGGATGTACTGTCCAACAGATTGAAAGGAAAAGCGAAAGCTATTCACAGGATTATCTGCAGTGTTGTCGCTATTGTAATAGCAGCAATGCTGGTGAAGTGGGGAATTGACCTGGTCCAGATGATGCTGAAAAGTGGCCTTCGCTCAGCATCCATGCTTTTCCCGATGTGGGCAGTTTATAGCGTTGTTCCGATTGGAATGGCTTTACTGATTCTGTTTGCGCTTCTTGATATCGGAAAATCTCTGGCTATCCTGACTGGAAAAGCATCTGCTGATAATCTGGAAACAAAATCCGGGGAAGCGCAGGAAGCGGAAGCGCTGGTAAAAAAAGCGGAAAACGCCGAACTTGAAGCAGAAGGGGAGGCGAGATAAATGACATTTGGTGTCGTATTAATTGTAGTTCTGATGATTGCAGGAGTGCCGATCTGGCTCGCTTTAGGCTCTGGTGCGGTATTCTTCAATAATGTTGTTTTAAACGTTCCGGGATTGAATATCCCGATGACTATGTTCGGCAGTCTGGACAGTTTCGTTCTGATGGCTGTCCCGTATTTCCTGCTTGCTGGAAATATCATGGCTCATTGTGGCCCGGCGAAATATCTCTTTGACTTTGTCGAAAAGATGGTCGGTCATCATAAGGGCGGCTTAGCATTTACAACCGTTCTGACTTGTATGATCTACGCTGCGATTACAGGTTCCAGCTTAGCTACCTTGAGCGGTGTAGCGGCGATCGCTATGCCTAGCATGATCAAAACCAAATATGACAAGCGTTTTATTTCAGGCCTGTTATCGGTAGCCTGTACACTTGGCCCCCTGATTCCGCCCAGCGTTATTATGATCATCTACGGATCGCTGACTATGGTCAATGCCGGAACGTTGTTCATCTCGGCAATCATTCCGGGCCTGATTGTTGGTTTGCTGATGGGCTTGGTAGCACTGATCACTGGACGTAAGTATCAGAATATGGTACTGCCAAAAGCCCCGGCGAAGGATCGTCTGGTTGCCTTCTTAAAGGCGCTGCCAGCTTTGCTGATGCCGCTTCTGGTTCTTGGTGGTATCTATACTGGAGTTTTCACGCCGACAGAGGCGGCAGCCTTCGCGACCGTTTACGGGATCCTAATCTCACTTTTCGTCTATCGGACGATGAATTGGGAAAACCTGAAAAAGGCGCTTGTGGAAACAACCAAGAGTACAAGCATGATTTTCATGCTTTCTGGAATGGCACTGCTTATGCAATCGCCTCTCGCAGTATCTGGTTTCCCACAAAAACTGGCGGCTTTCATCTCCGAGATGGGACTATCCCCGATGGGCTTAATCTTGGTCGTAACTGCAATCTGGCTGGTGTTGGGGATGTTCCTGGAGACGATGCCGATCATGCTGTTAACGATCCCGGTTTTTCTGCCTTCTTTCGTGGCAGCCGATATGAACCTGATCTGGGTAAACGTTGTCATGACTCTGTCAATGTGTATCGCCTTTGTCAGCCCACCTTTCGGTCTCTCGCTTTTCGTCAGCAGTAAGATTTGTGACGTCAGCGTGACCGATACGATTCGGGGAATGATTCCGTTCGTAATCGTACTGATCATCGGTTTGATCTTGGTACTGTTGTTCCCGCAGCTGTGCCTGTGGCTCCCGAATCTGATGAAGCTTACCATGTAATAAGCAATAGGAAGAGCTGAAATAAACATAGTGTTTCCAGAAAACTGCCCCGTATATGCGTGGCAGTTTTCTTTCGTTGCGTCTTGAAATAGTTAAAGAATTATGAAAACGGCTTCCGCATTCTTGATTTTTAAAAACCAAGCTTGTATAATTTTTAGTACAGATGCAGCTTTACACATGGAGAGGAGGCCGGAATGCAGACACCCGCATTGGATAATATCAGTATCAGCTCCCTCAGAAATTTTATTGTTATCGCCGATCTCGGCAATATTACCAGTGCTTCCGAAGAATTATTCATCACCCAGCCGACCTTAAGCCGGCAGATTGCCGCCCTGGAGGACCAGCTCGGGGTCCAGCTTTTTAAACGCGTGAAGAGCGGCGTAGAGCTGACCGAAGCCGGACGCAAGTTTTACGGACATGCGCAGACGCTGATACAGGCTTTCGATGATTTTATTTCACAGGCTTACTACTTCCGCTCGGTGATCTCCGGCACGCTGAAGATGGCGCACCAAAAATCCGGACAGGAGCTGGTCATCGCCATGAACAGGCAGTTTCTTTCCACCTATCCGAACGTGACGATCCGCAATATGGAACAAAGCGGCATCAATCTGCTGGAAGAACTGCGGGCGGGAACCTTCCATGTCGTCTTCATCTACGGGCATGAGAAGGGCGCAGCTTATAAGGACCTGGAATCTTTGCCGCTGGGCAATATGTATAATATGCTGCTGGTCGCCCGGGATAACCCCTTATCCAAGCGGGAAAGCGTCTCCCTGGAGGAATTGCGCGAGCAGCAATTTATCGTTCCGAGTCGTTTCATCTCGCCCTACCGGAACCGGGAGATCCTGGAGAGCTGCCGCAGTGCCGGCTACAGTCCCAATGTCGTTTCCAACGCCGACAGTCTCCTGGAGATCATCTCTGACGTCGTGCGCTATAGCGGCGTATCCATCCTGCCCTATATCCATAACGTGGAAGGCGGCGGCCAGGTGCGCTATGTAAAATTGACGGATTATAAGGCGCAGTATCCGATCATCATGGTCTGGCGTCCGGATGAAGATAATCCGGTATTGAACACCTATGTAGATTTCGTAAAAGCCCGGGTAGGGGACCAGACGGACACCTTCCTCTATACGCCGGAGGAGCAGCGCATCCTGCTTTGATGGGGGAAGTTTGCTTTTTCGTTCCGAGAAAATACCAATTTGAGGAATTCCTTTGGTTTCGTATCCCCGACCGTCCCGGCTTGATACCAGATTTTATGCCCAAGCCAGGCTAAAATACCGCGCCCCGGGTCAGGCAAGGGTGGGCGCGGTATCAGATGGTCATTTTCGAGCCTTTGATACCAGATTTTATACCCAAGCCAGGCTAAAATACCGCGTCCCGGGTCAGGCAGGGGTGGGCGCGGTATCAGATGGTCATTTTCGAGCCTTTGATACCAGATTTTATGCCCAAGCCAGGCTAAAATACCGCGCCGCGGGTCAGGCAGGGGTGGGCGCGGTATCAGCAGGCGCTTTGCGATCCTGGTCAGCAAGTCATAAAACCCTTACAAGAGGCCGTAAGGCCTCTTTTTTTGCGCGGGCAGAGGTCGTCATAAGCGTTATGCATACGCCACAGGAACAATACAGGGCTGTTTTATACCCAGAATGAATTGGATACCGGCATTACCCCTTGCCTATAATAAAGACGCGGGGAGGAAAGATATCCTCCCGCTGCGAAAACCGCCTGCACGGAAAGCGCGAGGTATCAAGTATGGCTTATGAAAACCTGTTTTCACCCCTGAAGATCGGCAAGAACCTGACGGTGAAGAATCGCTATGTCCTGGCGCCAATGGGCCTGGGTGGCAATAATTTCTATAGCTTTGATGCCAAGGGTTGCTTCTCGGAAGAAGCGATCGACTATTTTACGGGTTACGCGCGGGGCGGTTTCGGTCTCCTGATGACCGGCGCGTTGGCGGCGGATACCGAGATCGACGGGATCGACCGTTTCACCCGGCTGGCGCCTGCCTTTTCACAGAAACATTTCATCCAGGCTGCTGCGCAGCTTACGGATCGTGTCCATGCCTATGGGGCGCATATCTTCGCCCAGCTGTCGCTCGGAGTTGGTCGGAACGGAGCCCCGGGCCTGAAGAGCGCTTCGGAGAACCCTTACTTTTTTACGCCTGACCAGATGACGGAGAGCCTCTGTACTGAGGAGATCGCCCGCAAAGTCGAGCAGGAAGTGGAAGCCGCGCGACGCTGCCAGCTGGCTGGTTTCGACGGTGTGGAAGTCCACGCCCTGCATATGGGTTATCTGCTGGATCAGTTCGCCATGGCGGTTACTAACCGCCGGGACGATCAGTACGGCGGCTCCCTGGAAAACCGGCTGCGTATCTGCCGGGAAGTCATCCAGGGGATCCGCGCGGTCTGCGGAGCGGATTTCCCCGTCTCCATGCGCTTGGGATTGAAGTCATATTTAAACTATCTGGGACCGGACGGCGGTTCCCTGGACGGGGAAAACGAAACCGGCCGGACCCTGGAAGAAGGGGTTCGCATCGCGCAGCTTCTGGAAAGCTATGGTTACGACCTGCTGAGCTGTGATGCCGGACTTTATGAATCCTTCTATCATACCTGTCCGCCGATGTATCTCCCGAAAGGCAATTATGTCGAGTTGGCAGCCGCGGCTAAAAAAGTGGTAAAGATCCCGGTCCTTCTGGCCGGCCGTATGGACGATCCGGCGCTTTGCGAAGACGCGATCCGGGAAGGCAAGATCGATGGGGTTGTCTTGGGACGCAGCGCGCTGGCGGATCCGGCCTACCCGCTGAAAGTGATGACCGGGCGGGAAAAGGAAATCCGTCCGTGCATCGCCTGTTGCCAGTGCCTGGATGCCAGTCATCAGCTGCGTGGCTGCTCGGGTTGTACGGTCAATCCGGCGCATTCCCGGGAACTGAATTACGGACTGCGCCCGGCGCTGCAGCCGAAAAAGGTGGCCGTGATCGGCGGCGGTCCTGCCGGTATGGAAGCGGCGGCCATCGCCCGGCAATGCGGGCATGAAGTCGTCCTTTTCGAAAAAGAGACGAAGCTCGGGGGCAATCTGATTCCGGCTTCCGCGCACGATTTTAAGAAAGACTTGGAGGTCCTGACCCGGTATCTGGAACAGGAACTCGTTAAGAATCATGTGGAGATCCGCCTGGGAACGGAAGCAGACGCGCAAACCATCCGGGAAACGGGTGCGGATGCGGCCATTCTGGCGACCGGTTCCGTTCCCTTCCTTCCCCATATCCCTGGAGACGAGGAGGGGAAAGCCGTCTCTTGTCTGGATGTGCTGTCCGGAGGAAAGCAAGTTGGCCAACGAGTCCTGATCGCCGGCGGCGGCCTGATCGGCTGCGAGATGGCGATCGCCATGGCCCGGGAGGGCAAGGAAGTCTGCATCGTTGAAGCCTTGGATGACATCCTCTCGTCCGGAGCCCGCGTCCCGCTGATGCAGGAAATGATGATCCGGAAACTGCTGCAGAAATATAAAGTCCGCATCCTGACCGGACGTCGCCTGGCAGAGATCACCGCGGAAGGAGCGCTGCTTATCTCTTCCGCGACCGGAAATGACCAGCTGTGCGTCTGTGCGGATCACGTGATCCTGGCCCTGGGTTTCCGGCCGGCGCCGCAGCCGGAACTGGAGAAGGAACTTCTTGCGGCTGGCATCCCGGTCTATACCATCGGCGATGCCCGTAAAACCGGCAATATCCAGTCGGCCATCTGGGATGCCTATGAGGTAGCCCGCAGCCTGTAAAGGACGCAAGAAACCGCATCCATACCCGGGGTTTATGAAGGACCCCGGCAGGATAAAATTTGTGAATTGGACGGATCAGCTCCCCAAGAATATGCTTTATGAAGAAGGCGTGTACTTGCTTGCAGGCAGGTACAGAATCTGAAAAAGCAAAGGAGTAAAACCATGATCAATGCTGTTCAACCGTTCAGACATCTGTTCGACTTAAACGACCGCACCAGAGTGATCTTCGGACCCGGTTCCGTGAAGACGATGCATGAATACCCGATGCCGGGTAAGAAAGCGCTGATCGTCCTGGATAAGGATCCGTTCACCAAAAAGCTGGGTTATCTGGATATCGTCCAGGATGAACTGAAGCAGGCCGGCTGTGAATATGCCGTCTTCGACAAGATCCAGCCCAATCCGATCCTCTCCATCGTGCATGAGGGGAGAGATTTCCTGAAAGCCGAGGGTTGCGATTTCCTCGTTTCCTTAGGCGGCGGCAGCACCTGCGATACCGGGAAAGGAATCGCGATCATGGCCACCAACCCGGGCAGCCTCTGGGATTACGTCCCCGGTGGCACCGGCGGTAAGAAAGTACCGGAGAACAAACCGCTTCCGCTCATCTCGATCCCGACTACAGCCGGGACCGGTTCGGAAGTAGCGCCTGGCCTCGTCGTCACCAACGATGAGACCGGGGAGAAGAACTCCTTCAAGAACGTCGGCAGCTTCCCGCTCTACTGCTTCTCGGATCCTGAGTTCCAGTCCAGCGTTCCGGCGCACCTGACCGCTTTCCAGGGCTATGACGCCATGTCCCACTGTGTGGAGGGCTATCTGATGAGAAAGTCCACGCTGGTAACGGATATGTTCACGATGGCGGCTGTGGAAAACGCTTATCGCTATCTGCCCAGAGCGGTGCGGAACGGTAAGGATATGGAAGCCAGAGAGCACATCGCCTTTACGGCGATCCTGACCGGCTGGTGCATGAATACGGCTTCGACCTCGACCATGCATCCGTTGGAGCACACGCTCTCCGAATTCAACCCGCGCATCGCGCACGGTTGCGGACTCATCATGCTGAGCCAGGCCTATTACAAGCATCAGATCGCGGTCCACGCCGCGGATGAACGCTTTGTCGAACTGGCGAGAGCCATGGGACGTCCCAACGCGACCAAGCCGGAAGAATTCCTGGAAGCGCATGCCGAGTTCCTGCGGATGATCAACTGCGACAACCTGAAGATGTCGGATTACGGCATCACGCCGGCGAACTTCCCGGATTTCGTGAAGAGCGCCAGAGCGTCCGTCGGCTCCTACTTCACGATGCAGGACCGGGTACCGCTCACGGACGACGACATCATCAAAATCTTCAATGAATCCTACAAATAGGATTTACAAATAAGGAAAAAATATTCCAAGTCACATGCATACCACGATATTTTAAGGAGGTTAGGTAGTTATGACGGATCAGGAATACGTAAAGGATTTAGTAGAAAAGGCCAGAGCGGCCCAGAAAGTCTTCGCGGAATTCAGCCAGAGAGGCCTGGATCAGGCGTCCCGCGCTGCGGCTAAGGCGGTTTATGACAATGCCGAGATCCTGGCGATCGAAGCGGTCGACGAGACCCACATGGGCACCGTCGAGCAGAAGATCATCAAGATGAAGAACGGCATGACCAACCAGTGGGCCTACACCAAGGGCAGAGTTTCCAAGGGTATCGTCGGTTGGGAAAAGGGCAAACTGGATGTGGACAACATCCTGCGCATCGCCAAGCCGGCCGGCATCATCGCCGGTGTTATGCCGATGACCAACCCGACCACCACGATGGGCGCCAATGCCATGCAGGCTCTGAAGGCCGGTAACGCCATCATCGTCTGCCCGCATCCGAAGGCCAAGAACGTTTCCATGCACTGCGCGGAACTGATCCGCGAAGCGATCGCCGCTGTCGGCGCTCCGAAGGACCTGGTCCAGTGCGTTGAGGATCCGTCCATCGACCGTACCGGCGAAGTAATGAGACAGTGCGACCTCGTCGTCGCTACCGGCGGCCCGGGCATGGTCCATGCGGCTAACTCCAGCGGACATCCTTCCTTCGGCGTCGGCCAGGGCAACTGCCAGGTCGTTATCGATGAAGGCTTTGCCGATCAGTTCGACGCCATGGCGGCTGAGATCGCTGCCAACCGCGCGTACGACAGCGGCATCCCCTGCACCGGCGAGCAGACCATCATCCTGCCCGCGAAGGACAAGCAGGCCTTTATCGACGCCTATAACAAGAACAAAGGTTACTACATCGACGATCCGGAAGTCATCGACAAATTCCGTCATCTGATCTTCAAAGAAGGTAAGAACGGCAAGCCCGTCACGAACCCGGATTACGTCGGCAAGAACATCTATGACCTCTGCAGACTCTGTGGCGTAGAGCTTCCGGAAGGCGTGCTCTCCGTCCTGCTTGAGATCAAAGCTTACGGCGAAGACGAACCGCTCTGCAAAGAGAAGATGGTTCCGGTTTCCGGCCTCTATGCTTATGAAGGCGGCTGGGAAGAGGGCGTTAAAGTCGCCAAGACCAACCTGCTCATGGAAGGCGCCGGCCACTCCACGGACGTCTACAGCCATGACAAGGATCATCAGATTTATGCCGGTACCGAGATCCCGGTCGTACGTATGCCGATCAATGCCGGCCAGGGCCTGCTGAACGGTCGTCCGTACTATGAAGGCGGCATGGCCAGCACGAGCGGCCTCGGCTGCGGTTTCTGGCAGAACAACTATCTGGCTGGTAACCTGACCTTTGAAAACCTCTGCAACTACACCCTGATGCTCTACAGAGTCCACTCTGATAAGGCCAATCCGACCGAAGAAGAGATCTGGGAAGATAACGACGTCATGCTCTAAACCACTGACGAGCTGAAAGATAAGCCATGTGACAACCGGGATGCGGGCCGGGCAAGCCGCCCGCATCCCCGGTCCTTAGAAAGTGGAAACGGAGAAGAAAAATGGTTTTTCATTCTATGGAAGACATCCTGGCCAAGACTTCCGCATTCAAGAAGGCCAGATGGGTGGCGGTTGCCGGCGCCGAGAACGATCACGTCGTTGAAGCCGTGCTGAAAGCCCAAAAAGACGGGTTTGTGGAACCGATCCTGGTGGGAAGAAAGAACGCGATCCAGGCATTGGTAGAGGCCAAAGGCGGGAAATTAGCCGATGACCGCTATATAGACGTTCCCGATAACGATGGCAATAAGATCGCTGCCGAGGCAGTGCGCATGGTGCGCGAGGGGAAAGCCCAGTTCCTGATGAAAGGGCTGATCAACACCTCGGAGATCCTGAAAGCGATTCTGAATAAAGAAACCGGCATCGAGCATGGCAAGGTCATGACGGTGATGTCGATGAACGAAGTACCGGGCATGGATAAGCTGGTCGTCTTCAACGACGCCGGCATGATCGTCTACCCGACGCTGGAACAGAAGATCGAACAGATCAAGCTGGTCTCCAAGATGCTGCGCGATCTCGGCTATGATGAAGAAATCAAGGTCGCCGCGGTCTGCGCGGCGGAATCCGTGAGCCCCAAGATCAACGAGACGGTGGAAGCGGCGGAACTGAAAAAACTCTGCCAGGAAGGGGAATTCCCGGGCTGCTACGTCGAAGGACCGATCTCGCTGGATCTGGCTTTGATGGAAGAAAGCGCCAAAGTGAAGGGCTATAATAGCCCGGTCGCCGGCAAAGCGGACGTCATCCTGTTCCCGAATATGGTTGCCGGCAATCTGGCGGCGAAGATGCTCCTCATCTGCAAGAGCGGCCAGAACCGTACGGTCAGCATGATCCTCGGCGCCGGTGTCCCGGTGGCGATGACCTCGCGCGCGGCTTCCGCGGAATCCAAATACTGCACGCTGGCGCTGGCGGCGCTGTCGGTGAAGGAGGCCTAAACGAACATGAAGAGAATCATCGTACTCAATTTTGGTGGTACTTCCTCCAAGTGCGCCGTCTACGAAGACGGAAAGTGCGTATCCGATTACGAGATCAAATATACGGCGGAAGAGGAGAACCTCTCCAGCGACGGGAAGACGCAGGTCGCCCATAAGAAACAGGTCATTCTGGCTTGGCTGGACAGCATCGGCCTCTCCATGAAGGATTTTGACGCAGTCGCCATCCGCGGTGGCGGCGCCTTTAACGGCGCGGCCGGCGGCACCTATAAGGTGGAAGACGACCTCTACGATCATCTGCTCAGCATGTATACGCCGGATGCGCCGCCGATGCATGCCGCCCGTACCACGATCGCGGTTGCGGATGCTTTGATCGCGGAACTGCCGGAGAAACCGCCGATCTTCTCGACCGACCCTTGCTCCGTTTCACAGATGCCGGAATACGCGCGTGTCACCGGCTGTCCGAAATTCCGTAAGCGCTCGAGCTTCCACGCCCTGAACCAGAGAGCGGTAGCCCGTATCGCGGCGGAAGATCTCGGCAAGACCTATGAGACCGCGAAGATCATCGTCGCGCATCTGGGCGGCGGCATCTCCATCGGCGCCCATGAAAACGGCCGGGTGGTGGAAGTAAATGATTCCACTGGCGACGGCGATGGACCGTTCTCCGCGAACCGGGCCGGGACCGTTCCGACCGGACAGCTTGTCCACCTCTGCTTCAGCGGCGAATATACCGAGCAGCAGGTCCTGAACCTTCTGAAGAAGGACAGCGGCCTGAAGGGATATCTCGGCACGTCGGATCTGCGGGAAGTGGAAAAGCGGATCGACGAGGGCGATCAGCAGGCTAAGCTCATCTTCGACGCCATGGCCTATCAGATCTGCAGCCAGATCGGTATCTGCTACGCGGCGATGCGCTGTGAATGCGATGCGATCGTGATCACCGCCGGCATGTCCAAATCAAAGCGGCTGGTCGCGGCGATCGAGGAACGCGTCGGCAAGATGGCGCCGGTGAAAGTCTATAGCGGCGAATATGAGAACCAGGCTCTGGCGCTCGGCGCCCTGCGGGTCCTGAACGGTGAGGAAAAAGCTTCGGAATATACAGGCGAAGCGGGATATATGCAGCCGGTGACCCCCTGGAAGAAATAAAGGGATTCTAAAAGAAAGTGTGACTCCTTTTCGGAATATGATAGATTGACTGAAGGAGAAGGGAAGCTGCTGCTAAGCGCCGGCTTCCCTTTTTCTAGCTACAGCCGGGCTGGCGCAGGTTTAGGCTGTGACTGGGCGGAAACTCGTCGGCACCCGGTCGACTGACAGGGCCGGCGACCCGTCGGCAACCCGGGCGGCAGCCCGTCAGCAAACGGTCGAGTTTTTGCAAATGGCTCTGAAAAACAGCGATTTGCAATGAAAATCGGGCAAAAAAGCGGGGATTTGCAATAAAGACCAGAAAGCTGGGAGTCGGTAATACAAATAAAGCAGATTATCGGGAATTTGTAATCGGTGATGACGCGGAAAACTATGAGGTAGGTTCATGCAACAAGATCCATCCAATAAAAAAACATTCTATTACGGGTCGGTGATCACAGCGGTATGCTGGCTGATCTATTTCTTCACGACTTCAGCCTCCTCCTACGGAACCTCTGTCGTTTCTACCAAACTGGTTCTGGAGCAGGGCTGGGAGGAGCAGGTGATCGGGCTATCCTCCAGTATGCTGTATACGGCGGTGGCGATCTTCTCGGTGCTGGCTGGTCTGATCGAGAAAAAAGCAGGATGCCGGAAGGCGATCCTGCTGGGTTCACTGGTCGGCCTGATCGCTCACGGGGCGCTGGCCTTCTTTCCGCTTTCGCCTTATCTCTTCGTAGCCTTGTTCTTCCCGATGGGCATCTGTTCCGCCATCTGCGGTATGACCGCGGGGCCGGCTTTGATCACCTCCTGGTTCCGTGAGAAGCGTGCTTCGGCTATGGCGATATTCTATACGGCGGGTTCCATCGGCGGTTTCGTGATGCCGCTCATCGCCCGCTTCTTAAGCGATATCAGCGTGCGGCTCTGTTTCGGAGTCTACGCGGTGGAAGCGGCCCTTGCGTTTCTGATCGCGCTGGTACTGGTACGCGACCATCCCGAAGGGGAGCAGTTGCCGCCAGTCACAACTGCGATGGCAGACGCGAAGAGCGCGGCCCAACTCGCGGCCGCTGCTGCGACG
>JAFRYQ010000168.1 GCA_017437565.1 Bacillota bacterium
ATCACGATAGAGTTCGCTATAGATCTCTTCGGAAAGTGTCTTGCTATTCATCCGTTTTCTCCTTCTCAACCGGTTCCGTCCCAATGGCACCTCAATTTCCTCTATTGTAACAGAAACGGGATAAAAAAGGCGTAAATTTTGTAAAATCTAAAATGAAGAGCAAAAACAGAAAAGGCGGCCGCCCCTGTGCGGACAGGGCAGGCCGCCTTCTCTGAACAAGAAGAATACTACCAGTGGAAATAGTATACGTAGTAATTGCCTTCCAAAGGCAGATCGTGGATGGTCAGGTTTTCATTACGCGCAAAGAGCATGATGGGGTTGGCGATGACCGCGTAAACAGCTTCATCCTGAATGAGGGAGAAGATGTCGTTATAGATGGCAGCACGCGCGTCTTCGTCGACGGTTACGACCGCTTCCCGGAACCATTCTTCGACTTGGTCGTTATACCAACGGGCGTTGTTGGCCATGCCGATGAAGTCCTTGGTGACAGCCATGGAAACGTTCTGCGTGTCGCCTTCCAGGCTCATATTCAGGCAGGTCATGCCGAAATCACCCTGCATCAGTTTGCTGAGGTAAGCGTTGAATTCCAGGACCTCCAGCTCGCAGGTGAGGCCGACGGCTTTCAGGTTGTCCTGCACCATCTGGGCCAGCAGCTTATACTGGTCGGCGACGATGAAGGTGCCCAGATCCAGGCCGTCCGCGTAACCGCATTCGGCGAGCAGTTCTTTCGCCTTCTCGGGATCATAGCTGTACTGCTTCTGGCTGTCGGAATAACCGAAGCGGTTCTTGGCCAACAGGTTGGAGTTCTCTTCCGCGGCGCCGTCCATGACCGCGTCGATAATGTCGGAACGGTTCAGCGCGTAGTTTACAGCCTGACGGAATTTTACGTCGTTAAAGGGTTCCTTCTCCGTATTCATAGCCACAAAGGAGAAGGTGGTCTGCTCGGCTGTTTCCACCTTGACACCGGGGGCCTGTTCCAGCGTGGAACGGACCGGGGCTTCGATCTCCGCGAAGTCGATGCTGCCGGACTGGATACCGATGGACATGGAAGACATATCGGAGATGATCTTGAAGGTGATGTGCTTGATAGACGGGGTGCCTAAATAATAGTTTTCATAAGCATCCAGCGTTACGGTATCGCCTTCGTTGTGGTTGACGAATACATAGGGACCGCAGCCAATCGGTTTCTGGGCAAAATCTTCTTCGCTCGCGGATTCGAAATAGGCTTTGGAACCGATGTTGACCAGCGTCAGATTGTTGAGGAAAGGCGCGAAAGCGCTGACCGTATAGACCTTAATGGTGTGGTCGTCGACGATCTCGCAGTGGTCGTAGCCGTCGACGTCGCCCGCCTGGGCTTCCGAAGCGGCGTAGAGATCCAGGCTGAATTCCACGTCGGCCGCAGTGAGCGGTTCGCCGTTATGGAAGGTGATGCCGTCACGCAGATGGAAGGTATAGCAGCAGGCGTCGTCGCTGATCTCCCAGGATTCCGCGATCTTACCGGTCAGTTCGCCGGGGTTTTCCAGATCCACCGCGACCAGCGTGTCATAGATCTGATTGTCGATGTTGTGTTCGATCGAGGTGGTCCAATTGGCAGGATGCAGGGTCTGATAGTCGGAATCCAGCGCGATGGTGATGCTGTCTTTTACCGCATCGGCAGCGCCGGAGGAATCGGAAGAACCGGAAGAGCTTCCAGAGCTGCTTCCTCCGCAGGCAGCGAGTGAGAAGGCTAATACCAGGATGAGGATCAGGGCAAGAACTTTTTTCATTTGTTTTCTCCTTTTCTTCTTTCTATCTATCGCACGCGTCCAGGACGCGGTCGATCACTTCTCATGTTTCAGCAGACTGGCTTTCGGGACCCAACGGGTCTGGTTCATGAGGGGGTGGTGCAGGCTGATTGCCCCGGTGGGACATTCCATCACGCAGCAACCGCAGTACCAGCATTCGTCCGGGAAAGAGACCACGGGATGGCAGCCTTTCTCGCCGGGCGTCATCACGTCGATCATGCAGGCTTCCATACAGCGCCGGCAGCCGATGCACTTCGTCTCATCAAAGCGGATGGGAACCGCCGGAGGTGTCTGGCGGAATCCGAATTCTACGTGCTCGTTCATACTTCGGCCTCCTTTCCAGCTTCTTCCTGTTTCTCCGCGAGATAATCCGCGTTGTATTTTTCGTAATTGGCCTTCAGGTCGCCGGCGTAATCCAAGGGGACTTCGCGCACGAGGACCTGCTCCCCATCCGTATGGATGCAGAGGAAGGGCTTATCATTTTCGCCTTCGGCATCGCTGCGGTAGAATTCCAGCTTCGGGCAGGTCTGGCGGCGGACCAGGCAGGCTTGCAGGATGATCTGGGCGACGGTCAGGATGTCGAAGACCTCCAGAAGCCGCATGAGCTCATGAGGGTTGGCGGCATAGGCCTTCGGCACGATGTCCTTCTCATAGCGCCCCAGCAGTTCGACACCGCTCATCAGGAGCTCGTCTCGCTTCTGTTCGCCGCAGTAATTCTGCATCGCTTTCGCGATCGCCTCATTCAGCTCTTTCCAGCTGATGCCGTTTACCGGGTCAGCGGTAAGCGGGGCGTAGATACGCTCACGCTCGGCCCGGATCTGTCCTTCATCCGGACTGAGGACCGCTTCCTGTCCGGCGGCGTAAGCGGCGGCTTTACGGCCGGCATAGGAGCCGGTGGATGCCGCGTGCCCGAAACAGTTGGAAGCGAAGAGGGAATCGCCGGCTACGAAGAGCCCCGGGATATTCGTCATCAGATCCCAGTCGTTCATGAAGCCGCCGGGCAGTCCGAAGAGCTGCCGTTCCTGAGGCAGGAATTCGGCGCTGGTCCAGCCGGTGCCGTAACACTGGAGCACGTCTTTCTCGGGATCAAAGCCGGCTTCCGTGAAGTTCCGGTAGACCGGGACGTTGGTCTTGCCTTCCTGGCCGACCATCATGCCCCAGATGACCTTCCGTTCCAATTCCGGCATCAGGCTGAGGTCGGTATAGAAAGGAAGTTTGTAGCCCTGCTTGCTGAGCGTTTCGTAATTCAAGGTCTCCGGGCCGTCGTATTCGTATTTCGCCTGCTCGATATTGCCGCCCTTCAGGAAATAGTGCTGGCCTGCCGCCGGCTGGAAACGTTCGCTGACCGTGGAGAGGATGCGCCCGTCGCGGTCCGCGTAAGGGATCTCCTTTCCTTCTGCGTCGACCATAGAGGCCGGATACCAGGTATTATGGTTGTTGCCGGCGCTGTAGGGCGGGAAGGAACGGCCGGCGGCGGAAAATTCCGCCCGCACGGATTTTTCCATCATATTGAATTCCGCGCCGATACGCCAACCCATGGCGTGGCCGTCGCCGATGGTCGAGAGCGGCCGGAACTCGCAGAGCCCCGGATGCGCGGAGGAGAACAGCCAGACCCGGGCCGGCCGGGACATGGCGATGATCATGGCTTTGCCCGAGAAGACGTAGAAGGCGCCGGTGCGGGTATCAAAGCCGGTAGCGCCGATGCAGCGGGAGCCGATCTTTCCGTCTTCCGTCAGCAGGGCTGTCACCATGACGCGGTTCACGATCTTCACGCCCAGGCGTTTCAGTTCTTTCTCCATAGCCGGTTTAAAAGTCGTCCCCCAGATACGGATGGTGAATTTGTTCTTATAATCGTAAGCGAACATGAGCTTGGTCGCTTCGTCGCGGAACTCCGCGCCTTTAAATTCATCTTCCGTGTCGCGGATCTTACCGCCCATCTTTTCGATCTCCAGAAGATGGTCCCAGCCTTCACGGCATTCGATATAGTGGGAGATGCCGTTGTTGAAGCCGTCGTTATCGTCCAGCATGGCGGCGACCAGTTCCTCCGGGGTAACGCCTGAGCAGGGATTGGACGCGGCGCTTTCCCAATGGTCGCAGCCGGAACCGCCTGCTCCGGAACGCTTCACGGCCCCTTTATCGACCAGGATCACGCTCTGCCCTTTTTTGGCTGCCGCGATCGCGGCCATACAGCCGGCAATGCCGCCGCCAAGGACGACGACGTCTGCCGAAAGGCGGTTGGTTACATTGATTTCTGAGGGATAGGGCCATTTTGTCGTGCTTTGTGTCATGCCCATGCCTCCTCCTTTCTGTTCTCTACTGGGGTAATGTTATCAAATACTGAAAGATTTTGCAAGATTATTTTCGAAAATGTCAGAAATATATTGTAAAAATCTTGACCAATTTTGCAAAATATGGTAGGGTGTTCATAACAACATATCAGGAACCGAACCCCATTGATGAATGAAAGAGGGCGAGAACCGCATGTACAAATACGTGATCAAGCGAATCCTGTTTACGATTCCGGTCCTGCTAGGCGCCACCCTTCTGGTCTATGCCATCATGTACCTGACTCCGGGCGATCCCGGTACTCTGATCCTGGGCATTACGGCCAAGCCGGAGGATATCGCGGCGCTGAACCACAAGCTGGGGGCTGACCTGCCTTTCTACCAGCAATTCTTCAATTATCTGAAGAATATTCTTTTCCACTTTGATTTCGGTACTTCCTACCTGAGCGGGAAACCGGTCTTTGACTCCATCATGGCCCGCTTCCCGACGACCTTTAAACTGGCGCTGCTTTCCATCGTCTTAAGCTCCATCGTCGGCATCGCCCTGGGCATCGTCTCCGCCGTGAAACAGTATTCCTGGCTGGATAACCTGTTGACAACACTGGCCATGTTCTTCTCGGCCATGCCCGGTTTCTGGCTGGGCTTGATGCTGATGGTGCTTTTCGCGCTGAAACTCAGGATCCTGCCCTTCGGCGGCGTGGACACCTGGAAAGGCTATATTCTGCCGGTGGTGACCCTGTCGCTCGGCGCGGCGGCCAGTGAGATGCGCCTGACCCGTTCCACGATGTTGGAGGCCATCCGTACCGACTATATCCGTACCGCCCGCAGCAAAGGCGCTCCGCAGCGCCTCGTCATCTGGAAACACGCGCTCCGGAACGCGCTGCTGCCGGTCGTGACTTCCATGGGTATGAATTTCGGCGCCAGCCTCGGCGGCGCGGTCATCATCGAAACCGTCTTCGGCATCCCCGGCCTGGGTATGCTGATCGTGGAATCGATCCGCAAGAAGGATACGCCCATGGTGCTGGCCGCGACGATCTTCCTGGCGGTACTCTTCTGCCTCGTCATGCTGGCCGTGGATATCCTGTACGCCTATATCGATCCGCGCATCAAAGCGAAGTACAAGGCTTAAGGAGGTGACGGTCATGAAAAAGAGTAAAAAGAACAGTCAACTGAAAGAAGTCTGGCGTCGTTTCCGCAAGAGCAAGACCGCCCTGCTGGGGCTGGTTTTGCTGATGGTCGTCATCCTGATCGCTTTGCTTGCCGACGTGATCGTGCCCTATGAGACCGCGATCGCCCAAGAGCCCGCCAGCCGTCTGCAGGGGCCGTCGGCAGCCCACCTCTTCGGGACCGACGAGCTGGGACGCGATCTCTTCGCCCGTATCATTCACGGATCCCGGTATTCGCTCCTGGTCGGTATTTCCACAAGTATCTTCTCCCTGATCATCGGCGGCCTGCTCGGCGCGATCGCCGCTTACTACGGGGGATGGGTCGATAACGTGATCATGCGTATCACCGACGTGATCATGACGGTACCGCCGATCCTCCTGAGCTTGGCCGTCGTAGCCGCGTTGGGGGCCAACCTGCGGAACCTGCTGATCGCCATCACCGTTTCCTGCGTGCCGAGCATGTTGCGTATGGTGCGCTCCACCGTACTCAGCGTCGTGGATGAAGATTATATCGAAGCCGCTCGTTCTTACGGGTCTAAAGATATGCGCGTCATCCTGAAATACGTGATCCCGAACGCGCTCGGACCGATCATCGTTACGACGACCATGAACGTCGCCAATATGATCCTTTCGGCGGCCGGCCTCTCCTTCCTAGGCCTCGGTGTACAGCCGCCCTCGCCGGAATGGGGAGCCTTGCTCAGCGCGGCGGAGACCTATATGTTCACGGCGCCGCATCTCCTCTATATTCCCGGAGCCTTCATCGTCATCGCGGCGCTCGGCTTCAACCTGGCCGGCGACGGTCTGCGGGACGCGCTGGATCCCAAGCTGAAGAATTAAGGGAGGTGCCTCATGAGCGAACAATTGCTGAATGTAACCGATCTGCAGATCGACTATAAGACCGACCTGGAAACGGTCCATGCCGTGAACGGTATCAGCTTCTCCCTGAATAAAGGAGAGGTGCTGGGCCTGGTCGGGGAGACCGGCGCCGGCAAGACGACGACGGCCTTAAGCATCCTGGGACTGCTTCCGGAACGCACGGCCCGCGTGAACAGCGGCCAGATCGAATTTGACGGGCAGAACCTGCTGGCCCTTTCCGAAAAGGAGATGCAGAAGATCCGCGGGGAAAAGATCTCCATGATCTTCCAGGATCCGATGACGGCGCTGAATCCGGTCCTGACCGTCGGAGACCAGATCATCGAGTCACTGGTGCTGCATAACGAGGGACACAGCCGTGAGGAGCTGGAAGCCCGTGTGGAAGAGGTGCTGGAAATGGTCGGCATCATGCCCAGCCGGAAAAAGGAATATCCGCACCAGTTTTCAGGCGGCATGAAGCAGCGGGTGGTCATCGCCATCGCTTTGGCCTGCGATCCGATGCTGCTCATTGCCGACGAGCCGACCACGGCCCTGGACGTGACGATCCAGGCTCAGGTGCTGGCGATGATGATGGATCTGAAAGAGAAACTGAATACGGCCATGATCATGATCACTCACGACCTGGGGATCGTGGCCCAGACCTGTGATAAGGTGGCCGTCATGTACGCCGGCGAGATCATCGAAGCCGGGACCATGGAGGAGATCTTCTCCGGTGACCGGCATCACCCCTATACTGTCGGCTTATTTAACTCCATCCCGAATCTGGAACTGGATGAGAAGCGGCTGCACCCCATCGACGGCATGATGCCGGATCCCACCGACCTGCCGCCCGGCTGCGCGTTTGCGCCGCGTTGTCCGCATTGTATGGAAGCTTGCCGGAGCAAGCATCCGGAGTCTTACGGGAAGGGGAGCCATCAGATTCGCTGCCTGCTCTTCGCGGAGGATAAGGAGGAAGAGGCATGAGCAAGAATCTCATTGAAATGCAAGACCTGACCAAGTATTTCCAGGTCAGCAAGACCGCGAAACTCCATGCGGTAGACGGCATTACCCTCTCCATTCCCGAGGGAGAGACATTGGGCGTAGTCGGCGAATCCGGCTGTGGGAAATCGACTCTGGGCCGTACCGTGCTCCGCCTGCATGAACCAACGTCGGGCAAGGTGCTTTTCGACGGGAAAGATATCACCCACGCGAAAGGCCGGCAGCTCGCGGAGGTCCGCAACGATATGCAGATGATCTTCCAGGATCCGTATTCTTCCCTGAATCCGCGCATGTCGGTGCAGGAACTGATCGCGGAACCGCTCCTGGTCGCGAAAGTCTGCTCTTCCAAAAGCGAAGTCTATGAACGGGTAGCGGAACTGATGGATACCGTCGGCCTGGCTTCCCGTCTCTCCGGCGCTTACCCGCACGAACTGGACGGCGGCCGCCGCCAGCGGATCGGCGTCGCCCGCGCGCTTTCCCTGAATCCGCGCTTCATCGTCTGTGACGAACCGGTTTCCGCACTGGATGTTTCCATCCAGGCGCAGATCCTGAATCTGCTGATGGACCAGCAGGAAGAGCGGAACCTGACCTATATGTTCATCACCCACGACCTCTCCGTCGTCCGCCATATTTCCAACCAGATCGCTGTCATGTATCTGGGGAAATGCGTGGAGCACTGCGAGAGTAAACGGCTCTTCAAGAATCCGGTCCACCCTTATACGAAGGCTTTGCTTTCCGCGATCCCGGTACCGACGATCGAGATGAAGAACCGCAAGCCGCAGCTGATCAAAGGGGAAGTCACCAATCCCATCAATCCCAAGCCGGGTTGCCGTTTCGCGGCACGTTGCCCCTTCGCGACGGAAGCCTGCACGGCCGGCGATATCCCCCTTACGGAGATCGAGCCGGGGCACAGCGTGGCCTGCGTACGCGCTAAGGAGTTGTAACGGCAGCCACGGCTTAAGCGTTTGGCGTCTGCGCCGACAAAGCAGAGGAGAAGACATACATGCAGAAAGAAAGATTGCGGAATTACGCCCGCCTGATCGCCCGGGTCGGCGGGAACGTGCAACCGGGACAGGACGTGTTCCTGACCGCGGAGATCGATCAGCCGGAATTCGTGCGGATGTTGGTCGAGGAATGTTATCTTTGCGGCGCGCGTAAAGTCGTCCTGGACTGGGAATGGCAGCCCATTCAGAAGCTGCATTACCAATACCGCGACGTAGAGACGTTAAGCACCGTGGATCCCTATGAGGAAGCGCGCTGGGCTTATGTCGCCGCTGAGGTCCCCTGCCGGATTACGCTGATCAGCAGCGACCCGGCCGGCATGAACGAGGTCGATCACGAAAAGGTCAGCGCCGCGCAGCAACGCGTCTGGCAGATCTATAAACCATACCGGGATCAGATCGAAAACCGCCAGCAGTGGTGTTTCGCCTGCGTGCCGGGACCGGTCTGGGCCGGGAAGCTCTTCCCGGAACTGACTCCCGAGGCGGCGATGGAAAAACTCTGGGAGCTAATCCTGGCGACCTGCCGGGTCGGAGATCCGGATGATCCCCGGGCCGCAGATCCGATCACAGCCTGGGAAGCGCATAACCGGGAGCTGGCCCGCCGCGCGGCCTGGCTGAACGCGCTCCCCAAAAAAGAACTGCATTTCTACAGTGGAAACGGTACGGACTTCACCATTGGCATGATTCCGGAAGCCTTATTTAAAGGCGTTCTGGAAACCGTAAAGAGCGGTGTGACTTTCACGCCGAACCTGCCTACCGAAGAGTGTCTGATCACACCGAAAAGGGGCGTCGCTGAAGGGATCGTCTATGGGACGAAACCGCTTTGCTTTCATGGCCAGACCGCAGAAGACTTCTGGATCCGCTTCCATGAGGGCCGCGCCGTCGCTTGGGATGCCCGCGTCAACCGGGATCTCCTGACCGAGCTGATCAACCGGGACGAAGGCAGCGCTTATCTTGGCGAATGCGCGCTTGTGCCCTTTGACAGCCCGGTCAACCGGACTGGCACTCTCTTCTACAATACCCTGATCGATGAGAACGCTGCCTGTCACCTGGCTCTGGGGAAGGGTTATATCAACAGCATTGCCGGCTATCATGATCGGACGTTGGCAGAGTGCCGCGCCCTGGGGGTAAATGATTCCCAGATCCATGAGGATTTCATGATCGGTTCGGCCGACCTGGCTGTAGACGCCATCCTGACCGATGGCAGCGTGGTGCCGGTCTTCCGGAACGGCACCTGGGCTTTCGACTGAGGTCGCGGGAACGGAACATCCGGCGCCTATCTGTTCCAGTTTTGCGAAAAAGGGCATTTTGTTGCCGCTTTTTAAACAGGAACAGGTAACAAAGCCGGGAAAATCAAAAAACTGGAACAGCTCCCGGTTGGAGGGTGCTATAATGAGATCGAGAAAGCGGAAGGGAGAAATACAGATGAAAGTAAACCAGATCCCGACACCGGCTTTGATCCTCGATCTTGAGGCAGCCGAGCGTAACCAGCGGAAGATGATGGCGTTTATCGCCCCGCGGAACCTGGCCCTGCGGCCACATTATAAATCCCATAAGTCGACGATGATCGCGCATATGCAGCTGGCCGGTGGCGCGAAAGGCATCACCTGCGCCAAGCTCAGCGAGGCGGAAGATCTGATCCTGTCCGGGATCCCGGATGTGCTGATCGGGAATCAGGTGGTCGATCCGGCGAAGATTATGCGTTTGGCGGAACTGGCCGGATATTGCCATCTGGCGGTCTGCGTGGATACAGAGGAGAATATCGCCGCCTTGGGAAGGGCAGCGGCTTTCTGCGACACGACGATCTACTGTCTGCCGGAATATGACGTCGGCATGAAGCGCTGCGGCGTGGCGACACATGAAGAGGTCCTGCGCCTGGCGGAAGCCATTCTCCGCACCCCGCATCTGGCCTTCATGGGCATCCAGGCCTATGCCGGCAATCTGGCGCACGAATGCGACCCGGAGCGGCGGAAGACTGAAAGCCTGAAAGTGGAAGCGGATCTGCGGGAGCTGCTCGCGAAGCTGGCGGCGGCCGGGATCCGGGTCCCGGAGGTCAGCGGCCTGAGCACCGGCACCGTGGAACTGCGGCCGCTGGATACGGTCTATACGGAAGCCCAGACGGGGACTTATCTCTTTATGGACGCGGCTTACCGGAAGGTCGGGGCAGGATTCGAGCATGCGCTCTTCATGCTGGCCCAGGTCGTGAGCGCGGACGATACCCATATCGTGACCGACGCCGGCATGAAATCGCTCGGCGTCGACCAGGGCGCGCCGCTCTTCTGTGATTACCCGGAGGCCCGTGTCGATATGAGCGAAGAACATTGCGCGGCTTATTTCGACGGCGGAGCCAGGCCACAAGAGATGAAAAAAGCCGGCGATAAGATCTGCCTTATCCCCGGCCATTGTTGCACGACGATCAATTTACACGATTTCATTTATCTGGTGAAAGGGGATGAGGTCGTCGGCCGCATCCCGGTCACCAGTCGCGGGAAGAGCCAATAGAGAGCGGCATCCCGGAAATCTTATAGTTTGGAAGCTAACAGGCGGGCCAGTTCCTCAGCGGGGAAGTCCGCCTGTTTTCCGCGGAATTCATAGGTGCGGCTGTTGCTGAGCACGATGAGGATGGTGCCGTCGGCCGTATTATAGCTCATATAGGAATTGTAACCGTTCAGCTGCCCGTTATGCCAGATGACGGAACCGTCGATGACCAGGCCGCAGGCGTAATTGCCGGCGGAGGTGGCCGTCATGACCCGGTAAGCGGCGGGACCCAATACCCGCGGACCGGTTTCCGAGGTGGCCGTGCTACTGGCAGCTGCTGCGGCGTCCGTCCCAGCGCCCGGCGCGCCGTGTAAGGCGAGCGCCCAGGCATAGAGATCATAGACGTTTCCCGAGATGGAGCCACAGCCCTCGTAGAGATCCGCGTTTTCTTCCGTACGCTCGCCACCGTAATGACCGGGGGCGATGTCGTCCGGATAGTCGATACCGGCAGTCGTCAGGCCGAGCGGCTCAAAGAATTCCGTGCGGATATAATCCTGATAGCTCATGCCGCTCACGCGGCCGACGATCTCCGCCAACAGCCAGTAATTGATATTGGAATACTGGTATTCGCTGCCCGGCCGGAAATGAAATTCTTTTGCGATGTCGGTCGTGATCAGGGAGAAGAGCTCGTCGAATTCATGTGGGGAAAGCTGGAACTCATCAGCCTGGGACATGAGCGTATAGCCGTATTCCCGGTAGGCGATGTTCCAAAAATCCCGCTCCAGGCCAGACTCCATATGCAGGAGCTGGCTGACGGTGACGACCCTGTCTTCCGGCCAGGCGGGGAAGAAGGTACGCACCGGATCGGAGAGCGAGAGCTTCTTCTCTTCCGCCAGTTTTAAGACCGCCGCCGCCGTGAACTGTTTGCTGAGCGAGCCGAAGGCATATGTGGTCAACGCGGTATTCGCCGCCGTCCCTTCGCCGTCAGCGGTCCCGAAGCCTTCCGCGTAGCGGATGCCATCCGGTCCGGCCACGAGAACGGAACCGGAGAAGCCCATGGTATCCGCGAGACGGCGCACCTGGTCCGCCAGGGCTTCGTCATGCAGAATCGATTCCTGCCGGTCGATCTGTGCGCCGGTTTTGTCTGATCCGTTTCCCGTATTCATCGTTCCACCTGCTCCACAGCCGGTGCTGCCGGCGAGGAGAATCGCCAGCAGCAGGCTGATCATGATTCGCACGCGGCGTGTCATCGCGCATAACCGCCTTTCTGATAGAGCCCCTACAGGATGAATTTTAAGGTCCGGGCTACATCATAGTAATCCGTTGCCGTAAAGCCGACCGTCTGCGGATCGATGAGATGGCAGCCGGGGAAGAACTGCATTTCGTAAGCGTTGGCGTGATCCTTATATTCCACTTCCACTTCGAACTTCTCCGGGAAAGCGGGCACTTCCGCCTTCTTCAGGCCTTCGGTCAGCGCCAGCAGGGTCTTTTCATAGATCAGTTCGTGGGCGCGCGCCGGCGCCAGGCTGTCCACGGAATCGCCGTAACCGGTCTTGGTCGGGGCGGTGACCAGCCAGGGATAGAGGGCCTCACCATGCTCGCAGAGCGCTTTGTCCCCGCTCAGGAAGACCGTCGGTACGCCTTCATAAGCGGCGCAGAGGCTGTAGATCATGAATTCGGAGACGGCTTTCCCGTTCAGGCGGATGTGCTGGGGCCGCCCGGTCATGGTGTGCGAGAGCGGGTTGCCGGGGCTGCCGGCTTCGGAATGATAGCCGACGAATAGGCAAGCATCAAAGCTGGAGTCGATGCCCTGGACCATCATATAGGGATGGCCGCTCCACTTCTTGATGACGCGGCAGCAGGAAGGAAGCAGTTTGGTATCGATGTTGGTAGCCGGACCGTGCGCGTCTTTAATGACGATTTCGGTGGCGCCGGCTTCGATCGCTGCCTTGCAGCAGGCCAGGACTTCCTGGGTCATTTCCTCACAGTGGTAAGGATAGAAGGGCTGGGAGGAATCGCATTCCGGCCATTTTACAGTGGTGGCGATGCCTTCGATATCGGCGCTGATGAATACTCTCATAAAGAACCTCCTTTATAAATAATAACAATGGTTAAATAAGAACGTGTAAAAACCGGGCGGGGGTGTTGGCTTGCTTACAGGTCCTGTCCGGCCTGCAGGCAGGCACAGAAATGGTTGGGCCTAAGTTCCCGCAGCGGCAAAGCGCCCTCCCGGCGGCAGATGTCCGCGCACTGGACGCAACGGCCCTGGAACGCGCAGCCGACAGGCAGATGGATGGGGCTGGGGATATTGCCTTCCAGGATCTCCTTTTCCGGATCAAAGCGCCCGGCGCCGATCTTGGGAATGGCGTTGAACAGCGCCTGCGTATAGGGATGTAAGGGGTAGGCGAAGAGCTCTTCGGTCTCCGCCAGCTCGACGATCTGGCCCAGATACATGACGGCGATGCGGTCCGCGATGTGGTTGACGACGGACAGATCGTGTGAGATGAAGATCAGGGTCAGGTTCTTGCGGGCTTTCAGATCCTTCAGCAGGTTGATGATCTGGGCTTGGACGGAAACGTCCAGCGCCGAGACGGGTTCGTCGCAGATCATGATCTCCGGCTCCACGGAGAGGGCCCGGGCAACGCCGATCCGCTGCCGCTGCCCGCCCGAGAATTCATGCGGATAGCGTTTGGCGTAATCGGGATCGAGCCCGCATTCCTCCATCAGCTGGTAGACTTTCGCCTTCCGCTCCTGCGTGCTTTGATAGAGGCCCTGTACCTCCATGGCGTCCATGATGATCTCTTCGACCGTCATGCGCGGGTTCAGGGAGGCGTAAGGATCCTGGAAAACGATCTGCATCTGTTTGCGATAGGGGCGCAGCTCCTTCTCGCTGAGATCGGTGATGTCCTGCCCGCGGTAGAAGACGCGGCCGGAACTCGGCTTCAGGAGCCGGATCATCAGCCGGCCCAGCGTGGATTTGCCGCAGCCGGACTCGCCGACCAGGCCGAGGATCTCACCGGGGCTGACCTCCAGGGAAACGTCCTGTACCGCCTTCAGGAGATCCGGCGGGGTGAAGAGTTTCTTGGATTCGATCTTAAAGGTTCTGGAGACGTGGTCCAGTTTCAGAATCGGTTCATTCATAACGGTAACACGCCACCTTTCTGCCCGGAGCGACCTCTTTCAGCTCCGGCACTTCTTCCCGGCAACGATCCTGCGCGTATGGACAGCGGTCGCAGAACGCGCAGCCTCTCACCGCATCGGTCAGCTTGACGACCATGCCGGGGATGGAATAGAGCTCTTTATCCTTGTCCCCGATGACCGGGATGGAGCGGATCAAAGCTTCCGAATAGGGATGGTACTGCTTTACGAACATGCCTTCGCGGTCCGAGGTTTCCACGACGCGCCCGGCGTAGATCACGAAGATCTCGTCCGCCATTTCCGAAACGACGCCCATGTCGTGGGTGATCAGGAGCACCGACATGCCCATCTTCTGTTGCAGTTCGACGATGAGCCGCATGATCTGGGCTTGGACGGTGACGTCGAGGGCCGTGGTCGGCTCGTCGCAGATGAGGACTTCCGGATCGCAGGCCAGGGCCATGGCGATCATGACCCGCTGCCGCATGCCGCCGGAGAGCTGGTGCGGATAGTCGTTATACCGCTGTTCCGGTTCCGGGATATGCACCAGGCGCAGCATTTCGATCGCTTTTTCGCGGGCTTCATCCTTGCTGAGGCCGCCGTGGATGCGATAGACTTCGCTGATCTGGTAGCCGATCTTCAGCACCGGGTTCAGGCTGGTCATCGGTTCCTGGAAGATCATGCCGATGTCCTTACCGCGCAGCTGCCAGAGGTTTTTCTTCTTTTCCTTCAGGATGTCGCGGCCCTTCATGATGGCCGAGCCCGCGACGACTTTCCCCGGCGCGGGGACGAGCCCGAGGAGGGAAAGCGCGGTCATGCTCTTGCCGCAGCCGGATTCGCCGACCAGGCAAAGCGTCTGCCCCTTCCGCAAATCAAAGGAGATGCCGTCGATGGCTTTCAGGACGGTATTATCGAGGTAGAAATAGGTTTTCAGGTCGCGGACGGAAAGGACGATTTCGCCGCTGCTTTTTTCCGGATCGTGATTCATCGGCGTAACCTCCTATCGTCTGAGTTTCGGATCCATGGCATCGCGCAGGCAGTCGCCGAGAATGTTAAAAGCCAGGATCGTAATGAAGATGGCCAGGCCCGGGAAGATGCTGTAACCGGGGTGCTGGCGGAGATAGAGCTGGGCGGCGGAGATCATTTCGCCCCAGCTCGGGGTCGGCGGCTGGACGCCCAGGCCCAGGAAACTTAAGGTGGACTCCAGCAGGATGTCGCCCGGAATATCCATGGTCAGGATGACGATGATGGTCGGCAGGCAGTTCGGCACCAGCTGTTTAGTGATGATGCGGAAACCGGAAGAACCGTTGGCTTTCGCCGCTTCCACGAATTCCATGTTTTTCAGCCGCAGCACCTCGCCGCGGATCAGACGGGCCATACCGGTCCAGCCGATCAGGCCGATGGCGATGAAGCAGTTGATGACGCCGGTACCGAGCACGCAGGTCATGGTGATGGCGAAGAGCATGAAGGGGAAGGACGCGAAGACTTCTATGATACGCGAGATGATGGCGTCGATCTTGCCGCCGTAATAACCGGCGGTCGCGCCCATCAGTACGCCGATGGTGGTGGCGATCATCTCCGCGATCAGGCCGACGGAAAGCGAGACCCGGGCCCCGTAGAGGATGCGCGTGAAGATGTCGCGCCCCAGATTGTCGGTGCCGAAGAAATGCGTGCCGGAGCAGGGTGCCCATTTGTCTTTCAGGCTTTGCTCCGCGTAGCCATAGGGCGTCAGCAGCGGCGCGAAGATAGCGGCGAGGACCAGGCAGAGAATGATGATAAAGGCGACGATGGCGAAGGGATTCCGCCGCAGGCGCCGGAAAGCGTCACGGTAGAAGCCTTCCGTGCTCTTGTCCGGGCCCTTCGTTTCCGGCTGGCGGGGTTCGTTGGCTCCCGGGCTGCCGGTCGCTTTGTTCGCGGCCTCGCCGGCGTTCTGCGCCGCGGCCTGCCGGTCGC
This sequence comes from Bacillota bacterium, assembly GCA_017437565.1. GTDB lineage: Bacteria > Bacillota > Clostridia > Peptostreptococcales > Anaerovoracaceae > Eubacterium_B. The sequence continues at coordinate 15,654 of JAFRYQ010000168.1, forward strand.
TTTGTTCGGCGGTCAGCCGTTCTGCCTGTTCCGCGGCCATTCCGTCGCCGCGGTGGAAGATACTTTGGAAAGCGTTCATCAGGCATCCCCCTTTACACCGGCGCGGATGCGCGGATCGAGCAAAGCGTAGAGCAAGTCGACCGCCAGGTTGATCAGGACAAAGAGGGAGGCCGCATAGAGCACGGTTCCCTGCAGGACCGGGAAATCGCGGTTGTTGATGGCGTCGATGGCCACGGTACCGATCCCCGGCAGTGAGAAGATCTTTTCGATGATCATGGCGCCGCCCAGCACGCCGGGCAGCTGCAGGCCGAAGAGGGTGACCGTCGGAATCGCCGCGTTTTTCAGGACGTGACGGGTGATGACTTCCCCGTCTTTTAAACCTTTCGCGTAGGCCGTGCGGGTATAGTCCTGCGAGATCGCTTCCAGGATATTGGTGCGGGTCAACCTGGCCATGCTGGCCGCGTAACCGGCGGCAAGGGTCATAGCCGGCAGGACGACCCAGGTGGACGCTTCGATCCCGGATATCGGAAGCCATCCGAGTTTCAGACCGAAGAGGATCTGCAGCAGGACCGCCAGCCAGAAGGCCGGGACGGAAACCAGCATCATGATGCCGATGATGCCGAGGCGGTCTGCCAGTTTCCCGCGGTTCAGGGCGGTGAAGACGCCGACCGGGAAACCGACGCAGATGGCGATGCAGTAAGCCGTGAGGCCGAGGCGGGCCGTCGTCTTGAAGCCGTTGGTGATCAGGGAGAGCACCGGGACGCTTTTGATATAGGAGTTACCGAAATCCCCCTGCAGGACGTTGCCGAGGTAGCGGAAATACTGCACGTAAAGCGGTAGGTCCATGCCCAGCTGGTGGCGGATGCGTTCGATGGTGGCCTGGTCGGCGCGGCGGCTCATCATGAGCGCCACGACGTCACCCGGGATGAGGTTCACCACGATGAAAGTCAGTGTATAGACTCCCCACAGGACGATGAGCGCCTGCAGGAGCCGTTTAAGCGTATATTTCAGCAAGCCTTTCTCCTTTCCTCACCGGCAGGAGGCTTTTCCTTAAAAGTAAAGAGGGGAAGCGGATGCTTCCCCTCGCAGGTTTTAAAAGTCAGATCAGCCGATGACAGCGTCCGCGTACCACCAGAGGAAGTCTTTCTTGATCATCACGTTGGATACCCGGTCAGAGATCATATAGTAGCTGCCCGGATAATAGAGCGGGGCGTTGCAGACCTGATCCTGCGTGACGTATTTATCCATTTCCTGATAGAGCTTGGTTCTTTCGGCTTCGTCGGTGAGGCTGCGGCCCTGTTCGAGCTTGGCGTCGAAGTCCGCGTCTTCGAATCCGGTCGAGAAGTAATATCTCATATTGCTGTGCCAGATGCCGTAGAGGAATTCATCGGCGTCGTTGTAGTCGGCGTACCACTGCAGAATCCAGCAGGCCAGTTTGCCGTTGGATCTCAGGTCGCTGACGGTAGCGGAGTCGGCGAGCTGCAGATCAAAGGTGATACCGGCTTCGGCGACCTGCTCCTTAATGATGGAGAGGACGTCGCTCTCAGCCGCGATGTATTCCGTAACGGTCACGCCGTCCGGATAACCGGCATCGGCGAGGAGCTGTTTGGCCTTTTCTACGTCACGTTCGATCTTAAAGCCGGCGTCGTGGCCGCTGATGCCCGGGGGCAGGAAGGTGTAGGCCGGGGAGACGCTGCCGCCGAAATAGTCGTTGGCGATGGCTTCGCGGTCGATGGCCAGCGAGAAGGCCTCGCGGACTTCCTTCTTATCAAAGGGTTCCACATACTGGTTCATGACCAGGGTGAAGACGCCGAAATAGTCCTGATAGCCGACGTTCTTGGCAAATTTCTCATCCGCCTTATAGTCCTCGGCCAATTCCGTGGAGAGGTTGCAGATGTCGACGTTGCCGGCTTCGAATTCCAACAGGGCGGTATTGCCGTCCATGCAGAGGAAGTCGATCTCATCAACGTTCTTGGCGCCGCCGTGATAGTCCTCGTTCTTCTTCAGGACGATCTTGCTGCCGGATTCGAAGGATTCGAATTTATACGGGCCGGTGCCGACGTAGGAGCCGATGCCCCAGTCATCGCCGGCGGCTTCGCAGGCGTCCTTGCTGATGATGGCCAGCGGGGAAGAAGCGAGCGTCGCGATCATCGGGGAGTAGGGCATATTCAGCGTCATGGTGAAGGTGTAGTCGTCTACCGCCGCCAGACCCGTGATGGAGTCCGCCTCTCCGTTCAGATATTCGTTGGCGCCCTGGATCATGTCAACAAGCCAGGTCATCGGGCACAGCGTTTCCGGATTGAAAAGCCGCTCGAAGGAGTAGATGACGTCTTCCGTGGTCAGGTCGGTGCCATCGTGGAATTTAATGCCTTCTTTCAGCTTGAAGGTGTAGACCAGGCCGTCTTCCGAAACTTCCGGGAAGTCTTCCACGAGGAGCGGGAAGGATTCCAGCGTCTCGGGATCTTTTCCCATCAGCGTTTCGCAGACGCAGTCGCTGATCTCAAAGATCTCGGTGTAGGTCGTTTTCATGACGTCGACCGTCTCAAAGGCGGAGAAGTCCAGGGCAACTCTCAGAATGTTGTCCGCCGGGGCTGCCGCTTCACTTTCGGCCTCCGATGAGCTCTCGCTGCCGGAGCTGGACGATCCGGAATCGGACGAACCGCAGGCGGCGAGCATGGTGATCATCATGCAGGCGATCAGGAGAAGCGACAAGTATTTGCGCAGTTTCATTTGATACCTCCTATACGTTCATCCAAAAGAGAATATTAACATGTATTCGGTAAATTCAGTTTATACCCGAAGGAACCGTCCGTCAACAAAAATTAACTGTTCGTTAATTATTAGCGTTTTAAGGCACGGCCCGTATTAGAATATACTCTACGGGTTCTTCGCTTTCGTTCAGAAAACGGTGCGGCGTGCCTTTCCGGATGACCAGGGAGTCGCCGGCTTCAAGCAGGAGCCGTTCCTCCGCAAGCTCCGCCACCATGGAACCCCGGATGATATAGGTAAATTCATCCTCGTCATGCCAGGCACTGCGACTGTCCGGATTGGAGTTGGCACCGGGCAGCAGCCGGCCGAAGTGACCGATCAGGCCACGGTTTTTACCGCCGACCAGTTCATTGATCGTGAGCGAGGCGTACTCGACCCCCGGATAGAGGACTTTGGTATGCCGGTTCTGTTTCCGGACCAGCACGCTGCCGATATCCTTTTCGGCAGCGGAATCGTAGACCGTTTCGGTCCAGAGGGATTCGGCGGTGACGCCTAAGGCTTTGGCAATCTTAAACAGGGTAGCCAGCGTCGGTTCACGACGGCCGCGCTCGATCATGGAGAGATACGCGTCGGTCAGCCCGGTCTTTTCGGCCAGGTCTTTCAGCGTCATATGTTGTTGTCGGCGAATGTGTCGGATATTGGTTTCCACTTTCGCTCTCCCTGATTTCAGATCTCCCGAACAAGATAGATCACGAGGCCGGCCACCGGTTTGGGATCAAAGCAGGTCGATTTCGGCGGCATGGTGAGGCCGGCGTCGGCAACCTTAATGATCTCCGGCATGGCGATCGGCATGATGGCAAAGGCCACTTTCATGCCCTGCTGTGTAGCGGTCTGCAGGGCTTCGATCCCTTTCGTGCCGTTCAGGAAGGCGAGGCGCGGGTCATTCTGGGGATTTTCGATGCCGAGGATGTCCTTCAGCACCCGTTCCTGCAGGACGGAAACGTCCAGTTCCGCGACCGGGGAATCTGTCGGGCGTTTCCCGATAAAGTTCAGGCGGTACCAGATCCCGTCCATGACCATGGTGTATTCCCCATGTCCGGCCGGCCGGACCGGTTCCGTCCCCAGTTTGGTGACGGTGAACTCCGCCTGGGTGAGAGCCTTCAGGAATTCTTCTTCCGAGAGACCGGCGAGATCGCGGACGGCCCGGTTGTAATCGAGGATACGCATTTCGTCAGACGGATAGATAGCAGCGGTGAACCAGCGGCTCTTTTCGGCATCCGGACCCGTGCGGTGGTCTTCATAATAACGGGAAACGGCGGTGATGCGGTGATGCCCGTCACAGATATAGAGGGAATCGAGCTTCGCGAAAGCATCTACCAGGATGGTGATGACGCTTTCGTCGGCGACCGGCCAGAGCTGCTGCCGGATCCCGGCGGCATCCTCGAAATCGTAGACCGGCTCGTGTGCCGCGGTCCAGGCAGCCAGCGCGGTTTTAATGCTGCTATCGGCATCTTTCGCGGCGTCGTAAGTGAGCAGGATCGGCTCAGAACTGCCGCCGATGCGGTCAAACTGCTCGTACTGGATCACGACTTTTTCATCGCGGGTCAGTTCGTGCCGTTTTACGTGCCCGGCAAGAAAGTCTTCCACGTCAACGCAGGCGATCAGCCCGGTCTGCGGGTGGTCGTCGACTGTTAAACGATAGATATAAATGCAAGGAACGGGGTCTTCCGCAAGAATACCGCTTTCCAGAAAACGCCGGAAGGTCTCGCGGGTCTTAGATCGGACTTTCAGATCGTCCGTTTCGCCTTCGGCGGCCAGGATCATATCGGTATGGCTGACCTGCAGAAAGCTATAAGGATTAATGGCGGCAGTCGCGACGGCGGCTTCTCGGTCGCCGGCTACACCGCGGTTGATGATAACGTCTGTAACGTGCTCGGCACAGGGACGGATAGCCCGGAATGATCGTATGCTCGGCATGAGTTACCTCTTTTCTCTGGATGTCGCAGCGAAAAACATCGGGTGGATACACCCACAACCATTATACACCCGAACCGCTGGGTTTGCATCTGCCAAATCATGCACAAAGGGCGCAGTCTGTGTTACAATAGAACGGAACAAAGCGAGAGAAGGGGAAATAAAGTGGAAAAGAAACCATTATTCGATAAAACGCACCTGCTGCGCGCGGTGGCGATCGCCATAGTCCTGTTCGTTGCCGGTTTCCTGCTGGAGCTGCACCGGCCGCTCATGACCCGGCTGTCCGATGCTTTTATGCTGAGCGGGGCGATCCTGGTCATCATCGGCATGTACTCCGTCATCAAGAACCTGAGCGGGTCTTCCGCGGCTTCCGTCATGCGGCAGAAACTGAAACAGAAACCGGCGGCAGCAACCGCAGCGCCGGCTGAAGAAACAGAAGCGGCCAGCGAGGGCGGAGAACAGTCCGGAGAGGGCGGAGAGCAGCCCGGCGAAGAAGCTGCACCCCTGGCGGAAGCCGCAACCGGAGAGGCCGGAGCCCCGGAAGCAGCCGGAAAGCCGGCGCCGGGAAAAGCGGCACCTGCTTTGACCGGGAAAGAAGAAAGCGCGGAGCTGCCGGTGAAGAAGAGGCGCGTCCACCGCGAAGCGCTCCTGATTGGGGTCATCGAGATCGTGTTCTCGGCTATATTTGCCTTCGCGGCCTTCCATTGACCGCGCTTTGATGCCATTACCGTGATGCCATTGCCGTGATGCCACGGCCATGATGCCACGGCCGGAATCGGAAGCGCCTTCAGACTGGACCAGGATCCCCGGACCTGTTCCAGTTTTTTTATTTTCGCAGGTTTGTTACCTGTTTGGCGATCAAAAGCGGCAACAAAAGCCCATTTTTTGAAAAACAGGAACAGATACCGGAAAGGAGCTCCGCGAAAGGGGCTCAGCTGAAGGGGTTCCACTAAAGATGCCCTGGAGCAATAAAAGAGGCCATCCCCAAACGGTGTTGTTGGGAGACGGCCTTTCCTTGGCAATCGGTGGAAATGTTTTGCCCGGCGGCAAGTCAGTTCTGGATCTTGCCTTCGCCGATGAGTTCGTCCAAACGGCCATAGAACTCGTCGTGGGCGACCTTGTATTCCTGGTTGAAGAATTCGTCGCGGCCGGAATGCAGGAAATAGGCGTAGTCGTGGGTCTTGTTGGCCAGGTCCGGGTTGACCCGGGTGACGGTGGCCAGGCCGACGTTGGAGCAGATATCCGAGATACGCTCGATGTCGGCGAGCAGATCCATGAAATCCGTGCCCGAGTAGATATTGCAGGCGCCGATGGAGAGGCGCTTCAGGTGATTGTTCTTCATCGTCAGCACCAGGTCGTCGACGACTTCTTCCAGCGGCTCGATCCGGTAAGCGGCTTCGATATCGCGTTTCTTGAAGGTCTGCTCAGTCTCGTCCAGGATGCGCCCGATCAGGTCTTCCATGATATTCAGTTCTTCCAGAGCCGTGCCCGAGAAAGGCACGTTCCGCTCATGCAGGTCGGCGGCGGTCTCCGCGATGTTCATGGCGTGGTCGCCGAGACGTTCGAACTCCGGTACCACCTTATAGTACTGGTTCAGGATGGTGACGTGCAGGTCTGCGGTCAGACGGGCGGAAAGCTCCACCAGGTATTCGCTGATGCGGTCGGCCAGGTGGTCGATATTGTCTTCTTCTTTTTCAACTTCCGCGAAAGCCTTGGGATCAAAGCGCTCCAAGAGTTCGAACGCGGTCTCGATGTTGCGGCGGGCGGCGTAGAACATGGTCAGCAGGCAGTCGTAGCAGCCGCGCAGGGCTAAGGCCGGGGTGGCGAAGAAGGCCGGGCTGAGTTCGTCCAACTGATCCTTATACTTATCCTCGCTGACCGGATCGTCTTTCACGATCTTATGACCGAGCTTGAAATAGATAGGAAGCATCGGCAACAGCAACAAAGCGCAGACCAAGTTGAAGATCGAGTTGGTATCGGCGATATAACCGGGATTGACGACGTCGTTCCAGATTCCGTCCAGTACGCCGGTCATTTTCAGAATGGCGATGACCGCGAGCACCAGGACGGATTTGCTTAAATTGTAAAGGATATTGATGAGACCGACGCGTTTGGCTTCCGCTTTGGCGCCGATGGAGCAGACGATAGCCGTGGTGACGCAGTCGCCGAGATAGACGCCGACGATCACCGCGTAGATGGCGTTGAAAGTCAGGTGGCCGGACATCGAGAAGGTCTGCAGGATACCGATGGTCGCCGAC
>JAFRYQ010000169.1 GCA_017437565.1 Bacillota bacterium
AGCGTGCCGACGATCACGCCGATGGAACCGGTCCAGCACTCAGGATTGGCCCAGATCTTATCTGCGGCCATAGAAGCGTAATAACCGCCGGAAGTCGCCTGCGAACCCATATAGACGTAGATCGGCCGTCCGGTCTCTTCCTTATAGATCTGCAGTTCGCGATAGAGCTCCGCCGTCGCGTAAGCGCTGCCACCCGGCGTGTTGACGTGCATCAGGATCCCCTTATTATGCGGATCATCCATCATCTGGTCGACCGCGTCCAGGATCCAGTCCTGATTGTAGCCGTCGCCGCTCTCGCCGTCAGAAATGGTCCCTTCCAGATAGAGCAGGCCGACGTAATCATCGTCAAAGGCAATGGTGTCGCTTTCCGTTTTGGGGTTAAAAGCCGCGCCGTACTCTTCGAAAGCATTCTTCACCATTCTCGTGCAGCCGTAACCGGCGGCCACGACCACGAGGACCACGATCAGGAAGATGATCAGGCCTTTCTTCCAGCCGGCCATGCCCGGTTTCTTGTCCACGGTGATGGTGCCCGCGGCGCCCGGATTATAATAGTAGGTGCTGCCGGTGCCTTGTTGCCCGTAAGGCGCGTTACCCGGATCCGGCCGGTAACCGGGAGTCCAACCCGGCTCCATCCGCGGGCCTTCATAAGGATTTCTGCCCGGCTGCTGGCCGTAACCCGGTTGCGGTCCGGCCTGCGGGCCATAACCCGGTTGGGAAGCCGGCCCGGCCTCCGTTTCCGGCTGCGGGGCGCTTTCTACTGCCGGTTTTTCCGTTTCCGGCGAAAAATCATATTTTTCTTCCATAGTTTCTCCTCTTATAGTTGTATGTAAAGCCTCGCGCGAATCTGCTTCGCGTTCTCATTTTATCACATCAGCCACGTGAAATATACCCCTTTCCGGGCGCAAATCCAGGTAATAATTATGACGATTTCTCCGTATATTTATACCGTCAGAATGGGAAATATGTTATACTTTACACATGGATACCATTACCACCTACTCTGCCGCCAGGAAGAATCCCTTCGTCTGGCTGGCCGCTCTGCTGAGCCTGTTCTCGGCAGTAGCTTTCATCGTCTCTGCCTGTCTCTATGACGGCACCGACGGCACGGGTTCGGTCGTCCGTATCATACTTTTCGTTGCAGCAAATCTATTCATCACCATCCGGCTGCCATTGAGAGGCGAAAAGCACTTTTACGTGACCATCACGCCGGTCCTGCTCCTGACGCTCCTGCTCTGCATCGCGGGCGTATCCGTCAGCGGATCCGGTATCCAGACCTGCCTGTGCATCCTGCTGGCTCTTATCTTCGCTACCGTCTATTTCCTGACCTTCAGTGGCAAAGATAAGAGCAAGATCCCGGTTCTGATCCTGATCGCCGGCACCTGCGTCTGCCTGGCTGTCGATCAGAACTTCCGCGCGCTGGCCGGATCGGCCCTGGCAAACAGCAAATGGCTGCTCTTCGCGTATGGAGCCGCTTTGCTCGCCATCCTCGCTGCCGTCCTGAGCGCAAAGAAACTGCCCCCCTGGCAGGAGGGCGATCCCTACCGGCCCCGCTTCGGTGACCGGATGGACGGACGGCGTGTCCGCAATATGCCGGTCATGTCCAAAGTTACCCCCTATTTCATGCCGACGCGGCTGGAGCGCAGCAACCAGATCTCCGATTCCATCGAGATCAGCCGCATGGAACGCTACATCCACCAGAAGCGCAAAGAAGGCTACAAGCATTTCGGGATCACCCACGTGATCCTCGGCTCCTATGTCCGGCTGATCGCCGACATGCCGGAGCTGAACCGCTTCGTCGCCGGCCAGCGCATCTACCATCGTTATGAGTTGTCCGTCAATATGGTCGTCAAGAAAGAGATGGTAAAGGACGCCCCGGACTCCTCTATCAAAGTCATCTTTACTCCCAGCGATACGGCAGCCGACATCTATCGAAAATTCGATGCCGCGCTGGACCAGGCCAAGGAAGAAGGCATCTCCAACGGCTTCGATTCCATCACGCATATCCTGGACTTCCTGCCCAGCGTCGTGATGTCCCTCTTCGGCTTCCTGGTCCGCTTCTTCGACTATTTCGGCCTGCTGCCGATCGAACTGGAAAAGATCAGCCCCTTCCATGGCACGCTCTTCATCACCTCGATGGGCAGCCTCGGGATCCCGCCGGTCTATCACCATCTCTACGACATCGGTACGGTCCCCGCCTTCTGTGCTTTCGGCCACAAGTACACCAAGTATGAGCTGAATAAGGACGGCGAAACGGTTGCCAAAAAATACCTCGATTACAAATTCGTCGTCGATGAAGGGATCTGCGACGGCTTCTACTACGCCGCCGCTATGAAGAAATTCCGCAGCTATCTGGCGCATCCGGAACGTCTGGATGAACCGCCCGAGAAAGTCTTGGAAGACATTCTTTAACCGCGCCGCTTATGATCCGGCCGGTCCAAGCAAAACGAAGAAACAGACGAAAAAGCCCTTGGCATGCCTACGCATTTCCAAGGGCTTTTAGCTGGTCGGGATGACAGGATTTGAACCTGCGGCCTTTGCGTCCCGAACGCAACGCTCTACCAAGCTGAGCCACATCCCGATGATAAGGGCTGCACGTGTGCAGCCCTTTTCTTGGTGCGGTCTAAGGGATTTGAACCCCCATGAGTCTCCTCACACGGACCTGAACCGTGCGCGTCTGCCAATTCCGCCAAGACCGCTCAGGTGACTTACCAGTCACCTAATCATTATACACAATCCAAGAGGATTTGCAAGCATGAATTTTCGTTTTCCGTAAAAAATCCGTTATTTATTCGCCCGAAGTGAATTCAGCCCCGTAGATTTCCGTTCCGGCGGCGTCAATATAGGTCACCACGATCTTGATGCCGCTCAGCCCGGTCGCCTTCTCCAGATCCTTCGCCATGCCGGTGAAGGTCTCCTCGTAACCGGCCAGCGCGGATTCCATCGCCGGCATCATCGCCGCGATCTGCTCCTCATCATAGGTATCTTCAAACTGATAGGTATAAGTCATGACGTTCTCTTTGATGGTGATCTCCAGGCCGTTGCTCTCCCCTACCTCTTCCAGCTGTTTCTGCAGGTTCGCGTCGGAATTCACATACTCCTCAAAGGTCGTATAGCTGCCCGGTTTCGCGGTCGTCGCGACTTCCGCATCCTCGTCGACTTCATCCGTCGCGTGATAGTCAGCCGTGTAGATTTCCTTGCCCTTGCTGTCGACATAGAGGATCCGCAGGGTGATGCCTTCCACGCCGGTCGATTTCTCCAGCTCCTGGACCATATTCACGAAAGTCGCTTTGCTGGACTCCAGGGATTGTCCGATCGCCGGTGCCATCGCCGCGATCGTATTATCGTCGTATTCGCTGGAATACCGGTAAATGAAGGAAAGAAGGTTATCCTCGACCTCGACTTCCAAGCCGGCCGTAGACGCTACCTGTTCGATTCCCTGCTGGATCACGGAATTCTCGCTGACGGCCTGTTCCAAGGTCTTTCCATCGGCCGTTGCCGCAGGTGTTTCCTCAGTCGCCGGTTCTTCAGCGGCTTCGCTGCCGCCTTCTTCCGCCGCGAGTTCCTGCGCCGTCTTGGCCGTGAAGGTTAAGGAATCTTCCCCGTCAGAAAGAACGATCTTTCCTTCTTCCCAGGTATAGACCGCGCTTTCGCCGTCCATCAGCACTTCCTGATCGGTCCAGGTGACAGTTGATTCTTCCCCAAAGAGATCCATGGTTCCGGTGCCGTCTTCATTCAGGACCAGCTTCGCGACCATGCCCGCTTCTTCCATCAGCGCGAGATCGGACGTCTTCGTTTCTTCGCCGCCACTTACCATTCCCGTCAGGTAATAGGTACCGGCTCTCTCCTTCGGCAGATCGGCACTGGCCGGTTCTTCTTTCGTTTCTTCGGCCGGCTCTTCGGCAGCCTCTTCCGCTGCTTCTTCAGCCACCTCTTCCGCCGCTTCCACTGCTGCTTCTTCAGCAGCCTCTTCCGTGGCTTCCTCTACTGCTTCTTCCGGCTTCTTCTCCGGCTCGCTGCCGGAAGAACTGCCTCCGCAGGCTGCCAGCGACAGCATCAACGCGAGGACGAGCAATATCGCCATCAGTTTTTTCATAGTCTTACCTCCAAGTTTATTCATCCTACCCCGCCTCCCGGAAGGGTTTTACATCGCCATTCGATTGTACTATTGCCACTCGCTGAAATCAAGGCGTTTCAGCCATTCGTTCTCGCGCTCCCGCGCTTCTGCCGGCGCTTTGATCTCCGCCGGCATTTCGCCGAGCAGGAACCAGTCGATGACCCGGTCCCGCGCCCCCGTATCGATGTGATCGAAGTGATAAGCCAGATAAGGCGCGTTCTTCTCGAATTCGAAATCCTTATCGCGGATAGCCTGCACCAGTTCGGCGAAGGTATTGCAGATCTTGCCGGGACAGGCCGGCCGGTATTCCCGGTGGAACCCCCTGGTATACGCGTATTCCAGCTCATCGAAAGCGAAGAACAGCATCGGTTTCCGCATCAGCGAAAACTCGAAAACGCTGGAGGAATAGTCCGTGATCAGGAGATCAGCGACGTAATAGAGGTCGTTGATATCCGGATAGGAAGAGAAATCGTAGAGCCGGTCCTTAAGGTGTTCCGCGAGCGGCACCTTATCCTTCACCCAGGGGTGCATCTTGAAGAGCACCACGTATTCGTCGCCGCAGGCTTCATAGAGCGCTTCCTGGTCGATAAGGTCAAAGGGGTAGTAGGCCTGCTTGCGGTCCATGCCCCGGAAGGTCGGCGCGAACAGGATGATCTTCTTCTCCCGTAAACCGGGATTCTTCTCGTAGAATTCTTTCGTCACGCGCTCGCGGTTCCCGGGGTCCAGATAGCGGTCCATGCGCGGCATCCCGGTCGGCAGGATGCGCTCGGTATTGATGCCAAACACCTCCGAGAAGAAATGCGCGATGCTGCGGCTGGCTGTGATGCCGTAATCATACTGCCGGTGGCCGCAGAAAGGCGCCGGCGCGTCGAGATGCCCCCAGCGGCTGTAGCCGGACGATTTATAGCCGGCGCCGGCGTGCCAGAGCTGTACGATCTGCGTTTCCGGAGCCAGTATCAGCCAGTCCATAAAGGGCACGTGGTCGTCGACAAAGATATAATCCGCGTCCGCGGCCTTTTTCATCAGAGCGTTCCAGCTGCGGATCCCGTAGTGCCCGATTCCTTTTATGTTGCGAGCTGACGTTGTAATCGTAAATGCATCATCAAGCCCCCGCTCTTTCATGCGTTCGATTACGGCAGTCAGATTGCCACCCAGCTTCTCACTTTGCTCGCTGAGAAACAGCACCCTCTTTTTGACAGCGTCTTTTTTACGAAAGGCCCGGTGAAACGCGTACATGCTGCGAATCGTCGGCCGGTGTTGACGGCGAATCCATCGGACTATCAAATTCGGCGGATTTTGTCGAACGCCAAATATAGGAAGATCCTTTTCGTACAACGGATCGCTGTCCTTCCGTTCCATGTTCTGGCAAATGATCACCATCTCCAGATCTTCTCCTTCCGCGAGGCTGAAGACTACGGAATAGCCAACGTGCAGCATACCACGCAGGAATATGTGGCTCTTCTCCGACAATAGACCGGCTACTTTGAGTTCCACCTGCGGTACGCAGACCAGATCCTCGCCGTGCAGGATCGCTAAGCGGTATTGACCGTTTGCGAGGCACATGCCAAAACCAGGATTGGTAATATTCATAGAAAGCTTGAGCAGTACCCCTTCTTGTCCGCAGCGGCTTTCCTCCAACCGAAATTTTCCATTGGCATAGCCCCGCTCCGAAACGAGTACCAGCGCGAGCCCAACCGGATCCGTAGACGCCAAAGGGCCGCTCAACCGCATCTCCAGATGCAAAATGACCCGTTCCCAGCGGATATCGGTGATGACGGCGCGGAGCAGATCTTCCCCGCGCCGGTCTTTGATCTTTATTCTTTCCTGCTTCTCCATATCAGTCCATCAATAAGCCGTGCCGTGATGGGCACCCGGTGAATTCGCGTTCAGGGGCAGGAAGACGTAACCGTTATTGGTGCCCCAACGCAGGATGTCGTCCATCGCGCCGACCGTCCAGGGATGGATGTCGTGGCAGAGCACGACGACTTCACTGCGTCCGTCGATGCTGGCGATGACGTTGCTGAAGACGCCTGCCGAAGAGGTCGTCCAGCCGGCGTCACCGCTGTCGCCGTTCCAGTCGAAATAATGGTAGCCTTCTTCTTCTACCCGGCTGGTCAGATAGGCCATGCTGATCGCCGAGACCTGGTTGGAGGAACCGCCCGGGAAACGCAGCAGATTGGTCGTCTGGCCGGTCTGCTCCTTAATGATCTCGTTGGTGCGGTTCACATCGCTGAAGAAAGCGTATTCGCTGGAATAGATATAGCCGTAATCGTGCGAATAGGTGTGGTTGCCAATGGCGTGGCCTTCGCGGAAGGCGCGGCCGATGCAGTCCAGATACCAGGCGTTGGCGCCGTTCGCCCCGCAGACGAAGAAGGTCGCCTTCGCGTTGTATTTGGCAAAGATATCGAGGAGTTCGTCCGTATAGGGCCCCGGGCCGTCATCGAAGGTCATATAGACGATCTTATCCGCTTTCGTCAGCACGCCTTCCTTATCAGCGAAATACGGGACGCCATCGCGGTCGATGCGGGTATCCGTAACGATCGCGCCGGAGGGGGACGCCAGGTAGGTATCGCCATCCGTCGTGAAATACATGTCCGCTACGACTTCGAAAGCGCTGTTGGCGTAATATTTCTCCTCACCGACCCGGAAGAAGCCGCGGCGGAAATTGCCTTTGGCGTCAAAGCCGGTGGCGGTGACGGGCACCATAGCGGATCCGCCCAGGATCGTCTCCCCTTTCAGCTTGTGATCGACCGCGTATTTATGCGCGACGCGGAAAGCGGGCGAATCAGCGGTCAGGATCAGCGGGCACTGCTTGAAGTAAGCCAGGACGCCGCCGGCCAGGGAATCCGGGAAGTTTTCACCGGTGGCGACGACTTCCTGCTGGGCATTCGGGAAGAAGCGGTCCGCGGTGGCTTTCGCCGTCTCATAACGGTTGTTGCCGGCGACGCGGACGATGGCCGCGCCGTATTCGCCCAGCTCTTTCTCCGCTGCTTCGGAGACGGAACCCGTACCGCCGATGATATAGATCTTCTTCTTGGGATCGACGTGTTCCGCCAGGAACGCCTTCTGGTCATCCGTCAGCTTACCGTAGGTCAGCAGGATGGGCTTGCCGACCGAAGCTGCCGAAAGCGCGTCGGGGAAGACTTCCCCGGAGGTGACCAGGAAATCGGTATTATGGGGATCGATCTCATTCAGGATCGCCAGATTGGTTTCATAGCGGTCTTTTCCCGCCAGGCGTTTGGTCGCGCCGATCGCCTGCATCGCTTCCTCGATCTCCGCGGGGATGGAGGCCGTACCGCCGAGCAAATAGATCTGGCCGCCCTTATTCAGGTTCGCCTTCACGTATTTTTCCAGTTCCGCGAGGCGGCTGGCGGCGGCTAACAGGATCGGCGCCGTTTTCGCTTCCGCCAGGCTGCTGCCGGAAAGCGCATCCGGGAAATTGGCGCCGGAAGCGATCACGATGGTATCGAATTTCTTGATCCCGAGTTCTTTCTTCAGATTATTAGCAATGCGGAACGCCGTATCATAACGGTTATCACCGGCGATCCGTTTCACGCCCACCGTTACGTCCGGGATTCTCATCACCACCGGTTCCGTCTTTGGTTCTTCCTGCTGCGCAGCGGTATCCTGGCTGCTGTCGGTAGAAGGAATGGCCGGCGTCGTTTCTGAGATCTTCTCTGTCTCTTCCGTCTTGGCGTCGTCCGTCTCTTCGTCCCGGGCTTCCTGATCCGGTGTCCCGGTCGGCTCCGTCTCCGTATCCTGCTCCTCGGTGTCCGCCGTTTTCGCTTCTTCCGCCGGCGCGGTCTTGGCCGTTACCGGTTGCGCCGGTTCTTCTTCCGACTCGTCCACGGGCTCTTCTTCCGGTTCATCCACGGGCTCTTCTTTCGGTTCATCCGCCGGTTCTTCTTCCGGCTCGTCCACGGGCTCTTCTTCCGGAAGATCTTCCGGTTCTTCCTCCGGTTCGTCCGCCGGCTCTTCTTCCGGTTCGTCCACGGGCTCTTCTTCCGGTTCATCCACCGGTTCTTCCTCCGGAACACCCTCCGGCTCATCCTCCGGTTCTTCTTCCGGAACGTCCTCCGGTTCTTCTTCCGGAACACCCTCCGGCTCATCCTCCGGTTCTTCTTCCGGCTCGTCCACCGGCTCTTCTTCCGGAACGTCCGCCGGCTCTTCTTCCGGTTCGTCCACCGGCTCTTCTTCCGGTTCGTCCGCCGGCTCTTCTTCCGGTTCGTCCACCGGATCCTCTTCCGGTTCATCTGCCGGCGCTTCTTCCGGTTCATCTGCCGGCTTTTCTTCCGCTCCCGCGGTAAGCTCTGCTTCCACGGAGTCGCCCTCCGCGTACGCGCAGGTCACACCCAGCAGCAGAATCACCAAAGCCAGGAACAAGATCAGCCCCGACCTCCGGATCCGCAGAGTCTTTCTCATCATCTTCCTCCTCCTTTATCTGTAGGCCATAGCCTTTTGAAACAGTTTCTCATATTCCGCGGCCGCCCGGTCCCAGGTCAGGCCGGAAGCCTTCTCCTGCCCGGCCGCCCGCAGGCGTTCCCGCAGGTCCGGATCCTGTTCACAGGCCCGGATGCGGTCCGCGATCAGATCCGGCCGATCGACTGGCAGCAGATAGCCGTTTTCGCCATCGCTGATGATATCCGCCACGCCTTCCCCGACCGTCCCGATCGCCAGGCAACCCTGGGACATAGCCTCAATATAGACGATACCCAACCCTTCCGGCGCGCTGACCATCACGAAATAACTGGACGCGGCCATCTCCTCCAATACCTTCGCGTTCGGCTGCCGGCCTTTAAAAGTGATTGCCTCCTGCAGGCCGTATTCCTGAACCAGCGCTTCCATCTTCTCCCGCTCGGGACCGTCCCCGATCAGGATCAGATGGTAAGCCGGATCTTCCGCATGGAGGATCCGTAAGGCCTCGATGGTAACGGCGATGCGCTTGGAGGGAACGAAATTGCTGACCTGGATCAGCCGTTTGGGGATCCTCTCCACCGGCGGGACTTCAATATTGGAGGCGTAGCCGAGCGTGACCGGGACCACCTTTTTTACCGTACCCAAACCTTCGCATTTGCGGCCCAGGGCGCTGCTGTCAGCCGCCATCTCGTCGGCTCCGTCGCAGATCTCCTTTAACAGGCCGCTCCAGCCCCGCGCCATCGGTTTCACGATGTCGCCGCCGTGGGTCGTCACCACCAGCGGTACCGCGAGCTTCCTCTTCAGCCAGATGCCGATCCGCCCGTCAAAGAGCACCGTATGCGCGTGAATCACGTCGGGCGTAAAGCCTCGCAGGATCTCCGGGAGTTTCCGGTTTAAGACGTGGATGAACGAACGCACGTTGAAGTTCTTTTCCCCGCGTCCGGAAAGCGAGAGATAGCGGACGAATACGTATTCGACGCCCTCATGCTCCTGCCGGACGATGGTCTTGCCGATCCGCCGGTCAAAACTGTTTTCTTTTCCCTGTGGCACAGCGACGATCGCCCGTACCCGGTTGCCCCGTCGTACGTGGGCGCGCATCTGATCGTCGACGAAGGACGTCGTGATGAAGCCCTTCGCCTGCGAGTGCGTCATGACCAGTATATTCATGGCAAAGCCTCCTCTTTCACCGCGTCGTCCGCGGTCAGGATATCTTTATAGCGTTTCAGTTTCGGGACGTTCAGGATCAGGATCAGAACCAGGCTGAACGCCGAGATGATATAGGCGGCAAGCCCTTCCGTCAGGAAGGTATGCGCCAGACAGTTCCCGACGATGAGGACGGAATAAAAGGCCGGTTCCGTCAGCGGGAAGCGGTACCAGAGGCCCCGGGAGATCAGGCTGCGCATCCAGAAAAAGACCACGTAAGAGAGGCCGGTGGCGATGGCCGCGCCCCGCCCGCCCCAGAGCGGGATCAGGAGATAATTCAGCAGGATATTGGCACCGCCCGAAACGACGGAAACGAGGATATTGAAAGACGTGCGGCGGCTGAAATTGATGCCCAGCGCCGTCGTCTCCGACATCGTATACATGATCGGATGCAGGAGCAGGAACGGGAAGATGAAGATCGAAGCGGCAAAATTCCCGCCGAGCACCCAGGCTACCAGATCCTTCAGGCACAGGATGAGGAGGCAGAGCACCGTCATCATCACCGTTACCAGCTTCATCACGCAGGAATACTTGGCCGTCGGCCGCTTTTCCTCATGCCAGCGGTAAGCGATCGGCGTCCACAGCAGGGTGAACCAGGTCTGCACGATCCCTAAAGCGTTCACGATCTTAAAGGCGGCTTCATAGAGTCCGAGCTCGCCATAGGTCATCATCGCCCGCAGCATGATCTTATCCATGGACGTCATCGCCCAGACGAGGAGCGCCGCCGGGATGAGCGGGATGCCGAAGCGCAGCATCCGCCCGATCAAAGCCGTATCGACCGGTGCCGGTACGCTGTCCGCGCGGATCTCCCGCACCAGGAAGAGCCCGGCCGCGATACCGTTCAAGATCTCTGCGATGGCGATAGCGTAGACCACGCTGCGGAAGCTCTTTTCCAAGCCGAAGAACAGGAGCAGTGTGATGAGGAGCGTCGCCGCCTTCAGGGCGATCATGAAGAACGAATAGAGCAGTCCCCGCTCCTGCATGCGGATATTCAGAAGCGAGAAATTGTAGACGACCATGAACGGCAGCATGATGGCCAGCCCCGCCGTAGGGAAGATCTCCGTGCGGCTGCCGAAGAGCAGCCAGCTGATCCACGGCGCGAAAAGCAGGATCACACAGGCCGCCAGGACAGAAAGAGCCGCCGGAATGAGCATCGCGTTCTTGATCAGCTTGCTCTTCTCCCGGCGGTACCCGTTAAATTCCCGTACAAAAGCCTGATCCAAACCCAAATAGAGCACCAGGGCGATCATGCTCTGGGCTACGACAAACATGCTGGAACGTCCGTATTCCTCCGTCGAGATCACGTGGGTAATGACCGGAACGTTGATAAAACCGATGAACGCCGCCACGATCGGCCCGATCGAGAAGGCTGACAGTTTTTTCAGCATCGTCTTCATTTCCGTCTCGCCTTCCACAGTGTCGGGGAAACCACGAGCCAGAAAAGGAGCGACATGGTGCTGGTCGCCGGGATCAGCGCGTAGCTGACGAAGGACTGCATCAGGAAGGCGAAGGTGACCATCGCCAGCAGGAGCGCTTTCCGTTCCTGCTCCTCGTCTCCGGCACGGGCGGCGTCACGCAGACCCTTCAGGGAAGCGCCACAGAGGGCCAGGATGAAGACCAATAGTCCGATCCCGGCAAAAAGCCCGGCGGAGAAAGCCGCCTGGATATAGGAGTTATGCGCGTTGACCGAATCGTAATACCGCGTGAAAAGATGCAGCTCCATCTCTTCCCGCGCGTGCCCGTAGAAGCGGATGTTCTCGATAAAGACCGCCCAGATCGCCAGTCTCCCGGACGTAAAAGAACCGATGGAAAACAAGCCTTTCCCGAAACGGGTGAAGGAATACTCCAGCGCGTCCGCCATATCGGCGTTCTCGTCGGCTTTGCCCACGATATCCATGCTGCGCACCTCGAACGTCTTCGGGTCGCTTAAGATGGCATGCAAGCCTTCCATCGGTTCCAGCGCGGTCAGTACCGCCCGGTTGACCGGCGGATTGAGCATGTTCAGCAGCCCGTAAGAAACAGGCAGTGCCAGCAGCAACGCCAAAGCGCCGGCCGCGAAACGCAGCAGGATCTTTTTCTTCTTCTCCGCGGTCAGTAAGCGGTAAAGCGCGTAGATGCCGATCGCAGCGGCCGCCGCGAGCTCTCCTGAGCGTGAAGCCGACCAGAAGAGGATCGCCCCGGCGAGGCCGAAACAAGCCAGGTGGAGGAAAAAGGATCTTCCTTTCGTCTTGCTCTCCCCGTGCAGCAGATAGAGTTCCGCGATCAGGACACTGTCCGTATAGGTCCCCACCGCGTTGGGATTGCCCAGGAGCGAACTGTACTGCTCGGCATTCAGTTTCGGGGCCAGGCAGAGCGAAGCGATCAAAAACACATAGAAAGAGAGATGGAAAGCCTGCGTTACGGCCTTAAGATATCCGGTCTCCCCGCCGGTGAGCTCGGCGTCTTTCACCAAAAAGCCCAGCAGCGGATAGAGGATCAGGAGCGCCACCCCGATCGTCAGGTAGCCGAGTACGGAAAACTGATAGGCGGTAAACAGATAGGACAGGGCCATGAACGCCATCGGCCAGAAATACCATTTCGGGCGTACGTGAAAACGCCGCCGTACCGGTCCCAGCCACAGCAGCACCAGGATCCCGACCGCCAGAAAATTCGCCAGGGTGCGGGTACGAAAACGCAGTTCCATCGGAATCAGAACGCTGAATTCAAAAAACACGATGGAAAGGAAGAGTACCGCGGTGGCGATCCTGTTTTTTCCGGTCCTTAAGTCTTGTCTCCCCATTAAAACTCGCCCTTCATGTCTGTACTGGCAAAATCAGTAAGCGGCAGGCGCACCGGCTGACCGGTCTTCTGGCTCTTATAGATCGCCAGCACTACCTCCAGCGCGTTCCGTCCGGCTACCGCGTCCACATAGGGTTCGCGGTCTTCGCGGATCGCCGCGATCACGTCCGCGAACAGGCTGGTATGGCCATTGCCGTAAACGTTGCTGGTCTGTTCCTTTAATCCTTTATTCGCCGTATCGGCCTCGGTCTCATCGGCGAACTCCCAGACGTCGATATTATTCGTGGAGGTGCCGCCGATCTTGACCGTTCCCCGCTCGCCGAAGATATAGAGGGTCTCCTCCAGATTCTTCGGGAAGACGTTCGTAGTCCCTTCGATGGTGCCGAGGGCGCCGTTGGCGAATTTGATCACCGCCATCCCGACGTCTTCCGCCTCCAGGTAATCGTGGAACTGCTGGCGGGTCGCGCCATAGATCTCTTCAATTTCATCGCCCATCAGCCAGCGCAGGAGATCGATGCCATGGATGCACTGATTCATGAGGGCGCCGCCGTCCTGTTCCCAGGTGCCGCGCCAGGGCGCCTGCGTGTAGTAAGAACGGTTCCGGTTCCAGCGTACGTGGATGGAACCGTGGGACAGCTTCCCAAAGCGGTCCTGTTCCAAGGCCTGCCGCAGCTTCTGGATGGCGACGTTAAAACGGTTCTGATGGCAGGCGCTGACTTTTACGCCGTATTCCTTCCCCGCCCGGATGATGCGGTCGGCGTCGGCGATGCTCATGGCCATCGGTTTTTCGATGATGACATGCACGCCCTGCGCGATGCAGAAAAGCGCGATCTCCGCATGCGAACCGCTCTCCGTAGCGATGCTGACAAGTTCCGGCTTTTCGGCCTGCACCATCTCCCGGTAATCCGTATAGCGTTTGATTGCCGCGTTGTCCTGGAGCTCATAACGCGCCAACAGGTTTTCCATCGCCTCCGGCAACAGGTCGCAGACCGCGACGATCTCCAGTTCGTTGTTTAAGGCCGCTTTGATATGGTTGACCGCGATCCTGCCGCAGCCGATAAGTGCGTATTTCACGCTTCTTCCTCCCCGCTTTTCTCTTGCAATCCGGTTTCCACCCGCTCATAACGCCTGCCGCAGTCCGGGCAGGACAGGTCGCCCCGCAGCACCTGCCCGCATTCGCAAGCCCAGCCGATGCGCCGCGCCGGTACTCCCGCCATCAAAGCGTGATCCGGAACGTCGCTCGTCACCACGGCCCCGGCCGCGATGAGCGCCCAACGGCCGATCGTATGTCCGCAGACGATGGTCGCGTTCGCGCCTACCGTCGCCCCGGTCTTCAGATAAGTCTTCTTATATCCGGCGTGACCCTTGGGATATTTCGCCCGCGGCGTCAGGTCGTTCGTGAAGACCATGGAAGGCCCGCAGAACACGTAGTCCTCCAGTTCCACACCTTCGTACAGGGAGACGTTATTCTGCACTTTGCAGCCATCCCCGATCTTCACGTTATTGGAAACGTTGACGTTCTGCCCGAAGGAACAGTTCCTGCCGATCCGGGCCCCAGACTGGATATGGCAGAAGTACCAGATTTTGGTCCCTTCCCCGATCTCCACGTCCGCGTCGACGTAACTGGAAGGGTGCACGAAATAGGTCTTCTCCGTCTCCATCACAGCACCTCGATCTTGCTGCGGTCGGCGACGCGCGCCATGGCGTTTTTAGCGTCAAAGATGGCCTGCGCGTTCTTCTGGATCATCTCGTAATCGATATTGGTATGCGCCGCGGTGATCAGGATGAGGTCGTAAGAAGCGATCACGTCCGGATCGATCGCCGGGATGCCCGTATAGGTCACGCCTTTGGAACGGAAGGACGGGATATAGGAATCGTAGAAATCGGTCTCCGCGCCTTCCGCCTTCAGGATCTCGATCACGTCGATGGCCGGGCTCTCCCGGTAATCGTCGATGTCCGCCTTATAAGCGACGCCAAGTACGAGCACACGGGATCCGTTTAAGGCCTTTTTATAGCGGTTCAGGACTTTACCGGCCCGCTCCACGCAGTATTCCGGCATGCGGTCGTTGATGACCATGGAGGCTTCGATCATGGACGTATGGAAGCCGTATTCCCGCGCCTTCCAGGTCAGATAATAGGGATCGAGCGGGATGCAGTGGCCGCCTAAGCCCGGGCCCGGATAGAAAGGCTGGAACCCATAGGGCTTGGTCTTAGCCGCGTCGACGACTTCCCAGAGGCTGATGCCCATCTTCTCGCAGAGGATCGCCAGCTCGTTTACCAGGCCGATGTTGATGTTGCGGTAGGTGTTCTCCAGGATCTTCTCCATCTCCGCGACGGCCGGCGAACTGACTTCGTGGACGTCGCCGTCCAGTACGGCGCGGTACATCGCCGCGATGACCTCGGTGGCATCCTTGCCGATCGCCCCGACCACCTTCGGCGTGTTCTTGGTCTTGAACAGCTTATTACCTGGGTCGACCCGTTCCGGCGAGAAGCCTAAATAGAAATCCTCACCGCACTTCAGCCCGGAGTATTCTTCCAGGATCGGCTTCAGGAGTTCCTCCGTCGTGCCCGGATAGGTCGTCGATTCCAGGACGACCATGGTGCCCGGTTTCAGATGCTTGGCCACCTCGATCGCCGAATTCCGCACATAACTGATATCCGGCTGCTGATGGCTGTCCAGCGGCGTCGGCACGCAGATGGCGATGAAATCGACGTCTTTAACAAAGGCAAAATCATTCGTCGCGCTGAGCATGCCCGTATCGACCATCTTCTTCAGATCGTCGTCCACGACGTCGCCGATGTAATTGTGGCCGTTGTTTACGTGATTGACCTTCTCCTCCTGGACGTCAAAGCCGATCGTCTTGAAGCCGGCTTTCGCTTTTTCCACGGCGAGCGGCAGTCCCACGTAGCCCAGGCCGACGACTCCGACCGTGATGCGGCGTTCCCGGATCTTTTTCAGCAGTTCCTCTTTGATCATCGACATAGCGTTTCCCTCCATTACCTCTTTAGTGCTCGTTCAATATTTCATCATACAGGCGGTAAAGGGTCTCCTCTTCCCGCTCCCAGCTGAAGCGCTCCCGGATCGTCCGGCGTCCGTTGTCACCGAGACGCCTGGCCAGTTCCGGATCCCCCAGGAGTTTCCGGATCGCCTCCTGAATGGCTCCGGCGTCTTCCGGATCGACCAGCAGCGCGAAATCGCATTCTTCATTTATGGCCCGCGCGTAAGGCATATCCGTCAGGATGACGGGGATGCCCATGGCCATGAATTCGTAGACCTTGGTCGGCAGATTGCCGAGGATGGCGTACTGGCCAACGTTCAAGATGGTACTGGCCCCGATCGCCGCTCCCTGGTAGATCGCGAAGACCTGCTGACGGTCGCAGAAGCCGCGATGGTCGACGGCCGCGAAGGATTCCTTAGCCCGCAAACTTTCTTCGTAACCGGCTGGGGAGAAATTCCCGCCCAGGACCAGCTTGACGCCGGCCCGGTAACAGCCTTCGATCAAAGTCGTAATACCTCGCTCGTGGGTCAGGCTGCCGACGTGGCAGACGTAGCTCCCGGCGTCCAGTGCCGCGTTCCGCCGCTCCTCGTCGTAGCAGTCATAGAATTCCTCTTTCATCGGCACGTTGTTGATATAGCAGGTGCGTTTAGCCCGGCCGGCGAAGGGATGCACCCCCTCCTCCGGGCAAGGATAGATGACCGCTGCCAGCCCGCGGATACAGCGCGTCTCGTAATCCCGGTACGTCTTGGCCGCCAGCGGCCGCAGCCGGGCCGGGATATAAGGCTTGATCGAGATCTGCCGTACCGTATTCTCGTGACTGTCAAAGATCACCTTCTTCCCGGCCGCGGCGAGCTTCTTGCCATAAGGCAGGAGCTCCGGGTCGTGGAAATGATAGAGGTCAGCGTCCAGTTTCCGGGCGGCTTCGTAGATCTCCCGCGACGTTTTGGTCATGCGGCCTAGCCGGCCGCGGCCGGGCACCGCGGCGCCGATCACGTGGACCCCCGCCTCTTCCCGGCTCTCTCCCGGAGCGACCAGATAGACATCCAGGTCGTCCCGTTTCGCCAGCGACACACATTCTTTGCGGAAGATCCTCACGTCATCGCTCTTATGCACGCTGGTCATATGACAAATCTTATACATCCGGTCCCCTTCTTTGTCAGATCTTCGGAGCCGCGTAATCACTGCCCCGGTATTCCTTGCTGAACAGCTTGAAAATGCCTTTTATGGATCCGATCCCATAGGAGATATGGAAGATCGGGAACAGACAGATGAGGAGCAGCAACTGCTTGGCAGAGGATGCCAGCTTCACGGAGAAGATAAGATCCAGCGCCAGATATAAGGCCAACTCCAGAAACAGCAGCCCCCAGGCCGGGCGGAAGAAGATCCCTCCGATCCCCAGTACTACGATCGACAGCACGAAGAGCATGGGGATGAAATGCCTCAGGCCCATGGCGCCCGGGCAGAGCTTCATGGTGATGACGTTCCACATGCCGTTCTTCAGCGCCATATCGGAAATGCCCTTCACCGAATCCCGGCAGTAATACGAGAGATGGATATCGTCCGCCAGATAGATCTTGCCCCCGTTCTTGCGGATCCGGTAATTCATCTCATTATCCTGGTTCCGCACCAGGCGCTCGTCGTAACCGCCGTAGCGGGAGAAGACTTCCCGCCGGAAAGCGCCGAAAGGCACGGTATCGACGTAGCCGCTCTTCCCGTTCGTCCGGAACTCGGAATTGCCGACCCCAAAGCGCGAAGAGAGCATCTTGGCGATGGTATTGCCCGTAAAGCCGCGGGATTTCGTTTCCGCGAGCCCGCCGACGTTATCGGCTTCGATGTGGTCCAGATAATAGACGCATTTGGAAATATAGTCTTCCCGGTAGTCGGCATGCGCGTCCAGCCGCACGATATAACGGCCACTGGCAGCGGCAATGCCGATATTCATCGCGTAAGGCACGATCTTCCGCGGGTTATTCTTGATGCGGATCAGGTCCGGATACTGCTTTCGGTATTCTTCAAGTCGCGCGACCGTATCGTCCGTGGAATTGCCGTCGACAAAGATCCACTCCATCTGCTCGCGGGGATAATCCTGCTGCAGCAGGGATTCCACGCAGGGCCCGATATAGCGGGATTCGTTAAAAACGGGCATGACGACCGAAACGATGATCTCTCTCTCCATTTTCCGTCCTTATTCAATCCTTTCCGAGAACCGCGGCCACGGTCCTGAACATGGTGGCGATCTCTCCCGGGAAACTGAAAGCCCGGATACTCGCCAGATTGTATTTCATCTTTTCCGGCAGCACCTTTTCCAGATAGACGCGGTCAACGTCATCTGCCTGGTCCAGGAGCTCGGCTTCATCCTTATAGCGGATGCTGGCTTCCGAGGTGATCCCGGCCGGCATGAGCAGGGTCGCGTAATACTCCGGCCGGTACTGCTCCACGTATTTCACCGCTTCCGGCCGCGTCCCCACGAAACTCATATTGCCGGAGAGCACGTCAAATATCTGCGGCAGTTCGTCCAGCCGGGAGCCGCGCAGCTTCGCCCCGACCCGGGTGATGCGGCGGTCG
The DNA here is from genome assembly GCA_017437565.1 of Bacillota bacterium. Taxonomy (GTDB): domain Bacteria; phylum Bacillota; class Clostridia; order Peptostreptococcales; family Anaerovoracaceae; genus Eubacterium_B. Next base: position 18,076 of record JAFRYQ010000169.1, read on the forward strand.
CCGGAGGTGGTGACGAGCGAACCGATGCGGTCCGCGTTCACGACCATGGTGCGGAACTTATGGATGCGGAACCGCTTCCCGTAAGCGGTCACCCGCTCCTGCCGGTAGAACACCGGGCCCTCGGAATCCGCTTTGATGGCGATGGCGATCGCGGCCATCGGCAGCGCCAGCAGCACGGTGAGCACACTCCCCGCCGCCAGGTCAAAGCCCCGTTTCAGCGCGAGCTGCCCTTTTTTCCGGCTCAGGATCTCATAATAGGGCCGGACTTCCGCAGTCTGCATATAGGCCGGCAGGTCTTCCCATCGTTTCAGCATCACGTTCTCCCGCTTTCCTACTGAAGCTGTTCCAGCGACTGTTTCAGCGCCGTGATCACGAATTCCACTTCTTCATCGGTCAGCCGCGAGTAGAGCGGCAGCGTCACTTCGTTCTCGTATTTGGCATAGGCGTGGGGATAATCCTTGATATCAAAGCCCATGCGCTTATAGGCGGTCAGCATCGGCAGCGGCTTATAGTGCACGTTGCAGGCGACGCCGCGGCCCGCCATGGCCGTGATGAGCGCGTTGCGTTTCTTCTCATCAAAGCCCGGGATATTCAGGAGATAGAGATGGCCGCTGGATTCGTTTTCCGCGTCGAAATGCCGGAACGGAGCCAGCCCCATCGCCCGGAAGGCCTCATCATAGCGGGTGATGATCGCGCGGCGCCGTTTCAGGAGCTCCGGATAGCGCTCGAACTGGACGATGCCGATGGCCGCCAATACGTCGGTCATATTGCATTTATAGGCCGGATAGACGATATCGTACTCCCAGCCGCCCAGGGAATTCTTGGCCAGCGCGTCCTTGCTCTGCCCATGCAGCGAAGCCAGCATATACTCGTGATAGAGGATCTCGCTGTCCATGCCTTCCCGGTCTTTCCAGACCACGGCGCCGCCTTCCGCCGTGGTGAGGTTCTTCACGGCGTGGAAGCTGAAACAAGTGAAGTCCGCTACCTGCCCGGAGACCAGGCCGTTCTGCCGGGCTCCGAAAGAATGCGCGGCGTCGGCAACGACGATGACCCGTCCGAACAGCGCCTGCAACTGTGAATTAGCCCGGAAAAGCGGCTGCTTGGCCGCGATTGCCCGGTAGACGCGGCTGTAATCGCACATGCGCCCGGCTACGTCGACCGGAATGATCGCCTTCGTGCGCTCGGTGATCGCCGCTTCCAGTTGCACGGGATCCATATTCAGGCTCTCCCCGTCGGTATCCACGAGCACGATCTTGGCGCCGACGTGATCGATGATCGAAGCGGAAGCCGTATAGGTATAGGCCGTGGTGATGACTTCGTCCCCGGGACCGATACCCAGAATGCGCAGCGTCATCTCCAGGGCTGCCGTCGCCGAATTCAGGCAGACAGCGCGCGGTGTCCCGGTGAAGGCTGCGATCATCTCCTCAAACTGTTTGGTGCGCGGTCCGGTCGTGATCCAGCCCGAACGCAGGGCGGCCGCTACTTCCTGAATTTCCTCTTCCGTGATATCCGGTGGTGAAAATGGGATTCTCATATCTGCTCCGTATCAATTATCCGTGATGGTATAGGTTCCACAGACCTCTTCGGTCTTTTCTTTGATATGGTTGCCGTTCTTCTCCGCCTCTTCGATCAGATCGTGCAGATTCGCCATGAATTTCTCATCGTCGATCTGCATGGGTTTGCCGATGTAGATCATGTCGTTAGCCGTCCGGTCCAGGCCCTCTTCATCCATGAGGACTTCCTCGTAGAGTTTCTCACCCGGCCTGAGCCCTACGATCTGGATATCGATATCCTCGTGTGGCCGGAGGCCTTTCATGCGGATCAGGTTCTCCGCCAGTTCGTAAATGCGGACCGGTTTGCCCATATTCAGCACGAAGATCTCGCCACCGCTGGCATAGAGGCTGGCCTGCAGTACCAGTGAGACCGCTTCCGGGATCGTCATGAAGAAGCGGGTGATATCCTTATGCGTAACGGTGACCAGCCCCCCCTCTTCGATCTGTTTCAGGAAGAGCGGGATGACGGAACCGTTGGATCCGAGGACGTTGCCGAAACGCACCCCGGCGAAGCGGGTCTTCTCGGATTTGCGGGCGTAGACCTGGACGATCATCTCACAGATGCGTTTGCTCGCGCCCATGATATTGGTGGGCCGTACCGCTTTATCCGTGGAGATGAGGACGAAGTTTTCCGCTTCGTATTTATCCGCCAGTTCACAGAGGTTCAGGGTGCCCAGGCAGTTGTTCTTGATCGCCTCGTTCGGCGATTTTTCCATCAAGGGCACATGCTTATGCGCCGCGGCATGGAAGACGAGCTGCGGGCGGTATTTGCGGAAGACGATCTCCAGGCGGTCCTTATCGCGCACCGAACCGATCAGGGTCGAGATGCTGACGTCCGGATAATGCCGCTCCAATTCCATCTCAATGTCGTAGGCGTTATTCTCATAGATATCGAAGATGATCAGTTTTTTGGGACGCGCGTGGCAGATCTGCCGGCAAAGCTCGGAACCGATGGAACCGCCGCCGCCCGTGACCAGGACCACCTTGCCCTCGATGAAATCGGCGATCCCGCTTTGATCGACCACCACCGGGTCCCGGCCCAGCAGGTCTTCATAGCTGACCGGGCGCAGTTCCTTGATGACGGAGGAGCTCAGGCTGCGGGCGACCGAAGGCAGGATGCGGACCGGCAGGCCCGTTTCCTGGCATTTGCCGACGATGTCCTTAATATCCTTCGCCGACGCGGACGGGATGGCGATGATGATCTCATTGACCCCGTATTTTTTAATATTCTTGGCGATTTCGTCGCGGCCGCCGACGATGGGCACGCCGCTTAAATACTTATTGCGCTTGTTCTTATTGTCGTCGATCGCGCAGACCACCTTGGCGTGCGTGCCGGGATGCGCGAATTCCTTGATCATGATGGCGGCCGCCGATCCCGCGCCGACGCACATGATATAGCGGTTGATCTTCTCATGCGTGTACACGCCGCGGAGCGCGTTCACCACCAGCATGCCGAAGCGTGAAGCGAGGACGATGATGGTCATGACCATAAAGTGAAGTGGATAATAGCTCCGGGGCATGCTCTTCTGCAGGAGGACGTGGCAGACGAGGATCAAAGCCTCCACCACGAACACGGCCTTCAGGATATCGAAGACTTCCGGCAGACCGGCGTAGGTCCACACCCGGTTATAGAGCCGGAAGATCAGCATCGTCACGATGATGAAGACGATGTAGAAGATCATGCAGGCTTTCGCATGTCCCATATAGAGCACGTAATCCAATGGCTTGGCGATGATATCAAAGCGCAACGCCAGCGCCACGAACGCGGCAAAGCAGACCGCGGCCGCGTCGATCAGCATCATGATCACGATGCGGAAATTCTTGTTTTTCAGTAGCTCCGTCATCTTTCTTCCTTAACAGCCTTCCTTACAGTTTATACTCCCCGAACATATAGTCCAGGTCCACGTTGCCGGTGATCCCGTCGACCTGGCCATCGGCCGCGTACTGCCAGAACCGGTAGGGTCCCTGGTAGCTCAGCTTATCCGTCCACTCCGCCACCCAGATATCATAGGGCAGCTGGGTCAGATCCAGTTCGTCACGCAGGTAGGTGCTGGAGGCGTAGATCATCGGCGTATAGCCCGCCTTTCTCACCCGTTCGCAGAAGGCCCGCGCGACTTTGGTCCGGGCCTGTTTATCCAGATTGTTATGCCGCCCGTTATACATGAATTCCGTATCAAAGACGATCGGCAGATCGATCTGGTAATCCTTTACCTTCTCCAGCGTATAATTAGCCTCCTGGATGGCTTCCTTCACGGTGATTGCCTGGGTGAAGAAGTACACGCCGGTTTTGATCCCGGCTTTCGCCGCTCCTTTGATATTCTCCACGAAACGTTCGTCGTCGTAAATCGTCGCCCGGACGCCGTAACGGCCGCCGACCCGGATAAAGGCGAAAGAAATACCGGATTTCGCGACCTTTTTCCAATTGATCGTGGCGTTAAACTCGGATACGTCGATCCCTTTTGCTGATGCTTCCATCTGTGTCACCCATCCATTGCCGTCGGTCAGATACGTGCAGCCGGCCGTTTCGGAGAAGACGGTCTCGGAGACCGCGATCTTGCCATCCGGCTTAACGTAGTACATCCGTCCCTGATAAGAAAACAGCTTGTCGGCTTTTCTCTTTCCGCCCAGTACGGAATCCGGTACCAGCTTCTTACCGCCCACGACGACCACATCCTTCGCTTTCGCGTCAACGGTGTAATTGTAGGCGCCGATGAAGTTGCGGACAGAAGCCAGGAGCACCGGCGCGCCTTTGGCCACGGCCAGAGCCCCGCCCGCGAGCGCGTCGGGATAATCCTCCCCGCAGGCAACGATTACGCTTTCGGTTTCCTCCGGGAAATACTTTTCCGCGATCTTCACCGCGGTCTCATAGCGGTCGTCGCCGGCCACTCGGCTCGTTTTCCCGTAGGCCTTCACCTGTTTCATGGTCGCTTTCGTGACCGAGCCGGTACCGCCGACGATCACGAATTTCTTGCCCATCTCCTGCAGCTTCTCCATATAAGCCGTCTGCTGCTCATTCAAGCCGCTCTTGGCCACCAGCATGATGGGTTGCCGGGTGGCTGCCGCCGCCAGCGCGTCCGGGAACACCTCCCCGGAACAGATCAGATACTCCGGCGCCTTGGTCCCGGCGGCTCTCAGGATGGCGAGATTGGTCAGATACCGGTTCTTCCCGGCCAGACGCCGCACTTTTACGCCTTCCAGCTCGGTTTCGGTCTCCCCGGAAACGGATCCTTTCCCGCCCAGGATATAGACCGTCCCGCCTTCTTTCAGATTCTCTTTCGCGTAAGCCGCGATCTCTTTCACGTTATTGCCGTTGATCAGCAGGATCGGCGCGTTCTTCACCGCCGCCAGATATCCGCCCGAAAGCGCGTCCGGAAAATTCAACCCGCTGGCGATGATGATGTGATCGAATTTCTCCTCTTCCCGGGCCGCCTTTACCGCTTCCGCGACCTGCTGCGCCGTCTCATAGCGGTTGCTCCCGGCCAGCCGCGTATAGGTGCGCCTGATCTTGACCGGTTTCGCCGGTACTTCCGGCTTCTGTTCTTCTTCCGTATCTTCCGGTTTCTGCTCTTCTGCCGTATCTTCCGGCTTCTGTTCTTCCGGTTTCTCTTCCTCCGTATCGGTTGGCTTCTGTTGCTCGGCGTCTTCCGGCTTCTCTTCTTGTGAGTCCGTCGGCGTCTGCCCTTCCGTATCTTCCGGCTCTGCCGGTCCCGGTTGGCCTTCTCCGTTCCCGGGATCCTCCTGTCCGTCCGGGGTCTGCGGTTCCTCTGCCCCGGCCGGTTCCGGTTGCGTCGGATCGTCCTGCGTTTCCGTCGGATCGTCCTGCATTTCCGTCGGATCGTCCTGCATTTCCGCTTCTTTTCCCGTAGCGTCGGCATCTTTTACGACCGGCTCCGTTACCATGCGGTCCAGCAGTTCCCCCGGGTTCTCTTTTACCGGTTTGACTTCTTCCAACCCGTCTTGCGGCAACGCTTCTTCCGGCCCGTCTTGCGGCAACGCTTCTTCCAGCGCTTCGCTTTCCGGTTCAGTATCTGCCGCTTCGGCTTCTTCTGCCACCGGCTCGTCTTCCGGTTCAGCTGCCGGATCTTCTTCCGGCATTGTGTCTTCCGACGCCACGTCCTCCGGTTCGTCTTCCGTTGGCAGCACTTCAGCCGGCTCGTTTTCCGGCCAGGCTTCTTCCGAAAGCGCTTCCTCGGCAAGCGTTTCTTCACTTTTATCGATCTCCGCGGGTTCCCTTTCCTCGGCAAAAGCCGTTAGGCCGCTGCCAAAGAGCAGTCCCAGACAGAGCATCATCAAGAAGGCAGCGTGCCCCCAGGCAGTCCTTCTCCTTAAAGCACTTTTTATCCCCAAATACATCCCTTTTCCCCCAGTTGTTTATCGTATTATTTTACCATATCAGCCATCTTATATCAAACACATTGCCATCCGCAAAGCCATCACGGCGCCCAGGGCGGCCTCCGGTATTATTAGCTTCCGGCGAGGGAAAACCTGGTACTTTTACCTCGCGATCAGGCTCCCGATACCGCCGCTTCCGGTGCCAAGATCAATCTCCGGTATTTTTAGCCTCCAGTAAGAGAAAATCGGGTACTTTCGCCTCGCAATCAGGCTCCTGATACCGCCGCTGCCGGTGCCCGAATCGATCTCCGGTATTTTTAGCCTCCAGTGAGAGAAAACCGGGTA
>JAFRYQ010000170.1 GCA_017437565.1 Bacillota bacterium
ACAGGCCTTTCACTTCTTTTTCTTCTACCAGTTTGATCTTTTTCATATTTCGCTCGTCCCCTCCCGGCTCCGGCCTGCAGGCGGATGCCGTTCTTTCTCCGTTGGATCGTTTTCCATGCTTTACAGATCACTGTTATTTTATATCAATCCGCGCAGCAGTTCAATCGATCCTCTGTTGGCCGGGAGGGCGGACGCCAGAGCGGGCGGCGTCTGTTGATTGCTGCCGCCCGCGTCTCTTCAAGCACCGGGTGCCAGAACGGGCGGCGCCCGCAGCCGCCGCCCGCTGTCTGTCCTCTCGCCGGTTACCAGCGCTTCCGGGAGCGCTTGGCGTAGTCCTTGCGGACTTCTTCCAAAGCCTGATCCGGGATATAACCGGCCTGGGCCATGCACTTCATAGCCCCGCTTACCGCTTCATAGTTCTTACGGATGCCGATATCATCGTTGATAAAGGTCGCGGCCCGGCTCCGATCGATGCCCATGCGCCCCGCGACGTCGACCGCGTCCATATTGGCGCCGAGGAACATGAATTCCCAACCGTATTTCTCCTTTTCGCGCTCGATCATCTGACGGACCTTCGCATAGGTGTATTCGCGACTGGCATTTTCCATGCCGTCGGTGGTGATCACGAAGAGCGTCTTACCGGGCACGTCTTCCGGCCGCGCGTATTTATGGATGTTGCGGACGTGGTGGATGGCTCTGCCGATCGCGTCCAGCAGCGCCGTCATGCCGCGCACATAATAGGTATCCGTATCGAGCGGCTTGACCTGGTCGATCGGCAGGCGGTCGTGCACCACTTCATGCCGGTCGTCGAAGAGCACCGTCGACCAAAGCGTTTTGCAGCTTTCCTGTTTCTGCTTCTCCAAGGTGGAATTAAAGCCGCCGATCGTATCCGCCTCCAGGCCGCTCATCGAACCGCTGCGGTCGATGATGAATACCACTTCCATGAGATCCTGATTTCCTTTTTTGACCGGCATTTCTTTCGTCACGTTTATATCCTTCATTTCTTCCATCTCCTTCTTTTCCTTCGCTTCTACTGTCATTTCTTCCGGCTTATCTTCCGTCATCGTTTCCGGCTTCCCGGTCCCGGGTTTTTGCATCGCTTCTTTGATCCATTTACCAATTTTCATCGCTGGTCTCCTTTCTTCCAACGCCTCTGCTCTTCCTTACGTGCTTAGGATAACCGAACTGGTCCCGCCGGTGGTCGCCCACCGGGCGACAATGAAAAAAGCGTGCGCCGGTCGGACTCAGGATATATAATACGCATATAGGGATATTTCAGAAAAAACGGAGAATGATCAGACCTATGACTCGTAAAAACCAATCTGCCGGCTGGCGCCGCGCCCTTTCCTTCCTTGTTATTTTTGCTCTCCTGCTGGCCTTCCTGCCCGGCCTTCCGGAAACGGCCGAAGCCGATTCGGTACCGGCGCCGGACGCCGCCGTCACGGTGAGCAATATTCTGGCTTTGGCGAAAGCCTATGACCCGGATGCCTACCACATCCTGAACACCATGAACAGCAAAGGGGAAGACATCACCTTCTGGTTCTACCGGGGCAGCATCACGGATGGCATTGATACCGGCACGCACGAAGAGTTCCACGGCTACACCCACCGCATTGGCGGCTTTGATTACGACACCTATAGCTGGTACGACCTCTATTATCTGGGCAACGGCAAAACGCGCGCGGTACCCCAGACGGACGTCTTCAAGACGGAGACCGTGACCGGGTCGATTCCCGAAAAATACCGCACCTTCCGTTACGATACCTACGTCGCCCCCGGCGCGGAGCCTTCCGCCAATCAAATCGGTGTCTACGGCCTCCTCAACGAATTCAGCGCCTACCACTGGGGCCTGCACGTGATCGAGCGCCTCTTCCCCTATTTCTCCAAATATGAAGAAGAGACGGATGCCTGGAACACGTTCATGCTCTCCTACCTGAATAACCGCAACGCTTATTCGGAATTCTATTACTGGACTCTGCTCTATCTGGACTATGCCCGCAAGAACGCGCCGGCGGTGTATAAGGGGATCATTGAGAACAAAGCCTACTGCGAGACCTTCGTAGAAATGGAAGCGAACTTCCGCGCCCTCATGGCCAAATGTGAGAAGGACCTGGATCAGGTCTCCATGCGCTATAACGGGACGCCCTTTAAGGATAATTTCGACGGGAAGTTCCTGCGGCTCGGTTACCGTTCGACCGCGGGCTGCGACAATGATTACGACGTCCTCATGCCGCTCATCAATTCCAGCCAGTTCGACCAGGTCAAGAAGGACATCGGTCTCACCGGCGCTTCCCCGGTCCCGCCGGTCGATCCCCCGGTCGATCCTTACGATACTTCCCAGGACCAGGCCAATGTGGTCCGCATTTTCGGGCCCAATCGCTACGATACCAGCCTGCTCGCGGCGGATGCTTTGAAAACGGAGCTGGGCGTGAGCAAGTTCGATGCCGCCGTCATCGCCAGCGGGGAGAACTTCCCGGATGCTTTGACCGGAGCTTATCTGGCCAAGGTGGCCAAGGCGCCGATCCTGCTGACCAGCAAGAATAACCCAGGAGACGTCATCCAGTACGTCCGCGCCAACGTCAAACCGGGCGGCAAGGTCTATCTGCTCGGCGGGCCGGCCATGGTGCCAAACGAGATCCGCACCAATCTCGCCGGCTATCAGGTACAGCGTCTCGGGGGCGCCAACCGCTATGATACCAACCTGCTCATCCTGAAGGCGGCCGGGGTCAAAGGCGGCGAGATCCTGATCTGCGCCGGCGGCGGTTTTGCCGACAGCCTCTCGGCTTCCGCGATCGGCAAGCCGATCCTGATCGTCGGCGATAAGTTGTCTGCGGAGCAGCTCGCCTATCTAAAGAGTCTCTCCGGCGTGAAATTCACGATTCTCGGCGGCTTGGGCTCGGTCAATTCCAACGTCCAGACGCAGCTGCGCAAACTGGGCAGCGTCATCCGCCTCGGCGGCAAGACGCGGTTTGAAACTTCCGTCATCATCGCGCAGCACTATTTTGCCTCCCAGAGCAAAGCGGCCGTCCTCGCCTACGCGCAGAATTTCCCGGACGGCCTCTCTGGCGGCCCGCTCGCCATGGCGGTCGGCGCGCCGCTCCTGTTAGTGAACAGCACGGAGGCCGGTTACCAGCCGGCAGCCGCCTTTGCCCGCGGCGCCGGCGTCAAGACGGTCTACGTCCTCGGCGGCCCGGCGGTCATCTCCAGCGCCGCCGCCAACGCCATGCTGAAATAGGCGGAAAACGATTCTGAGCTAAAAAAATGTCGGACGGAACCTCCCTGTTTGGGAAGTCCTGTCCGACATTTTTATTTTGGGATTTCTTGATCAGCTCTGGAGCAAAGTCTGGGGCAAGGCGGATGCGTTCCGACGTTTCCTGATAAGTCAGGCCGCTTCCCTCTCACCGAGTCAGATCGGCGTACTCCGCTTCCGCCGCCCGCAGGAGGTCGTCCGGGGCGATGCGGATCTGGGACCCGATGCGTCCGCCGCTCACATAGATCTGGTCCTGCAGGATCGCCGTCTCGTCGATCCGCGTGACGAATTTCTTTTTCATGCCCACCGACGTACAGCCGCCCCGCACATAACCGGTCAGATTGAAGAGATCCTTCATATGCAGCATTTCCACGGATTTCACCCCGACCGACGCCGCGCATTTTTTCAGATCGAGTTCCTTATCGACTGGAATGACAAACACATAGTGCTCCCGGTCGCTTCCCGTCGTGACCAGCGTCTTAAAGACTTCGTCGCAGGAAAGTCCCAGTTTCCCGGCCACGGTCACCCCGTCGGCGAATCCGTCCGACTCATAGGTAAAATGTTCGTAAGGGATCTCCATGCTGTCCAAGATCCGCATGGCATTCGTCTTGCCGCTGTTTTCCTTGCCCTTCGCCATCTTGAAAAGCCTCCGTCCCGCCTTCTATCGCGGCAGTTCGATCTTCCGCTTTTCCGGATCACGGGCCCGGCGATAGAGAACAAAGCGCCGGCCGATCGCCTGCACGTACTCGGCATGCAGTTCTTCCGCGATCAAATTGGCCGTCTCTTTGGCGTCCAGTCCCGCTCCTTCCTGAATGGAGCATTTCATCAGTTCGTTCGCCGCCAGATACTGATCGATCGATTTCAATACCGTCTCCGTCACGCCGGCTTTCCCCACCGACGCCGTCACGCTCATCTCATGCGCCAATCCCTTCAGATAACTTCTCTGTTTTCCCGTCAGCATATTTCCTCCTTCGGCGAATGGCCTTGCCTACGCCGTTATTTTTTCAACGCTTCCTGCCCGGCCTCTGCCCGCCGGGGTCTCTCCTATCATACAGGAAGCGCTTCTCCTGCGCAAGTGATTCCGCGGTTTGCTCTCCCTCTGCCGGGCTGCTTTCGGTTCCGGGGCCATTTCCTTCTCCAGGATCAAGAAAGGTATCATGGTATCCACCGTTTGGACGGCATTTCATCATGCATACCCCTGTTGGACGGCATTTCATCATGCATACCCCTGATAGAGGCGCTCTGCCATGATATCCCCTGAGGATCCGGCCCGGATTACGCCGAGTCCTTATTTATGTGTAAATTACCTTCTTGGTATCAAGCGGCAAAGGATTTAGTCTGCTCCGAGCACCCGTGCTGGTGACGGACCCTA
>JAFRYQ010000171.1 GCA_017437565.1 Bacillota bacterium
CACTACTGCCCCAGTCGATGGTCACCTTGGCGCCATCCGCGCCTTCCGCTTCCACCAGCGCGCCAGCCCGGTCACACTGGTACTTGCCGACAACGTTCATGACCGGGTTCTGGCCGTCTTCCGATTTCTCCGCGGTTTCCTGAGACTCTTTTTCCGCCTCACCCTCATCCGCTGCTTCGAACACGGCGACAAAGTCGGCGCTTTCCTTCAGTTCCACGTTGATGCGGGCCTCCGTGGCAAAGTCTTTGCCGTCTTTGGTCCACTTCACGAACTTCCAGCCTTCGGAAGCCCGCGCTTCGAATACGTAGTTCTCCGGTTCGGCTAGGCCGATATAGGCGGACTGATAGGGGTAGCCCTCTTCAAATTCCGGTTCTTCGCCTTCCTTGGCGTAGGCGATCTCGCCCATGCCTTCGGTATTGATATTCACCACGACCGTCGCTTCCGGCAGCTCGGTCGGGGTGAAGTGGTAGACGTCGCCCTTTTCCGTCTCGAGCTTGACGCCATCCTTGCCCTCTTCGGAAACGGTGACGACGAATTCGCCCTCCTCATACTCCGGGACGATATTGCCGTGCAGGGTATTGCCCTCCTGCGGAATAAACCAGCCGTACATGTCCTCCCCCAGGAAGCCGCCGACATACCAGCCCTCCTGATCGGGATCTCCGAATTCTTCCGGCGTCATGATGGAGAGCAGGTTATCCGCTTCATCGGTGAAATAACCGGTGCGGCTCCATTCCGCCGCTTTTTCTTCTTCCGGCTTCTTTTCGGCGCCGCCGCAGGCCGCCAAACCGATGACCAGCAACACAACCAGCAGCAATACGATCGTTCTTTTCACGTTGAAACCTCCTCTAGCGCTCTATCTGATACTTTTATAATAATCCCAGTTTCTTCGCGTCTTCACGCAGCTGATCGCGGTAATCCGGATGCGCCAGGCTGATCAAAGCTTCCGCGCGGCCGCGCTGGGTCAGCTTCTTCAGATTCACCAAGCCGTACTCCGTCACCACGTGCTGGACCTCCGCGCGCGGCGTCGTCACGACGCTGCCTTCCGCCAGGCGCGATACGATCCGGCTCCGGCGGATCCCCGCCCGGTTGGTATTGGTCGAGGTCACGGCGATGAAAGACTGCCCGCCCTTCGCCATCTGCACGCCCTTTACGAAATCGAGCTGTCCGCCCACGCCGCTGAACTGCCGTCCCGCGATATTATCCGCCACCACCTGGCCGTAGAGGTCGATCTCGATGGCGCTGTTGATGGAGACCGCGTTATCGTTCAGGCTGATCAGCCGCGGGTCGTTCACGATCGGGAAAGGCTGGTAGAACATGTCCGGATTGTGGTCAATGAAGTGATAGAGTTCCCTGCTGCCCAAGGTGAAGGAAGCTACGGTCTTGCCGGGCATATAGCTTTTGCAACGGTTGGTAACGTTGCCGTTCTTCATCAGGTAGGCCATGGAATCCGTCATCATCTCGGTATGCAGGCCCAGGTCGTTTCTTACGTGCAGGCCATAACCGACAGAATTGCCGATGTTGCCGATGCCCAGCTGCACGCAGGCCCCGTCCGGGATGCGGTCGATGATCAGCTCGGAGATCTTCTTCACTTCCGGCGTCTCGTCGATATTGTCCACCGCCGGCGGTTCCTCATCAAAATAGACGACGCCGTCGGCCTGGGAGATATGCACCAGGTTCTGGGTCCCGTAAACGTAAGGCGCGTATTTGTTGATCTGCAGGATGATGGTCTTGGCGCTGTCTAGCACGAAGGGGTGCATCGCGACGCCCGTCGCTCCGAGACTCATATAGCCGTCCTCATCCGGCAGGCTGACGTCGATAAAAGCGATATCCGTCGGCCAGGTGTCGTGGTAGAAAAGATCCACCTGGGAAAGATGGATGCTGGTATATTCCAGCGCGCCGCATTTCAGCGCTTTCCGCTCGCCGGGCCCCATAAAGGAGGACGCCACCCGCACGTGTTCCGGGCTTTCCATCAAAGCGAGATCTTTAAAGATATTAGAGCAGCCGACCCGGATTTGCCCCAGTTCACCGGCTTCTACGCGTTCGCCCAGCTTGCGGGCGATCTCGTAGGCGACGCTGGTGCAGGTGCCGATATAGACCGTATCCCCGTCTTTTACCAAAGCGGCCGCTTCGGCAGCGGTCATCGTCTTTTCCGCAAAAAGTTTTTTCAATTCGTCTGTCATTCTTTCCTGCCTTTTATCTTCTCCGCCGTACCGCCCGGTCCATATCCCGGTCGGCGTCACGCTTGGCGATTGCTTCGCGCTTATCGTAGAGTTTCTTGCCGCGGGCGACCGCGATCTCCATCTTCGCCCTTCCGTCTTCATTGATATACATGGTAAGCGGCACCAGCGTATACCCTTTCCGGGTCACCAAGCCGTTCAGCTTCATGATCTCCCGCTTATGGAGGAGGAGCTTGCGTGGCCGCAAGGGGTCGACGTTGAAACGGTTGCCGTGTTCATAGGGACTGATATTCATCCCCAGGATGAACAGCTCCCCGTTCTCGAGCTTGGCATAGCTCTCTTTGATGCTGACCCGGCCCATGCGCACGGATTTGATCTCCGTACCGGTCAACACGATGCCGGCCTCATAGACCTCATCGATAAAATAATCGTGGCGGGCCTTCTTGTTATTAGCCACGAGTTTTCTCTGTTTTTTCGCCATTGCTATTCCTCATAGGGATTGCGGATCGTCCCGATCTTATTGAAGGGATAGATGCGGAAGACGACCTTGCCCACGACACTGTCATAGGAGATGAAGCCGACGTCCGGGGACCGGCTGTCGATGCTGACAAGGCGGTTATCGCCCATGCAGAAGAGCGAATCCTCCGGCACGATCAGGTCGCTGATCTCCCCGTTGGTATACAGGTCGTTCGTATAGCTGTCATCCAACTCTTCGCCGTTCACATAGACCTTACCGGCGGTGATGGTGATTACGTCGCCCGGCTTGCCGATCACGCGCTTGATCAGCAGTTTCTTCTCGCCTTTTTCCGTCTCCAGCCCGGAACGGAAGACGATGACGTCCCCGCGCTCGGGCGTGCCGCCGAACAGCTTATAAGACTGCTTGCTGACAAAGAGATAGTCGTTGGTATAGAAATTCGGTTCCATCGAACGCTGGCGGACGATGGTCGGTTTGATGAACTGCATGACCAGGACCGCCACGACCACGGCCAGGGCGATATCCTTTACCCAGTCCCGCCAGGTCAGCGGCGCTTCCTTATCCTCTTCTTTAACGGCCGCTTTCGCCTCGTTTTTTCCAGGTGCCTGTTCTTCTATCTTTCGGTTTCCTGTTTTCCGTATTTTCTCGCTCATTCTTAAACCTCTTGGTCTCCGTTTCCCCCAGTAATACGCGTTCTGCCTCCCGGAACCTAGCCGGCACTTCACACAGGAGCTTCCGGCCGCTGAGCGGGGCCAGTACTCCTTCCAGCTCCCCAAACCGCAGTTCCCGCGCGTGCAGGAAGAGGCCTTCCGTCTCCAGCCGCTTCCGCGCCTTCTCATTTACCATCCGGTCTCCGTACTTCGGATCCCCGACTAAAGGATAGCCGGCCGCGGCCAGCTGCGCGCGGATCTGATGGGTGCGGCCGGTCAGGATCCGCACCTCCGCCAGCGTAAAGCCCTTACCCGCCTTAAGCGGCCGGGCAATGGTCTCGGCATAAACGCCGGCCTCCGCTCCGCTTGCGCTCTCCGCCGGCTTTGATGGCAGGCCTTCCGGCAGCACCTCCACGCGGTTACGCGCCTCGTCCTTTACGAGCCGGTCCCGCAGGTGCAATTCTTCCCGCAGTTCGCCCGCCGTCAGGGCCAGATATATTTTTTCCAGACGGCCGTGCTCACGGAAGAGCGCCGCCAGTTCCCGCTGCGCGGCCGCGGTCTTGCCGAAGCAGACCAGGCCGGTCGTATTGCGGTCGATGCGGTTCGCCGGCGCCGGGATGAAAGTTCCCGCCGCCCGTGGCACATAAGCCTCCGTTTCGATCAGGTAATCCACCACCTGGTTGGCCAGATGGTTCTTTTTCTCTTTGCCGTCGCCATGCGTCAAAAGTCCGTAAGGCTTATCGACGATCAGGACTTGCTCATCCTCATACACGATGCCGAATTGCCGTTTGGCGCGGGGCATTTTCCGGATCTCCCGGTACTTGTCGATCTCCGCGTCGGTCAGGTAGAGCGAGAGCACGTCGCCTTCCTGCAGCATATAGTCTTCCGCGCTCCGCCTGCCGTTGACCTTGATGTCCTTGCGGACGGCTTTGTAAATCAAAGAGAGCGGTGCCTTCGCCAGATATTTGCGCAGGAACCGATCCAGTCTCTGTCCCTCTTCATTTTTACCGATCTCGATATTTTTCACGAGACTCATTTTAACATGATGCGGGGCGTGTGTAAAACGGAATTCCACCATCTCCTCGGAAAATTCATTTGAGAAGCGCGGCTTTCTATGGTAGATTATAGGGGAAGAGATTGGGGGAATGGGAATTGAGACATATCAAAAATTTTTTCTATAATATCAGTGATCTGATCGTCGTCCTGCTGATCCTGGTCGGGGCCGCGGCACTCATCTTATGGCGCCTGGACTTGTTGGCCGCCTATCCGAAAACGGTCGTTGCCGAGAGCGCGCAGCACGAACCGGCTGCCCAGGAGATCGTGATCGAACAAAGCGGGAGCGCGGTGGCGGATTCCACGGAAACAGCCCAGGACAGCACCATCTGGCATGAAGGAAAGCTGAAGATGGGAATGACCGTCCAAATCGAAGAAGGCGGGGCGGAAGATGCCGTCTCGGCACTGGTCAACGCCGGCCTCTTCGCTTCTTATGAAGAGTTTGTATCCGTCTGTGAAAAGGTGAAAGCCGACCCGGCGTCCATCGTCAGTGGGGAATACACCTTTGCGGCCGGTTCCACCCAGGAAGACATCGTGAAAGAGGTCACGGGGAGCAAATAGTCTTTTCTTAGCCGCCTGGCCATGCCCGGCGGCCTTTACATAAGGAGGAAATCA
>JAFRYQ010000172.1 GCA_017437565.1 Bacillota bacterium
CCAGCGGTCTTCCGGTTACGACTTGGGTGCGATACTCACTTATGGCCGTATAGGCAGCGCCCGTTTCCCGGATCGTGCCCGCGCCGCTTGCGGTCGGTCTGCCCAGCTCCGCGAGGATCGCTCTTCTTTCTTCCCGGAGGCGTTTCCGTTCTTCAATTTCCGCCAGGACCCGTTCCCGCTCCGCTCTCCGGATATAGCGGCTTACCGAGCGCCCGTCTTCCACCCATTGCAAATAGGGCTGTTTTTTCCCTTTGATCGTTTTATAGGTCAGGGTCCCTGCCGGCAGGATCGCTAATCGCGTCTCGATTTCCGCCAGCCTTTCCCGTTTTTCTTCTGTCGTCATGATCCTGCGCCCCTTTCTTCCGGTCTCCAGCCCTATGATAACCAAAGATAACCAATCAGGCAATTGGTTATCTATTGCTTCTGTTCCGCTGAAACCATCCCGCCCGGCCAGAGGTTAATTCCGGGCGGTCGCCGCGCGGCTGGCGTTGAATTGCGCCGGTTGGGATGGTATAATAAGTAGGTTGAAATGATCGTTAAATGCTTTGATGAGAAAGAGCAGGAGTGTATATGCAGGAGAACACGTATACCGGCTATACCAGCCCCCTTTCGGAGCGCTACCCGAGCAAGGAGATGAAGTATCTCTTCTCGCCGGAGATGAAATTCCGGACCTGGCGGCGGCTGTGGATCGCGCTCGCCGAATGCGAGCAGGAACTGGGCCTTCCGATCACAGACGAGCAGATCGCGGAACTGAAAGCGCACGCGGAAGATATCAATTATGAGGTGGCGAAGGCACGCGAGAAGGAAGTCCGCCACGACGTCATGAGCCACGTCTACGCGTACGGACAGCAATGCCCGACGGCGAAGGGCATCATTCACCTCGGTGCCACCAGCTGCTACGTCGGCGACAACACGGACCTCATCATTATGGCGGAAGGCTTGAAACTTTTGCGCCGCAAGATCGTGAACGTCCTGAAAAAGCTGGCGGATTTCGCGGAGGAATATAAGGCGCTGCCAACGCTCGGCTTTACGCATTATCAGGCGGCGCAGCCGACGACGGTCGGCAAGCGCGCGACGCTCTGGATGAACGAACTGGTCATCGACCTCGCCGATCTGGATTACGTCCTCGGGAGCCTGCGCCTGCGCGGCGCCAAGGGGACGACCGGCACCCAGGCGTCCTTCCTGGAACTCTTCGACGGGGATCACGAAAAATGCCGGCGTCTGGATGCCATGATCGCGGAAAAAATGGGTTTCCCCGGCGTCTATCCGGTCACCGGCCAGACCTATTCCCGCAAGATCGACAGCCGCGTCCTGAACGTGCTCTCCGGGATTGCCCAGTCCGCGCATAAATTCAGCAACGATATCCGCCTGCTGCAGCACATGAAGGAGATCGAGGAGCCGTTTGAAAAGACACAGATCGGTTCTTCGGCCATGGCCTATAAGCGGAACCCGATGCGTTCCGAACGCATGGGCTCGCTGGCGGACTACGTCATCGCGGACGCGCAGAACCCGGCCATCGTCGCGGCGACACAGTGGTTCGAACGGACGCTGGACGACTCGGCCAATAAGCGCATCGCCGTCAGCGAAGCCTTCCTGGCCACCGACAGCATCCTGGAGCTCTATCTGAACGTGGCGGACGGCCTGGTCGTCCACCCGAAGGTCATCCGCGCGCACCTGATGGCGGAACTGCCCTTCATGGCTACCGAAAACGTCATCATGGACGCCGTGAAGATGGGCGGGGACCGGCAGGAATTGCATGAACGCATCCGCGTCCACTCCATGGCCGCGGCCGCCGTCGTGAAAGAGGAAGGCCTGCCGAACGACCTCATCGACCGCATCGAGGGCGACCCGATCTTCGGCGTCGACCGCGAGCGCCTGGAAGCTTTGCTCGTGCCTGAGAATTATGTGGGGCGCGCGCCGGAGCAGGTCGAGGATTATCTGAACGCCGTCATCCGGCCGCTGCTCGCCGAAAACGAAGACGCGCTCGGCCTGGAAGCCGTGATCAACGTGTAAGCGGCGCGAAGGCCCGGAACCAGTTAACTATATCGCCGCGCCGGCCCTCTCAGTCCGGGTCCCGGAAGCGGCGGTCCACATCGTCATCTATCACTAAGCCGTAAAGGAAACCGTTAGGGAGAAAGGAACCATCATGTACAAAGAAGCTATCCGCCCGGCATGGGTCGAGATCGATCTCCGCAACCTGGATTACAACATCAAGCAGATTAAGGCGAAAGCACACGGCCGCGACCTGATCGGCGTCATCAAAGCAGACGCCTACGGCTGCGGCGCGGTCAAATGCGCCGAAGTCCTGCGCGAAAACGGCGTCGACACCTTTGCCGTCGCGACCCTGCAGGAAGGCGTCGAACTCCGCGAAGCCGGTGCCACCGAAGAAATCATCGTCCTTGGCCTGACGCCGGATCTGTACGCGGACGTCGCCGTGAAGTACGACCTGACTCCGGTCGTCTGCTGTTCCGAGAACGCCAAAGTCATCAACGATTGCGCGGCGGCTGCCGGCAAGACCATCTCCGGCCTCATCGCCGTCGACACCGGCATGGGCCGCATCGGCTATCTGGCTGATGACATCCCCTTCGCGGTCGAGGACATCAGCAAGATCGCGGCGCTTTCCAACTTCCGGATCAAAGGCCTCTTCTCCCATATGTCGACGGCAGACGCCTATGACAAGACCTATTCGCATCTCCAGGAAGCCAAGTTCAACGCGTTCTATTCGGCGCTCGCGAAAGCCGGCATCAGCATCCCCTTCCGCACGCTGGCCAACAGCGCTTCCATCATGGAACTGCCGACGGTCCTCTTTGACGCGGTACGCCCGGGCATCATCCTCTACGGCTACTATCCGTCCGATGAAGTCGACCCGGCGCAGCTCGACATCAAGCCGGTCATGTCCGTCAAAGCCAATATCGTCTATCTGAAAGACGTCCCGGCCGGTACTTCCGTCGGCTATGGCCGCCGCTACATCGCCAAGAAGCCTTCCAAGATCGCGACGCTGGAGCTCGGTTACGCAGACGGTTATCCGCGTCCGTATTCCCCGCGCGCGAAGGTCATCGTAAACGGCGTCGTTTGCCCGATCGCCGGCAATATCTGCATGGATCAGTGCATGGTAGACGTTACGGCCGTTCCGGACGTGAAAGTCGGTGACGAAGTCATCATCATGGGTTCCGACGGCGTCAACTCCATCACCTGCGAAGATATCGCTGACGCCACCGGCACCATCGTGAACGAGATCCTCTGCGCCTTCGGCCAGAGACTGCCGAAAGTGTACGTGAAATAGGATCGCGGGCCTTACCGGTGGCTAAGGAAACGCGCGCGACGCGCTAAGGCTGGCTAAAGAGGCGCAAGCGACGCGCCAAGGTCGGCTAAGGAAACGCAAGCGACGCGCCAAGGCCGGCACGCAAGGTCGAATCGAACACAAAACGCATCACAAGAGGCCCCCGCGGGGGCCTCTTTAATCTTCACACAATCTTCACAAAACCAGAAGGGGCATTTGATATATTGGAGTTGTTCAATAATGTTTGTCAAAATTTACAAACTTTCCTTCTTTATTGAATACACACACTTTCGCCCGAGACCCGCTATTTCAGCGGGTTTCGGGTTTTTTGGCAGGATATTGATACGATTTTGATACTGCGATGGTTTTATTCGTCAGTCCCTGTTGTAATATCTCCCAAGCGGGCCTCGGCGGCGCGCGCGTGCGCGGCCAGCCCCTCGCCGTAGGCGAGGCGCGCCACGAGTGGCGCGAGGCCCGCCGCCCCGGCCGGCGTCATTTCCTGCCAGGTACAGGTCTTCAGGAAGGTGCCGACGTACAAGCCGCCCGTATAACGCGCGGCCCGCACCGTGGGCAGCGTATGATTGGTGCCGGAGGCATAATCCCCGAATACTTCGGCGGTGTTCTGCCCGACGAAGAGCGACCCGTAATTATGGAGGTGCTCCTGATAGATCCCTGGTTCCGCGACGTTCAGCTCCAGATGTTCCGGCGCGTAGGAATTGGCATAAGCGATCGCTTCCGCGGCGTCCGCCGCCAGCAGGACTTCGCCCTGATCCCGCCAGGAAAGGGCGGCGATATCCGCCGTCGGCAGGTCCGCCAGCTCCGCTTCCACGTCCCGGATCACGTCCCGCGCGAATTTCTCATCCAGGCTGACCAGGATCCCTTTCGCGTTCGGCGCGTGCTCCGCCTGCGCCAGCAGGTCAGCCGCGACCGTCCGGCTGTCGCCGGACCCGTCGGCGATCACCAGCACTTCACTCGGCCCGGCGATGAAATCGATCCCCACCTGGCCGTAACATTGCCGCTTGGCCTCCGCGACGAATTGATTCCCCGGACCCACGATGAGGTCGACCGCTTTGATCTCTTCGGTTCCGTAACTGAAGGCAGCGATGGCTTGCGCGCCGCCGAGCGCGTAGATCTCATCCGCCCCGGCCACGTCCATGGCGACCAGGGTCTTGGCGTCGATCTCGTTGGTCCCCTTCACGGTCGGCGAACAGGCGCAGATCCGCTTCACGCCGGCTACCCGCGCCGGAATGATCAACATCAGCGCCGTCGAATAGAGCGGATAATTGCCGCCCGGCACGTAACAGAGCGCCGCCTCCACCGGGATCACCCGGTGCCCGAGCCGGATGCCTTCCCGCGGGGAGAACCCGTCCAGTTCCCCGATCGTCTGGCGCTGCGCCTCCGCAAAAGCGCGGATATTCGCGGCGGCCGCCCGGATGTCGGCCAGTTCCTCGCGGCTCACCCGGTCATAAGCGCGGTCGATCTCGTCCTTTCCCACCCGGAAACGCTCCCGGCTGCTGCCGTCAAACAGGGCGCTATATTCGCGCAGCGCCTGGTCGCCGCGGCTGGCTACGTTCTCGATCATCACCTCCACGATGCGCCGTGTCTCTTTATCGATCGCCGTTTTGCGCGGCGCGGCTTCTTTTATCGTCCTCATCTCTTCTTCCTCTCTCAAAGCCGGTATAACACCAGCCCGCCTTTCCGGTCAAAGCCGGTGTCCCAGAAATCCCGGAAATCGAACCAGTCCCACTCGCTATAGGTTACGGTTCGCACATAAAACCGCTTCTCCCCGTCCGGTGAAACGGAATTGCTCGCCGCACAGCCGACTCCCGGCCGCCCGGCCGGTCCCGGCGCCGGCGCCTTTATATCCTCGCACCAGCCGTTCAACAGGAACCAGTGCCAAACGTAATCGGAGAACCGCTTATCCCGGTGCTGCAGCATCAGCATCGGCACCGGCAGTCCCGCGGCGATCTGCGCTTTGATCACCCGGATGGCGTCCTCCGCGCTTTCCGTCCCGGCGAATTCCTCCATGGCGATGCCCCGCTCTCCGCGGTCGGCCAGATAAGCCGCGTACCCCTCGGTATAGATGTCCAGCCGGTCGATCCCCGTCCGGCGCGGCGACAGATAGGGCTTCATGATGCTGCCGAATTTCCGGTAATCGCGCCGGTTCAGGTCCCGCACGTCAAAGGGATAAAGATCCTTGCCCCGGTACAGCGTGAAATAGATGGAACTGTCCATTGCCGTTTCCGCGCCGCAGCCGCCCAGCTTCATCATCGGGTCAAAGAACCAGTCCTGATTGCCGCCGTAGCCGCCGTCGATATAGAAATGTTCCAATCCCTTTCCCTGCAAATGTCGGTCCTCCCTTTGATAATGCAGTCAGTATACCACATTATGCTAAAGCGCGAAAGTGCCGTCTCTGTTTTCTTTTCCCTCGTCGCGTGTTACAATAGTCTCAACCAAGAAACGGCGGTCTGCGGCCTCCTTCGTTCTCCTGATCAATGCTCCCGCCCGTGACTTTTTTATCCGGCTCCGCATGTACTGTTTCCGGTGGTTTAGCTATGAGAAACGACTCCTACTCCTTCTTCTCCGTCCGCCTGCGCCTCTTCCTCCTGCCCGTTCTGTTCCTGTTATTGCTGATGGGCTTACTGCTCTCCGGTTCCCCCGCCTACGCCATCGAGGCCAATGGCGGCGAAGTCACGGACGGCGCGAGTTTCGTCGGCGCGCTCGGCGGCCAGGCCTCCTTTACCACAGACGGCGACCTCTGCACCGTCACCCTGCAGGGCGACGCGGAGCTGCCGGACGTGATCCTGATCTCCGCCGGGAATTATGTGCTGGAAGGAAGCGGGACCATTTCCCGGGCTCCCGGCTATACCAAGACCGTTTTCCAAATCAATGACGGCTCGTCGCTCACGATCGGCGGGAACGTCATCGTCGACGGCGGCGCCATATGGACGAAGGACGGCGCTTACGCCAGCCCGGCGGACGGCGGCGCGAACAGCGGTATCGTCGCGACCGCCTCCATGATCCAAAACAGCGGTACGTTTACCCTCACCGGCAATGCCGTCCTGCAGAATAACGCCGCGGAATTCTCCAACAACCATAATACCCGCGCCGTCTACACCACGGGCATGGTCTATATCAGCGGCGGCGTCATCCGGGACTGCTCTGCGTCTTA